>NZ_JBFAIP010000014.1:0-129458 GCF_040654775.1 Streptomyces sp. NPDC050636
GCGCCGATGGTACTGCAGGGGGGACCCTGTGGGAGAGTAGGACGCCGCCGAACAATTTTTGATAGTGGGGAAGCCCCGCACCTTATGGTGCGGGGTTTTTCTGCGTTTCACCGCGGTAAGCGCCTGGTGGGTGCACGCGGACAACGTCAGAGCACAGCGTCTCTATGAAGCGCGGGTTCGTCCGTATGGGGTAGCACGCTGGAGGACCACACGGGTACGGTCTGGGAGTACGTACGGATGGCGTGAGCGCCGTGCGGGGCCGGTATGAGGGGACGCCGACGGGAGATCACCCGTTGAGGCGAGCGCAACGGTATTGATTGCGGGTAAGGCCCTGGGGCGCGCCCACCCGGGGCGCCTCGTATCTCACGGAGGCTTGATGTACTACCGCACGAGCAAGACCCTCATTGCGGCACTGCTGGCTGCCACCGCCCTTCTGGGCGGCGCCGGATCGGCCGCGGCCGTCGGCTCCGACGGAGAGGAAGACGTCGCAGGCGGGATGATTCCCGAGGCCGTCTCCGCGCGCCAGAACACGAAGGTGCTCGATCAGGGAAAGGCGTCGCGTCCCGCGAATGGTGACAAGGCGCTGCCGAGTGCGGCTGCCGACGGTGACGGGCAGGGGGCTCTCTCGGGCGACTTGTTCGGTCGGCTTACTGGTAACGCGGGGATGGGCGCAAATGGTGCCGGGATGGGCGGCGGGTCGGGGATGGACAGCCTGATGGGTGCCATGTCTGGCGGGCTGCCCATGGGCTGAGCCGGCCGGAACGGTACGCGCCCTCAGGCCGGCAGAGCGCTGCCCGGCCAGCGGGCGCGGGCCTGTTCCTGGGAGCGCATGGTCGCCAGGGTCAGCAGGCCGCGTGTGCCGCCCGTTTCGAGAAGGGCGGGGAGTGCGGGCAGCGGGGCGAGGGCCGCGATGTCGTCGAGGACGAGCGTGAGTGGTGGGTCGAGCCGACCGTCAGATGACCGTTCGGCCATGCGGCGGCCGTGCTCGACCACGTTGGAGAGGAGTGCGGTGAGCAAGGGCATCGCACCCGGATTGGTACGCGGATCCTCGATGGAGTCCCCGACCACGTAGAGCGTTCCCCCCTCGTCGATGAATGATTCGAGAATGAGCGAATCTGCTCGAAGTGGGGTGCAGGCGTCGCGGATATGGATCGAGGAGAGGGCGGTCAGTGCGCGGCCGACCAACTCCTTGGCGATTTCGCGGCGTTCGGCGTGCGCGGTGAGGACGGACTCCAACTCGCCTGCCTGGCCGGCTGATGCCTTGGTGTTGGTGCGCAGGATGCGTACGGGCTCCTGGGCGGCGCCGGTGGCGTGTGCCCAGCGGTGGAGCTGGCGGAACGGGCGGCCGTCCACCGCGGCGGCGTGCAGCCAGCAGCGCAGCAGGGTCTGGGCGGCGTCCGCGACGGCCGAGTCCAGGGCGCTGACCGGGCGTACGGGGGCCAGCAGGGCGGCGGCGCGGGCGGTGGCGGTGGCGATGTCCTCGCAGCCGGAGGTCGGTGACCAGCGCAGCCGGGCCGGGGTGTCGAGGCGGTGCGTCGGGTCGTAGGTCAGCAGCGGGCCGAGTTTGGCGCGGGAGTCCTTGGTCTCGGACCAGAGGGCGGGATCGGTGGTGGCGACGATCAGCGGGCCCTCGGCGGCGGTCGCGGCGGCGAGGGCGGCGGCGCGTGTGGTGGCGCGGTCGGGGCCGAACTCGACCCGGGGGAGAGTGAGTTGGGCATCCAGCGGGCTGGGTGCTGCGATGCGTTGTTCGGGGATGGGGGCGTTGTTGGAGGGCGGCGGCGTGGTCTCCGTCTTGTGGAGGGAGGGCGGGGCGGGGGCAGGGGCGGGGATGGGAGCAGGTACGGCCGTTTCGGAAGCAGCCGGGGTCGGGGCCACTCCCGCGTTCCCACCAGCCGTCTCGCGCGCCTCCCGGGCTGCCTCACGTCGTGCCGCGCGTACCGCCCGGTACCGCGTGATCGTCCCCAGCGCGAAGATCGTCAGGACCAGCAGCACCATCAGCTCGCCGATGAGTATCCCCCAGAACAGGCCGTAGCCGGAGAGCTGTTCCTTGGGGGTTTCGGGCCAGGCGGCGGCGAGGTTGTGCGGGGCGGAGACGAGGTGGCGCAGGGCTGTGGGCGTGCCGGGGTAGGTGACGTGGTCGGGCCAGGCGCCGTGTGCCAAGAGGCCGGCCAGGCCGGTCGCCGTCCACACCAGCAGGGTCAGGCCGAGGAGGAAGGCGAGCAGGCCGATGAGGAGGGAGTCCGGGATGCCGCGGTCGCGGCCGCCGCGCCCGCCCCGGCCGTCCCGCTCGTCATATCCGTACCGGCGGCCCCGGCCGTCCCGTCCGCCGTATCCGCTGTGTCCGTCCCGGCCGTCGCCCCGGCCCCGGTCGTATCCGCGACTCACGCCACCGTCTCGCTCGACTCGTCTCTCAACTGCCGTTCCATGGCCAGGGCTTCGGCGCGCGCCTCGGCCTCGGCGTCCGCCGCCCGTTCGATGGCGAGGGCCTCGTCCGTGAGCGTCGAGGAGGCCTCGGTCATCGCCCGGTCCGTGTAGACCAGGGGGCGTTCGGCTTCGGTGATGAGGTGTTTGACGACCTGGACGTTGCCGTTGACATCCCACACCGCGATGCCGGGTGTCAGGGTCGGGATGATCTCGACGGCCCAGCGGGGGAGCCCCAGGACCCGGCCCGTAGCGCGGGCTTCGTCGGCTTTCTGGGCGTAGATCGTCCGCGTCGACGCCATCTTGAGGATCGCCGCGGCCTCGCGCGCTGCCGCGCCGTCGACCACGTCGCTGAGGTGGTGGACGACGGCCACGAAGGACAGGCCAAGGCGGCGGCCGAACTTCAGCAGTCGCTGGAAGAGCTGGGCGACGAACGGGGAGTTGATGATGTGCCAGGCCTCCTCCACCAGGAAGATGCGCTTCTTGCGGTCGGGGCGGATCCAGGTGTGTTCCAGCCAGACGCCGACGATCGCCATCAGGATCGGCATCGCAATGGAGTTGCGGTCGATGTGCGAGAGGTCGAAGACGATGAGCGGGGAGTCCAGGTCGATGCCGGCGCTCGTCGGGCCGTCGAACATGCCGCGGAGGTCGCCGTCGACGAGGCGGTCCAGCACCAGCGCCACATCCAGGCCCCAGGCCCGTACGTCGTCTATGTCGACATTCATGGCCTCCGCCGACTCCGCTTCCGGGTGGCGCAGTTGCTCGACGATGTCGGTCAGGACGGGCTGCCGGTTGGTGAGGGTGCCGTTCCCCTCGGCGGAGCCGAATTCACTGAGCACCGTGGCGTGCGCGACCTTGAGGGCGAAGCCGGAGCGTTCGTCCAGGCCGTGCCCCATCGCGACCTCGATGATCGTACGGAGCAGGGCCAGCTGGCCGGTCGTGGTGATCGACGGGTCGAGGGGGTTGAGTCGGATACCGCCGTTGAGGGCGGCGGTGGGGTCCAGCCGGATGGGAGTGATGCCCAGCTCCTGGGCGATGAGATTCCATTCACCCACCCCGTCCTCGCCCTGGGCGTCCAGGACGACGACCTGCCGGTCGCGGAATCTCAACTGCCGCAGGACGTAGGTCTTCTCCAGCGCGGACTTGCCGTTGCCGGATTCGCCGAGGACGAGCCAGTGCGGGGCGGGCAGCTGCTGACCGTACAGCTGGAACGGATCGTAGATGTATCCCTTGCCGCTGTAGACCTCGCGGCCGATGATCACGCCGGAGTCGCCGAGGCCGGGGGCGGCGGTGGGCAGATAGACCGCCTGGGCCTGGCCGGTGGAGGTGCGTACGGGCAGCCGTGTCGTCTCCACCTTCCCGAACAGGAAGCTGGTGAATGCGTCGGTGAGGGCACCGAGCGGGTCGAACATGGCCATGACGTACGCGCCTCCCAGGGGCTCTAGCGGCGTTCAGCGGCGTTAGCGGCGGATCCCGGTCGCGAACGGCAGGGTGTTGACGAAGGCCCGGTGGTGCTCACGGTCGCACCACTCCAGCTTGAGGTAGGACTTGCCGGCCGAGGCACGGATGGTCCGCTTGTCCCGGGCGAGCGCCTCGGGCGAGCGGGCGGAGACCGTGATGTAGCCGACGAGGTTGACGCCGGCGGCGCCGGAGGCCAGGTCCTCGCCGCGCTGGTCGACGCGCCCGTGATGGGCGACGTCCCGCGGGTCCACGACCCGGTTCATCTTCGCCGCGCGGCTCGCCTCCGCGTCGTCGTTCGTCTTCTCCGTCAGCATCCGCTCGATGGCGACCTCGGTCGGCTCCAGGTCCATGCAGACGGCGACCGTGCGGATCACGTCCGGGGTGTGCACCAGGAGCGGCGCGAGGAAGTTGACGCCAACCGGGGTCAGCGGCCATTCCTTGACCCAGGCGGTGGAGTGGCACCAGGGCGCGCGGGTCGTCGACTCGCGGGTCTTGGCCTGGAGGTACGTCGGCTCCATCGCGTCCAGCTCGGCCGGCCAGGCGTTGCGCTTGCTCATCGCCTGGATGTGGTCGATGGGGTGGTCCGGGTCGTACATGGAGTGCACGAGGGAGGCGAGACGGGCCTGGCCGAGGGGCTGGCGGACGCGGATGTCGGCTTCCGCGAGCCGGGCGCAGATGTCGTTCAGCTCGCGGGCCATGACGACGGCGAGGCCGGCGTCGCGGTCCAGTTTCTGGCTGAACAGGCCGGTGCGCTGGGTGCGGGCGGCGCGCGCCATGGTGGTGGCCTCGGCGGCCAGTTCGCGGGTGTAGTGCATGCACGCGACGAGGTAGGCGCGGTGCTGCTCGGAGGAGGTGGAGACCATCGACTGGAGTTGGTCGTAGGAGTCCTTGAGCCAGCGGGGGGCCTGGGTGTCGCCGCGCTGGGCGACGTCCTTGGCGTGTGCGTCCGGGTCGGCCGGGAGGGTGCGCGCCAGGATCTGCAGGCGGGTCACGAAGCCGTCCCCGTTGGCCACATGCTTGAGCAGCGTCCCGAAGCGGTCGACCAGCGCCTCCTGGTCCTCGCTGTCGCGCAGGCCGACGCCGGGGCCCTCGATCTCGATGGCCGCAGTGACGGTTTTGCGGTCGGCGTGCAGCAGTACGGCGATTTCGTCCGGGCCGAACGGGGCGGCCAGCCAGTTGATCCGGCCGATGCCGGGCGGCGGCCCGATCTCGACCTCCCGGCCGTCGAGCCGGGTGCCCGCCTCGACGGCGCCGGAGCGGTAGGCGGCGCCGCGCCGGACGGAACGGCGGAAGCTGCGGTTGATCTCGAACCACTTGTAGAACGTACGGCCCTTGTACGGGACGTAGACGGCGGCTAGGCCCAGCAGCGGGAAGCCGGTGAGCGTCACGATCCGCAGCGGGAGGACGGGCACCAGCAGGCCGCACATCATGCCGACGAACGCGCCCGCGATGATCATCGCGATCTCGCCGGTCTCGCGGTTCTTGCCGACGATCGCGTTGGGCCGGGCGCGGCCGATCAGATAGGTGCGGCGGGGCGCGATCGGGTGGGACTGCGTACTCAACGCCCATCATCTCCTGCTGTCTTGCCGGTGCGGGCGCCGCTGCCGGGATTGGGGCTCGTACGGGGAGCGGGGGTCGTGGGCGTGGAGCGGCCGCCGCTGGTGCGGGAGCTGTGCGCGGCGACGCCACCGGACACGGAGTCGGCGGGCCGGGACTGACCGCCTTGTGCCTGGTTGCCGCCGTCGCCGCCGGAGCTGCGGGAGCTGTGGGTCTTGATGCCCTGGGAGACGAGGGCCGCCGGGGAACTGATGACGGCGGCCGCCTTGTTCTCCGCGCCCTGCATGATCCGGTTGTTGCGGGAGTTGGCGATCTCGTCGCCGAAGCCGGGGACGAAGCGGTAGATCATGGCGCTGGCGAAGATGGCGAGAATGATGATCGCGAGCCCGGACACGACGGCGGAGAAGGCGTTCGGGCCCTCCTCCGAGGAGAGCGCTCCGGCGATGCCCAACACGATCACGATGATGGGCTTCACCATGATCACCGCGATCATGATGCCCGCCCAGCGCCGGACGTGCCCCCACATGTTCTTGTCGACCAGCCCGGCGTAGACGACGGTCCCGAGCAGCGCGCCGACGTACAGCAGCGCGGCCCGGATCACCAGCTCCAGCCACAGCACACCGGAGGCGAGGATGGAGACGAGGGACACCACGATCAGCATGATCGGCCCGCCGCCGATGTCCGTGCCCTTGGTGAGCGCTTCCGAGAACGCCCCGAAGAACGTGTCGGTCTGCGCGCCGGTCCCCTTCGCGATGACCTCGGTGACGCCGTCGGTGGCCGAGACGATGGTGTAGAGGATCAGCGGCGTGAAGGCGGACGCGAGGACGGTGAGCCAGAGGAACCCGACGGCCTCACCGATCGCCTCGGTGAGCCGTACACCGCGCACGGCACGCTTGGCGACGGCGAGCAGCCACAGGACGAGCGTCAGGATCGTCGAGGCCGCGAAGACGACGGCGTACTGGCGGAGGAAGGCGGCGTTGGTGAAGTCGACCTCAGAGGTGGACTTCACGGCGTCGGAAAGCTTGGTGACGATCCAGGCGGCGGCTTTGGCGCAGCCTTTGGCCAGGGATTCGAGGGGGTCTAGGGGGTTGTTGTCTAGGGGGTTGGTGGAGGGGGCCTTGGGGGCGTCGGCGCTGTCGCCGTCTTGGCAGTACTCCTTTGCCGGGCCGATCAACAAGTCGCAGGGCTTGTTGCTCTCGCCCGGTGAGGGTTTCGGGCTCGGAGCGGCGACGGCGCGCGTGGCAAGCATGAAGACCGCGGTCTGTACGCTCGCGAGGAACGCAGCGATCGAGACCATTCGGCGGCGCGGGCTACCTGGCATAAGTGAAGCCTCCGAATTCTTCGACCGCCTTGCTCATTTCTTCGGCCCCGGAGGCCGGAACGTCCCCCGACACCGGAGCCGGACCGTCCTTCTGTGAGTCGGCAACGACCTTCCAGTCGCCGCCGGTCCACGACAGGTCGAAGGTCCAGGTCTTCCAGTCCGTACGGACCGGGTCTTTGGAGCCCGTGCCGGCCATGCCGATGAGGCCCGTGTACCAGACGGAGACCTTGGCGGTGCCGCCCTTGAACTGCTCGACCTTCGTGCCCACAGGAATGGTGCGCGAGATGAACGTCTTGCCCTTGGGCGCGTTTCCCGTGGTGTCCAGCCCAAGCCTTTGGAGGAATGCCGCTGAGTACGCCTTGTCCTGCGGGCCTTTCAGCTTCGCAGCGGCATCGGGTGCGTAGACCGCGTCCACGACCTGATGGCGGCTGCTCACCTTGAACATCTGCTCGGAGCCCAACGCCACCGCATAATTCGCCGCCGCCGACTGCGCCCCCTGCTCCGTCTTGGCGAAGCCCGAAGCGATGCCGCCCGTCTTGCCGTTGACCGGCTTGGTGCCCGTAGGGGCGGTCGGCTGGGCGTCCGCGTCCTTGGCGGAATCGCTCGACGTCGACTCGCCGCCGCTCCCGCCCCGGTTGGCGAACGCGATCGCGGCTATCAGCAGCACCACCACGCCGACGATCGTGACGAGGTTCCGGCTGGACATGCCGGCGCGGGACCGACGTCCCGAGCCGTAGACGTCACTCTCGCCGTCGGGAAGTCTCGTACGCGTCTGGCCCGTTCCGTGACCGCGGTGGCTCTCGCCGCCGTAGCCGCCGTCGTCGTTGAGAGTCATCGCGCCTGTGCCCCCTCTGCCGGCATCGCCGCCGCTGCCGTTGTTGTGCCGCCCTCATATGACCGTAGCCGCGTGGGCGGCGGCACGGGCGAAGTGGTACGAGTACTTGTCACGGTGACGGTTCCTCAGATGCTGAACGGGCGCGGCGAATGGGAGACTTTGAGGTATTTGTGCCCATCGCCTGCTCCCGCGTCCGCCGTCGCCTTCTTCTCTCCGGAACCTCCTGTCCCCACGCGGCGACCGACCCAACCGACGTGCTGGTCGCGGGGGTGCCGGAGGCATGACGAAGGGCCTGTCGGGCCGGGGTGAGTGGGGGTCGGCATGGGGCCTCGGCAGGGGAGGTGGGGCATGTGGGGGTGGGTGGAGGCACAGGGCGGCGGAGAGGTGGCGGGCAGGGGGCGCATGGGGGCGGCGCCGGAATGGCGCCGGGACGGCCGCGTGCAGGGGGCGTGGTCCGGCGGGTCCGGCTGACGGGCCTGGCGGTTGGCGGCGGGCTAGACCGCCATCCCGTAGACGATGGTGAACAGCGTCCCCAGGGAACCGATGATGAAGACGCCGGTCAGGCCGGCCACGATCAGGCCCTTGCCCTGTTCGGCGCTGAACGTGTCGCGCAGTGCGGTGGCGCCGATACGTTGTTTGGCCGCGCCCCAGATCGCGATGCCGAGGCACAGCAGGATCGCGATCGCCATGACCACTTCGATCATCACGCGGGCTTCCGTGCCCAGGCTCCCGAACGGCCCCCAGCTCGGGGCGATTCCACCGATGATGGTGGTGATATCGCCTTTGTCGGGTGCTGCGAGGAACATGTGTGAACTCACCGCCTTGTGTGGGTAGTTGCGCCCCGCGCCGGACAGCGCAGGTCAGCTTCTATCTTCGCCGACGAAGACGTCATTGGGATGTCGACTTGGCGGCTTTCTTTTCAGTCTCACCGTGTGTATCACGGTCGGTAACGCTGAGCAATGTTCGCTTGCGGAGTCAGAGCCCGACGAAGTGGTCGAACTCGCCTGCTTTCACGCCGAGTACGAACGCGTCCCACTTGGTGCGGGTGGTGGTGACGATGTTGTCCGGTTCGGTGTTGGTGCGCAGGTACACGTTGTCGCTGTCGTCGCCCTCGCCGAACGCGATCTCGATGTATTCGGGGGCGGTCGGGTCGTCGGTTGCCTTGATCCAGTCGAGGGCCATGGGGAGTTCCTTACGGGTTTTGCTTCAGGTGGGCGAGGAAGTGGCCCCAGGTGGGGCGGTCCGCCAGGGCGACGTCAGTTGGGCGGTCGCTCTCGCGGAAGTGGATTACCCCGTCCGGGCCGGTTGCCACCTCGACGCAGTTGGAGCTGCCGTTGCCGCTGCTGTAGCTCGATTTCTGCCAACTGGGCATGGATATGGGTTCCCTTCTCACAGGACGTAGAGCAAGTGCTGCACGAGCCCGAGTGATTCTGTCTTCGCATAGGTCACGCGTTCGGGGCAAGCTGTGATCGGGGCAAGGGCGGAGGAACTGAGGCTCTCGAAGGCGTCGTTGTACTGGGCCAGCTGCGACGGATCGTCCAGGAACAGCGCCGACACCGGGTGCTCGATGTACACCGCGCTCAGTTCAGGCGCTGCGGGTTCCAGAATGACGAAAGGGGCTCCCATTGCATCGGGGTAGGTGGTGGCCTTGAACGGCAGGATCTGGATGTGCACGTGCGGCAACTTGGCCATCTCGATGAGATGGGTGAGCTGGCTGCGCATGATCGCGGTGTCCACGAAGCGCATGTGAAAGGCCGCCTCATGGATCACCGCGTGCAGTGTCGGCGGCTTGTCGACGTCGAGCACCTGTTGGCGACTCAGCCTGAACTCGGCGTACGTATCCAGGGTCTGGCTGTCTGCGACCGGATGCCCGCTGCTGAACAGGGCGCGCATGTACGCCTCGGTCTGGAGTAGCCCCGGCACATACAGCCAGTCGAAGGTGCGGTGTACGGAGGCAGCCGACTCCAGCTCTGCCAGGTCGAGAACCCGCTGGTCAAGCGTTTTCCTGTACGCCGACCACCAGCCCTTGCCGGTGGCGTTGCTCATGGCCACCAATGCCTCAACATAGGGCTGGCTAGCGCAACCGTAGACCCGAGCCAAGGTGCGCAGCTTGCTCTCGGGGATGGCTGTACGTCCCGTTTCGATATGGCTCATGTGGGCTCGTCCCAGCCCGGCGTGAGCTCCCGCCTCGGTGGCGGACAGGCCACTGGCCTCGCGAAGTTTGCGCAGCTCTTCGCCGAGGCGTAGCTGACGCTGACTCGGATTGGTCCGTAGCCCCATCGCTGATTCCCCTCCGTCGATCACGCGAAGTCTGCCCGCTCGCGTGGGAGTTGGTCCACTCGATGGGGGCAACTTGCGCGATTTAGTTGCGCTAGCTAAACGGAACTCCCTACCGTCGAAGACCTCAGCGACGGCATCGCCAGAAGTGAGGCCCCATGACCGTGCCCACGACCGCCGACTTCTCCCTCGTCTTCCCGCCTCACCCGGGGTGGGTCCGTACGGCCAGAGAGGCGGTCCGTACGTCGCTCCGCACCGCTCGGCGGGACGATCTCGCGGATATCGCGCTGCTGCTGACGTCCGAGGCGGTCACGAACGCCGTCGACGCGTGCCGGGGGAGTGGGTGCGCGGAGCCGGTGACGCTGTACGTCGAGTGGCGGGGGCCCGGCACGCTGCGGGTGCTCGTCCATGACGCGGCGCCCGGACTGCCCGCCGTGCACTGTCTCGCGGCGGACGCGGAGAGCGGGCGGGGGCTGGTGCTGATCGCGGAGTGTGCCGCGGAGTGGGGCGTGTGCCGGTACGGACCGGGGCCCGGGAAGTCGGTCTGGTTCGAGCTCGGGGGACTCGGGGAAGCGGCGCGGTGCTTACTTCGGGGCGTGTGACATGGCCCAGATCATCACGAGCGCGATGAGGTGGATCGCGAACAGGAAGTACGCCACGCGCCACCACAGGTGGCGGCTCATCTGCTTCTGGTTGTTCGGGTCCATGGGGCGCTTCCTGTCTTAGGTGTCTGCAGCCAGTGTCGTGCATGCGCACGTGATCTTGTGCGCGGGTGGGCCCCGGCACCGAGCCCCCGCGCCGCTCCATGCGCCGTCGTGCGGCCCGCCGTGCGGCCGGAAGTCGCGCTCGGCACGTCGAAACGGCAGTGAACGGCACCTGAATGGGGGAGGGTTGGGGAGTGCGGAAATACTGGGTTGCCGGTGGGATCGGGGTCGGGCTGGTGCTCGGCCTGCTCGGGCTGCTCGTGATCGGTACGTACACGGCCGCGGCGGGGCTGGCCGGGGCCGGCGGGCGGGCGGTGGGGCTGGCGAAGGGCGCCGTGCCCGCCGCGTATCAGTCACTGGTGCAGAAGTGGGGGACGCTCTGCCCGGCGATCAACCCCGCTCTCCTCGCGGCCCAGCTCTACCAGGAGAGCGGCTGGAACGCGAAGGCGCAGAGCCCGGCGGCCGCGCAGGGGATCGCGCAGTTCATTCCGGGGACGTGGCAGACGCACGGGGTGGATGGGAACGGGGACGGGAAGCGGGATGTGTGGGACCCGGAGGACGCGATCCCGTCGGCCGCCTCGTACGACTGTGAGCTGGCGAAATATGTGAAGGACGCACCGGGCAACGCCACGCACAACATGCTCGCGGCGTACAACGCGGGGGCGTACCGGGTGATCCAGTACAACGGTGTGCCGCCGTACCGTGAGACGCAGAACTACGTGAAGACGATCACGACGCTGGCGAAGAGTTTTGAGGCGCCGGTGGGACGGGTGGCGCCCTCCAAGCAGGCCGCTGCGGCGATCTACTTCGCGCAGGAGCGGCTGGGTACGAAGTATCTGTGGGGCGGAAACGGGACAGCTGAGCAGGGCGGGCGGTTCGACTGTTCCGGGCTGACCAAGGCCGCGTACCACACCGTGGGCATCGAGCTGCCGCGTGTGGCGAACGATCAGTGGAACGCCGGGCCGCATCCCAAGCGGGATGAGCTGCTCCCGGGTGACCTGGTGTTTTTCGCGTACGACCTGAACGATCCGCGGTCGATTCATCACGTGGGGTTGTATGTGGGGGGCGGCTACATGATCAATGCGCCCTACACGGGGGCCGTCATCCGGTTCGACAAGATCGATACGCCCGACTACATCGGTGCCACCCGGGTCACGTCGGATGGCGCAAAAGCGCTGCCCACCGCGAACGCTGCGTGAATATGTGGCCCTGAACTGCAGCGATGAGTCAAGCTTCGATAACGTCCTGGTGATCTTCCGGTAGCGGCTGGAACGCAGGGGCCGGCGATCACGTTTTCTTGGCGTGGGGGCGTAGCAGACTGGCGATTTGGCGAAGTGGCGAAACTTGTCGCTTGGCGCGCTTGATGCAACAGGCTTGACGCAGCACACGCTCGACGACCACGGGGGGTTGGCACACACGTAGGCGCTCGCGCGCGCGAAAGATAAGGGGCCGCGCAGATGGCTGGACTCGCCCTGGAGGGGCCGAACCCAGACCTTGACGTGCTCGACGGCATCAACGGTCTGGCGAAGGACGCTCCGCACTGGGTCAACCGCGCGATGGAGTACATCGGCGAGTACGGGATCATCGCCGGGCTCGCGGTGCTGTGTCTGATCGCGTGGTGGGGGGCGCGCCGTAAGCCGGATGCGCCCGCTGCCGTCGCGGGTCTGGTGTGGGCGCCGCTGGCCGCCGGTATCGCGCTGCTGGCCAATATTCCGATCCGGAACTTCGTCGAGCGGCCGCGGCCGTTCAAGGACCACGCCGGGCTGGAAGTGCTGATCCCCGGGAAGAGCGACTTCTCGTTTGTGAGTGATCACGCGACGCTGACGATGGCGGTGGGTGTCGGACTCTTCGTCGCCCATCGGAAGTACGGGTTGGCCGGGATCGCGCTGGCGTTGGCAGAGGGCTTCTGCCGGGTCTACATGGGCGTGCACTACCCGACCGATGTGGTGGGCGGGTTCGCGCTGGGGACCGCCGTCGCGCTGCTGCTGGCGCCGCTGGCGCAGGCGATGCTCGTACCGCTGATGACGGCTGTCGGGCGGTCGCCGGTCAGGTGGCTGGTGGTGGCGCCGGGCGCCGCGGCGGAGGGCGAAGTGGGCGCGGAGGACGGCCGGTTCGTGGCCACGGGCTCAGCGGTGCCGCAGGGACGCGACGAGCGTCGTGACAGGGATCTGGCGGCCTGACGGGCCGGTAGCCGTCCCCATCCCTGACCTCTCCCCGACTGGCCCCTGACCCCTTCCCTGACCCCTTGCCTGGCTCTCCCCCGACACTCCCCTGATATCCACGGAAGGTAACTCAGGGGAGGAACGAATTACTCTCCGTATTCGTTGCCGGAATATAAGGAGGCGTCAAGGAGGCGTCACACGAGGCGAGTCAGAGGAGAGGTCAGGGGGAGGAGAGGTCAGGGATGCGTCCCGGGAGGAGTGCCCGCTCTCAGAGCGCCTGGGGGAAGGTGCTGAACAGCCGCTGCGGGTCGTACGACTGCTTGACCTTGGCGAGGCGGCCGGCGGCCGGGCCGTAGTAGGCGGTCTTCCAGTCCTTGAGGCCGGGGTCCGTGTAGTTCTGGTAGGCGGCGCCGGAGGAGTGGCGGCGCATCGCCGAGTGGAAAGAATCCAGCCAGGCGGTGCGGGTGCCGGACGACCCGTTGGCGGGCCAGGACGCCAAGTACTGGGCGAGGAAACGGGATCCGCGGTGGACGAACGCGGTGTCGGTGCGGCCCACGCGGTTGATCGCGCCGCCGAGCGCCGTCAGCGCGACATTGCCGTTGACGCCCTTGCGGCTGCCGCTCTCGATCTGGTCCATCAGGGTGCGGATGCCGGCCGTGGACAGTGACCGGTCGAAGAAGTGCGAGCGGGCCGCGTATGTCTCGCGGCCCAGTTGGCCGGCGCCCGTCTGGCCGGGCAGCGAACCCGGGGCATGGCACTGCGCGGTGGACTTGGACGAGCAGCCCGCGTAGGCCTCCATCGCGTCCAGGTAGCCGATCGGGGTCAGCCGCACGGTGGATGCGGGGCCGGGGCCGCCGGGCTGGTCGGCGAGCTTGTCCACGGCGTTCTGGAGGTCGCCCTTCGTTCCCAGGGAGAACGCGGCGACGGAGACGGTCGGGGTGCCGCCGGGGCGGGCGTCGAGATGGCAGGCGGACCAGATCTCGTCGGCCTGCACCGGGCCCCACTTCTGCCAGGACGCCAGTACCTTCGCCGCCTTGGACCACGGCCAGGTCATGTACGCCATCACCGCGGGCGGCGCCGGGTGCGTACGGAAGCGGAGTTCGGTGACCACGCCGAAGTTGCCGTTGCCGGCGCCGCGCAGTGCCCAGAAGAGGTCGGAATGCTCGGACTTGTCACAGTTCACGGTTTTACCGTCGGCGGTGACGAGGGTGGCCCCTACGAGGCTGTCGCAGGTCAGGCCGTATGCGCGGGAGACCACGCCATGGCCGCCGCCCAGGGTGAGGCCGGATATCCCGACGGTGGGGCAGGAGCCGCCGGGGATCGTCACGCCGTGCGACGCCAGGCCCTCGTAGACATCGATGAGCTTGGCGCCGGCGCCTATTCGGGTCGTGCCGCCGGACGGTGCGGAGACCTTGGCGAGGGCGGAGACATCGACGATGAGCTTGCCGTTGCCGCTGGACCAGCCCGCGTACGAGTGGCCGCCGCTGCGGATGGCGACCGGGGTGTTGTGGCGGCGGGCGAAGGCGAGGCATTCGGCTATGTCGGACGGGTGCTTGACGTACGCGATGGCCGAGGGCTTCAGCGAGTCGTAGCGGGTGTTGTAGAGGCGGCGGGCCGTCGCGTACGCGGCGTCGGAAGCGCGCACCAGCTTGCCGTCCAGGCTCTTGCCCAGCGCGCTCCAGGAGGCGCTGGAGGCGGGGGCCTTGGCGGCGTAGGCGGGGCCGGAGGCCGCGTTGGTGGTGGTGGCGCCGGAGGCGGCCCCTGTGGTGGAGCCGGAGGGCGACGCGCCCGCTCCGCCGGTGGTCTTGTTGCAGCCGGTGGCCCAGACGACCGAAGTCGCCGCGAGCCCACCGCCGGCTTGCAGGAGTGTGCGCCGGTTCACTGGGTGAGTCCCCCTCGATGTCGTACGGTCCTGCCCCGCCGCCGAGTGCCCGGAGCGGTTCGAGGCGCTGGTGCCGGCGCGACCGACGCCGCCGGCTGCTGGTCACGAGGCGAGTGCCGGGAGCGCGTCACCGGGCGAATACGGCAGCGCTCTTCCCCTGTGTGCCGCTGTGCCGGTAGTGCTCCGTGGTGTCCGGTACTGCTCGGCGCTGTCCTTTATCGCCGGTGAAGTCCGGTACCGCTTGGCGCTCTTGCCTCTCTGGTTACCCAGATGCGGTGCGGGCGTTGCGGGTTCCAGGAACGGACGGAGTCATTCCAGGAGGGGCGGGGGCGGGGCAGCCCCTACGGGGTCCCGGAGCCGGCCGCCGCGGCCGTCAGATGCCGCTCGGCGTCCGTACGCGCCTGGGAGCGGGCGCGCCGGGCCGGTCCTGTCCAGCCGCAGTCGCAGCGAGCCAGGCAGAAGGAACCGCGCTCGGTGGTGGAGGTGCGGTGACCTGGCGAGGAATCTCTGAGGGCTCGGTCGGGCACCCGGCCACGCTACGCGCTCCGGGGCCCCGGAGCGTGCCCGGGGGCCAGGGTCGGTCAGGCCCAGAGCCTGTCCGGTGGGTCAGGGTCGGAAGGGCCCTAGCGTGACGGCCCCCCGGAATCGTCGTTGAACGGATCGGTCGGCGGAACCAGTGGATCCGATGACGGAGCCTCTGACGAGCCGTTGGTGGAACGTCGACCGTCCGGAACAGACCGGCCGGCACCGGCCGTCTTGAACACAGCGGCCGAGGGGGCTCGTACGCGATGGTGGTGCAGGACAGGCGAGGCGGTGCTGCGGCTGCCGTGGGCGTGGTGTGCGGGACGGGTCTGGCGGTCGGGCTGCTGGCGACGGGCTGTTCCCCGGACGGTGCCGCCGCCACCGACCAGGCGCCGCCCGGCCGGGCCGCCGCCGCGGAGGTCCGGCGCAGCGCCGACGCGCTGGTCCGGGCCGGCTCCGCCAAGGTCCGTACGGCCATGGAGACCGCGAGCGGCGGCACCAATGTCGCCATCCGCGGCACCGGCGGCTACGACTTCCGCGCGGGCAGCGGGGAACTGCTGGTCGTCCTCCCCGACCCGGCGGGCAAGCCCGGCGGCGGGCACCAGCCGATCACCGAGATCCTCGCGTCGGGCGCCCTCTACATGAAGAACCGTGGGGCGGGGGTGCCCGCCGACAAGTGGGTGCGGGTGGACACCCGCTCGCTGGCCGACGGGAATCTGGTCACCGGCGGCGCGACCGATCCGCTGGCCGCCGCCGAACTGCTGCGTGGGGCGCGGGATGTGACGTACGAGGGGAAGGAGCGGCTGGACGGGGTCGTGGTGCGGCACTACCGCGGGGTGACGGACATCGGGACGGCGGCCGGAGCGGCGTCGGGGCGTACCAGATCCGCGCTGATGGCGGCGGAGAAAGGGTTCACCACCGATGCCGTGCCGTTCGACGCGTATGTCGACGACCAAGGGCGGCTGCGCAAGGTGCGGCAGCGGTTCCACTTCGCCAACGGGGTGCCGAAGGGTGTGTCGGTGACGTCCACCACGGAGCTGCACGGGTTCGGGGCGAAGGTCGCGGTGCGGCTGCCGGACGAACCGGACATCTACACCGGGAAGATCGCTTCCACGGTCCCGTAGGGGCGGTTCGTGACGGGCGCGGACGGGCACGTGCCCGGGGTGGTTGCCGGGTGGCGGAAATGGTCCATCTGTGCCATGTGCGGAGTGTGTGGCCGTACCTACTCTGGGCGGTAGCCGCCAGAAGCGTGGGAAGGCGCTCGGAGGAGGAGGTGTTGCACGTGGCCCCACACCGCCATGGGACGGTTCAGGACCACGTAGCCCTCGTCGAGATCGAGCTGACTGGTGAGTTGATGATCGCGGCCGCGGCCGCGAGCGAGGACCGGCTCAGCCCGGACCGTATCGACGAGGTGCTGGACGTGGACGGGGAGCACTGCGCACCGGCCGGCGAGCCGGGATAGCCGCCGTCAGGTACGCAGCATCCGCTCGATCGCCTTGGTGGCCTCCTGCACCTTGGCGTCGATGGCCTCGGGGCCCTTGACGGCCGCGTCGGCGACGCAGTGCCGGAGGTGCTCCTCCAGGAGCTGAAGGCCGAAGGACTGTAGGCCCTTTGTGCTCGCCGAGACCTGGGTGAGGATGTCGATGCAGTAGACGTCCTCTTCCAGCATCCGCTGGAGTCCGCGGATCTGGCCCTCGATGCGGCGCAGTCGCTTGATGTGTGCGTCCTTCTGCTTTGCGTAGCCGTGGGCGCCGGCGGCGGGAGAGGTCTCTGCGTGATCGGTCACGGTTCGGGCCTCGTCGCGGGGGTCGGTTTTCGGGTGCGGGGTGTGGCAGGCCGCGGCGGCATCGGTGCCGCCGGTGGTGTCGGCGTCCGTGGGCGTCATGGCCGTCTCCCCTGGAATCTAGGCGATTCATATACCCCTGGTGGGTATATGGTACCGAACTTTGCGGGCACCGGAGGTACCCCGTGCAGAGCATGCTGCCCGATGGGCGACACTGAGGGAATGCCGGTTAGCTGTGGCTGGATGATGCGCCTAGCATCAACTCGACCGAATCCCATGCACCCCGAGGATTTCACGTGCGCTTTCGTCTGACCCCCAGGGAGACGAGCTTCTACGACATGTTCGCCGCCTCCGCGGACAACATCGTCACGGGCTCCAAGCTCCTGATGGAACTGCTCGGGGCGGACGCCTCCGCGCGGGCAGAGATCGCCGAGAGGATGCGGGCGGCTGAGCACGCGGGTGATGACGCGACGCACGCGATCTTCCACCAGCTGAACTCCTCCTTCATCACGCCGTTCGACCGCGAGGACATCTACAAGCTCGCCTCGTCGCTCGACGACATCATGGACTTCATGGAGGAGGCCGTTGATCTGGTCGTCCTCTACAAGGTCGAGGAGCTGCCGAAGGGCATCGAGCAGCAGATCGAGGTGCTGGCGCGGGCGGCGGAGCTGACCGCCGAGGCGATGCCCAATCTGCGCACGATGTCCAACCTCACCGAGTACTGGATCGAGGTCAACCGCCTGGAGAACCAGGCCGACCAGATCCACCGCAAGCTGCTCGCGCAACTCTTCAACGGCAAGTACGACGCCATCGAGGTGCTCAAGCTCAAGCAGATCGTGGACATCCTGGAGGAGGCGGCGGACGCCTTCGAGCACGTCGCCAACACCGTCGAGACCATCGCGGTAAAGGAATCCTGAGCCCCGGCCATGGATACCTTTGCGCTTGTCGTGACCATTACGGTCGCGCTCGGTTTCACGTACACGAACGGCTTCCACGACTCGGCGAACGCCATCGCCACCTCGGTCTCGACGCGGGCGCTGACCCCGCGGGCGGCGCTGGCGATGGCCGCGGTGATGAACCTCGCCGGTGCCTTCCTGGGCAGCGGGGTCGCCAAGACGGTGAGCGAAGGGCTGATCGCCACTCCCCATGGCAGCAAGGGGATGGGCATCCTCTTCGCTGCGCTGCTCGGCGCGATCGTCTGGAACCTCGTCACCTGGTACTTCGGGCTGCCGTCGTCGTCCTCGCACGCCCTGTTCGGCGGCATGGTCGGTGCGGCGCTCGCCGGTGGCACCACGGTGATCTGGTCCGGGGTGGTCGAGAAGGTCATCCTGCCGATGTTCATCTCGCCGGTCGTCGGCCTGGTGCTCGGCTATCTGGTGATGGTCGTGATCCTTTGGATGTTCCGTAAGGCCAACCCGCACAAGGCCAAGCGCGGCTTCCGCATAGCGCAGACCGTCTCGGCGGCGGGCATGGCCCTCGGCCACGGTCTGCAGGACGCGCAGAAGACCATGGGCATCGTGGTGATGGCCCTGGTCATCGCCGATGTCGAGGATCAGAACGATGCGATCCCGGTCTGGGTCAAGCTGGCCTGTGCGATCACGCTCTCGCTCGGTACCTACGCGGGCGGCTGGCGCATCATGCGCACGCTGGGTCGGCGGATCATCGAGCTGGACCCGCCGCAGGGCTTCGCCGCGGAGACCACGGCCGCCTCGGTCATGTACACCGCGTCGTTCATGTTCCACGCGCCGATCTCCACGACGCATGTCATCACGTCCGGGATCATGGGCGTCGGCTCGACGAAGGGCACCCGCGCGGTGCGCTGGGGCGTCGCCAAGAACATCGTGATGGGTTGGTTCATCACGATGCCGGCGGCGGCACTGGTCGCGGCCGTGAGTTTCTGGATCGTGCAGCTGGCGTTCGGCTAGCGCACCGGTTCACTGCACCGGGCAACGCACCGGGCAGACCGAACAGACATGAATGGGCCCGCCCCCCGGGAACGAGGGGCGGGCCCTTCGCCTTGCGGTGGCACCGCCATGCAGCACCGCAGGACGCTCTGGGGGCGTCGGCGCGCGGCGGAAGCCGCACCCCGACGCTTCAGCCATCCATGACGGCTCAGCCGAAGCGGCCGGAGATGTAGTCCTCCGTGGCCTGGACCGACGGGTTGGAGAAGATCCGCTCGGTCTCGTCGATCTCGATCAGCTTGCCGGGCTGGCCGACGGCGGCGAGGTTGAAGAAGGCCGTACGGTCCGAGACACGGGCGGCCTGCTGCATGTTGTGCGTCACGATGACGATCGTGAAGCGCTCCTTGAGCTCGCCGATCAGGTCCTCGATGGCGAGGGTGGAGATCGGGTCGAGCGCCGAGCACGGCTCGTCCATCAGCAGGACCTGGGGCTCGACCGCGATGGCGCGGGCGATGCACAGCCGCTGCTGCTGGCCGCCGGAGAGGCCGGAGCCGGGCTTGTTGAGGCGGTCCTTGACCTCGTTCCAGAGGTTGGCGCCCTTGAGGGACTTCTCGACGATGTCCTTCAGCTCGCTCTTCTTGTGCGAGCCGTTCAGCCGCAGACCGGCCGCGACATTGTCGAAGATCGACATTGTCGGGAACGGGTTGGGGCGCTGGAAGACCATGCCGACGGTGCGGCGGACGGCGACCGGGTCGACCCCGGAGCCGTAGAGGTTCTCGTCGTCCAGCATCACCTTGCCCTCGACGCGGCCGCCGGGGGTGACCTCGTGCATACGGTTCAGGGTGCGCAGGAACGTCGACTTGCCGCAGCCGGAGGGGCCGATGAAGGCGGTCACGGAGCGCGGCTCGACGGTCATCGAGATGTCGTCGATGGCCTTGTGGTTGCCGTAGTACGCGGAGAGGCCGCTGACGTCGATTCGCTTGGCCATGGGGATCACTGCTTCTTTCTGCTGGTCGCTGCCTCGGCGGAGCCGATAGCTCGACGCTTTAGCGGCCGGTCTTGGGGGCCTTCCAGCGGGCGATGCCGCGGGCCACCAGGTTGAGGATCATGACGAAGGCGATCAGGACGAGCGCCGCGGCCCAAGCGCGGTCGTAGCTCGCCTCGGAGCCCTGCTGCCACTGCTGGAACACGTACAGCGGAAGGGACTGCTGCGCATCTTCGAAGGGGTTGTTGTTGATCGTCTTCGCGCCCCACACCAGGAGCAGCACCGGGGCCGTCTCACCGGCGATACGGGCGATGGCCAGCATCACGCCGGTGGTGATACCGCCGATCGACGTCGGCAGGACGACCTTGAGGATGGTGCGCCATTTGGGGACACCGAGGGCGAGGGAGGCCTCGCGCAGCTCGTTCGGGACGAGCTTGAGCATCTCCTCGGTGGAGCGGACGACGACCGGCATCATCAGGATCGCCAGGGCCATCGCGCCGGCGAAGCCGGACGGACCGAAGCCGAGGATCAGGATCCAGACGGAGAGGACGAACAGGCCGGCCACGATGGACGGGATGCCGGTCATCACGTCGACGAAGAAGGTGACGGCCTTGGCGAGCTTGCCGCGCCCGTATTCGACCAGGTAGATCGCGGTGAGCAGACCGAGCGGTGCGGCGATCAGGGTCGCCAGGCCCACCTGCTCCAGGGTGCCGATGATCGCGTGGTAGATACCGCCGCCGGGCATCGCGTCCGGGAGGGTGCCCATCGAGGTGGACAGGAAGTAGCCGTCCAGGACCTTGATGCCGCGGGCGACCGTCTCCCACAGGAGGGAGACGAGCGGTACGACGGCGAGCAGGAAGGCGATCCAGACCAGGTTGGTGGCCATTCGGTCCTTGGCCTGCCGGCCGCCCTCGACGGCCGTGGCCAGCGCGAACGTGCCGAGGATGAAGACCAGGGCGGCGATCAGGCCCCACTGGATCTTGCTGTCCAGGCCGGCGGCGAGGCCGATGCCGCAGCCCGCGGCGGCCGCGAGGAGCGCGAGCACGGCCGGGGTCCAGCGGGGCAGCCGGGCCTGCTTGAGGGAGACGGGGTGGCCGCCGTCGGCGACCGGGCGCGGGGTCATCACGTCGGTCATGCGTTGGCTCCCGAGTACTCCTTGCGGCGAGCGATGATCAGGCGGGCCGCGCCGTTGACCAGCAGCGTGATCACGAAGAGGACCAGGCCGGACGCGATCAGGGCGTCCTGGCCGAACTCGTCGGCCTCGCTGAACTTGCTGGCGATGTTCTGGGCGAAGGTGCCGCCGCCCGGGTCCAGCAGGCTGGTGTTGATCAGGAAGCTGGGAGACAGCACCGTGGCGACGGCCATCGTCTCGCCGAGGGCGCGGCCCAGGCCCAGCATGGAGGCGCTGATGACTCCGGAGCGGCCGAAGGGGAGCACCGACATCCGGATGACTTCCCAGCGGGTGGCGCCGAGCGCGAGCGCGGCCTCCTCGTGCATCCTCGGGACCTGGAGGAAGACCTCGCGGCTGACACTGGTCACGATCGGCAGGATCATGATCGCGAGCAGGATGCCGACGGTGAACAGGGAGCGGGCGGCTCCGTCGCCGTACTCGAAGATGCCGGTCCAGCCGAGGTAGTCGTCGAGCCAGCTGTAGAGGCCGGTCAGGTGCGGGACGAGGAAGAGCGCGCCCCAGAGGCCGTAGATGATGCTGGGCACCGCGGCGAGCAGGTCGATGACATAGCCGAGCGGCGAGGCCAGCTTGCGCGGCGCGTAGTGCGAGATGAACAGCGCGATGCCGACGGCGACCGGCACCGCGATGGCCATCGCGATCACGGAGCTGACGGCGGTGCCGAAGGCGAGTACCGCGATGCCGAACTTCGGGTCCGGGCCGGCGGTGTTCCAGTCGAGCGTGGTGAAGAAGTTGGCCTCGTCGCCGGAGATGGCGAGCACGGACCGGTAGGTGAGGAAGGCCGCGATGGCGGCCATGATCACCAGGAGGGCGATGCCGGAGCCGCGGGAGAGCCCGAGGAAGATCCGGTCTCCGGGGCGTACGGCCTTGCCGGAGACGGCGGACTGCGCGTCGTTCCCGGGCGGAGGCGGTGGAGGTGCGTCGGTTATGGCAGGTGAAGTCATGGTTTCTCCGGTCTGCGGAGCCGGTGAGGGCTCCTGGCGCGGCGGTGCACCGGACGGGCGGCGGCCTCACCCACGGTGAGGCCCTGTAGTGGGCCCCGAGGCCATACGGCGGGATG
Source organism: Streptomyces sp. NPDC050636 (assembly GCF_040654775.1). Taxonomy (NCBI): domain Bacteria; kingdom Bacillati; phylum Actinomycetota; class Actinomycetes; order Kitasatosporales; family Streptomycetaceae; genus Streptomyces; species Streptomyces sp. NPDC050636. The sequence continues at coordinate 22,061 of NZ_JBFAIP010000014.1, forward strand.
CGAGGCCGCCGCCCGGTTTGTCAGGAGAGCGTGGCGACGGTCTTGCGGACCTTGTCGGCGATCTCGGTGGGCAGCGGGGCGTAACCCAGGGCCTCAAGGGCGCCCTGGCCGTCCTTGCTGGAGACGTAGGTCAGGAAGGACTTGGTGGCGGCCAGCGTCTCGGCCTTGTTGCCCTTGTCGCAGGCGATCTCGTACGTCACCAGGGTGATCGGGTACGCGCCCTCGGCCTTGGTGGTGTAGTTGAGCTTCAGCGCGAGGTCGTTGCCCTCACCGGCCGGCTTCGCGTCGGAGATCGCCTTGGAGGCGTTGGCGGTGGTGGCCTCGACCGGGGCCTTGGCGCCGGTGTCCAGCTTCGCCGTCGGGATCTTGCTGGAGGTCGCGTACGACAGCTCGAAGTAGGAGATCGCGCCGCTGGTCTGCTTGACCTGCGAGGAGACACCGGACGAACCGGAGGCCGCCTGGCCGCCCTCGCCCTCCCACTTCTTCGCCGGCTCGTACTTCCAGGCACCCGGGGCCGCGGCCTTCAGGTACTTGGTGAGGTTGTCGGTGGTGCCCGAGTCGTCGGAGCGGTGGAACGCCTGGATCTTGAGGTCCGGAAGCTTGGCGTCCGGGTTCAGCTTCTTGATCGCGGCGTCGTTCCAGTTCTTGATCTTCGAGTCGAAGATCTTGGCGAGGGTCTCGGCGTCGAGGACCAGGTTGTCCACGCCGGGGACGTTGTAGCCGATCGCGATCGGGCCGCCGAGCATCGGCAGGTCGATCGCCTGGCCGCCCTTGCAGACCTTCTTCGACTTCGCGACCTCATCGGGCTTGAGCGCCGAGTCGGAGCCCGCGAACGCGGTCTGGCCCTGCAGGAAGGTCGTGACGCCCGCACCGGAGCCGGTGGGCTGGTAGTTGATCTCGGTGTCCTTGCAGGCGCCCGAGTAGTTCTGCACCCAGACGTCCATGGCGTTCTTCTGCGCCGACGAGCCGGACGCGAGCAGCTTGCCCTTGCCCTCACACTTGATGTCGGCGGTCTTCGCGGCATTGCCGCTGCCGCCGGAGGCGCTGGTGTCGTCGGAGCCGCACGCCGTCAGGGCCAGGGCACCGGAGACGGCGAGAGCGCCAACGGCGAGGGCGCGAACCCGGTTCTTGCGCTGAAGCTTCACTGTCGAGAGTTCCTTCCTGGGCGCGCCGCTTTTTCGGCGTGCGGGTGGAGACGGGGGTGATGACTCTTCTTTGGTGACCGCCGTGGGGGTGCGGTGTCAGCTAGCCGTGCCGCGCCCGCCCTGAGGGCATGACGCGCACTCGGTACGGCCGAAATTAGGCAGACCAGGTGAAGCGGCCGATGGAGGAGAGTGAACGCAAGGTGAACCTCGGCCGTCAGATGGGTGTGGCGGGCGAGTGATCGCGCGCGGGCGGCCGGGCGGCGGATATGAGGGGTGGCCGGGCGGGAGACCGGCGCGTGGCCGGGCGCGAAAATCGGGGCTTTCGTGCATGTCGGAGGGGGTGTCGCCCATGTGGGGGGCGGCGCATCGGCCGTGCGAGACGGCGCATCGGCCGTGAGAGACCGGGCGCCGTTTTATGAGAAGCATCCGTCCGCTCATGAGAAACGGCCCGTCGCTCTGTCGATTTAGCGGTCGGCATGGCAGCATCCGCGGCTGAGACGAAGACGCGAAGAAGACGCGAATCGGTGCGGAACGACCGGAGGTGGCTGGTGGGGAGCCAGGGGGCACGGCAGGGCGTTCGGGATGGATGGGGCGTACGGGGCGGCCGGGGGGGCCGGATCGTGACGTGTACCGCCGTCGTCCTGTGCGCGACGGGGCTGCTCGGAGGGACGGCGACGGCCTCGTATGCCGCCGATCCGGAGCCGGGGACAGCGGCCGGGGCCGGGTCGGGCAAGGGGGCGGAGGCGGGGCCGGGCAAGGACTCCGGCAAGCGCCTTGAGGACGTACGCAAGGAGATCGAGGGCCTCTACCGCAAGGCGGAGCAGGCCACCGAGGCCTACAACGGCGCCAAGGAGCAGGTCGAGATCCAGCAGAAAGAGATCGTCAACCTGGCGCGCACCATCGACAGGACACAGCGCAAGCTGACCGCTCTCAAGCAGCAGGCCGGCGTGCTGGCCAGTGCTCAGTACCGGGGCGGCGGGATTCCGCCCGAGGCCAAGCTGGTGCTCAACACCGACCCCGAGCTCTTTCTCGACAACATCATCCTCGCCCGTAAGGGGCAGCAGGCCGCCAAGGGTGTGATCAGCCAACTTGCCCTGCTGAAGGGTGACTTGGAGAAGTATTCGCAGGCCGCCACGGACCGCTGGGAGCGGCTGGAGGCGAACCGCAAGAAGAAGGAAAGCGCGAAGCGGGACATCAAGAAAGAGATCGACGCGGCAAAGAAGCTGGAATCCCGGCTGGCCGCGAAGGAAAAGGCCTGGCTGAAGGAGCTGGAGGACGAGCAGGCGTTCAAGGAACAGCAGAAATGGCTCGACTCCGGTGTGCTGAAGGAAATCAGCAACAAAGCGTCCCGCAAAGGCAAGAAGGCGATTTCGTACGCCACCGCGCAGATCGGCAAGGACTATGTGTGGGGCGCGGAGGGGCCGGACACCTTCGACTGCTCCGGGCTGACCCTCCGGGCGTGGCAGGCCGCCGGCCGGACGATTCCGCGGACCTCGCAGGAGCAGTGGCGGCAGCTGCCCCGGGTCGGCATCAAGAACATGCGGCCGGGCGATCTGATCATTTATTTCACCGATGCTAGTCATGTCGGGATCTACGCCGGTGACGGCGCTATGGTGCATGCCCCGCGGCCGGGCCGGAAGATCACGATCGCCGGTGCCGGCTCGATGCCGATCCTGGGTGTCGTCCGGCCGGATATGGGCGACGACCGGCGCAATCGGGACGATGACCGGCGCGAAGGGGAAGACGGTCGGGGCGATGGGGAAGACGGTCGGCCCTGAGGTAATCGGCCCCCGGCCCGAGAGGTAAACGACCCGCCAGCCCGATAAATGACCGGATTGATTGCTATCGGAGGGTTGTCGGGGTGTAGCTGAATGCGGTCAAGCGGGGTGATGTTCGTCATTCCGCTTTCCTGCCTTCCCAGGCGAAATCGCTGATGGGGTGCGGCATATGACGTTGGCCGATTGCCATCGGCCATTCCGTACCCCTCGGTACTGGCGCTATGGTCGCCTCTCAGTGCTCGGCAGCGTCTCGCTCATATGACCGACTGGAGGCGTGGAACTGGGCACGGTGGTGCGCCGTCGGCGCGCCGCCGACCCTCGGGGGGAGGGAAGGAAGCAGAGGAATGCCCGTACCCGTACCGCACCAGCGGACCGCCGTGCTGCCGCAACAGGCAGACGCGGTGAGCCACGCCTGCGCGGATGCCGCGCGGGCGGCCGGTGCGCCGGCGGAGGGGGGCGCGGCGGCCCGGGGCGTGAGCGCCTGGGAGACGGTCGACCGGGGCGCGAGCGCCCAGCAGGCGGCCGACCCGGCCGGGAGCGCCACGGCAGAGCCCGCGATCGCCCTCGTGCAGTACGGCGTGGGCATGGGCTCCCAGGAGCAGCCGGAGCCCCAGGGCGCGAACCAGTCATTTTCGGCCGACCACGGGCCGCATGATCAGGGTCTGACCCTGCTCCTCATCGGCGAGGACCCCAACAGCCCGGTACCCGAGATGTGGGACTGGTCGGGCCGCAAGGTCCGGCTGCGGACCGCCCGGAACCTCACCGAGGCCGAGCGGCTGCTCACCGACGACGTGCAGTGCATCCTGCTCGACCTGGCCCCGCCGGAGCGCGAGGAGCGGGACGCGGGCGGCGAGGGCTGCCCAGGCGACGAGCTGGACATGCTGCGTGAGGTGCTGCGGATGGCGCCGGCGCAGGCGGTGCTGGTGCTGACATCCGAGACGGACGCCGAGCGCGCCGCCGATGCGGTACGCGTCGGCGCCCAGGACTACCTTTTCCGCGGCGAGCTGGACGGCGCCGTGCTCAGCCGTGCCGTCCGCTACGCCGTCGAACGCAAACGTGCCGATCTCGCCCAGCGCCAGCTCACCGAGTCACGGATGCTTGCGCAGGAGAACGCCCGCCTGGAGCGCGGCCTGCTGCCCACGCCGCTGCTCGACGGTTCCGATCTGCGGTTCGCGGCCTGCTACCGGCCCGGCCGCAGCCGCGCGCTGCTCGGCGGCGACTTCTACGACACCGTCCGCACCCCGGACGGCACCGTCCACGCGATGATCGGCGATGTCTGCGGCCACGGCCCTGACGAGGCCGCGCTCGGCGTCGAGCTGCGTATCGCCTGGCGCGCGCTGACCTTCGCCGGGCTGTGCGGTGACGAACTGCTCTCCACGCTCCAGAAGGTCCTGGAGCATGAGCGCGCGGACGACGAGATCTTCGCGACGCTGTGCACCGTCGACGTCTCCGCGGACGGCCGCCGCGCGGGCCTGTGCCTGGCCGGCCACCCCGCACCGCTGCTGGCCCGCGCCGGACGCACGCCGCAGCTGCTGCCGTACGAATTCGGCGGTCCGGCGCTCGGCCTGCTGCCGCACGCCCGCTGGCCGCGCCGGCAGGTCGAGCTGGGCGGCTCCTGGAGCCTGATGATGTACACCGACGGCCTGATCGAGGGCCGCATCGGCGAGGGCAACCAGCGCCTCGGCCAGGAGGGCATGACCGAGCTGGTCAGCCGTCAAATGGCGTCCGGGCTGAGGGGCGAAGAGCTGCTCAACGCGTCGGTCAGGGAGGTACGCGACCTGAACGGCGGGGAGCTGACGGACGATGTCGCGGTGCTGCTGCTGGACCGGCGTTAGCGGGCGCTCGGCGCCTGTCGCCACCGCTCACCGAACACCGTCACTCACGCTGCTGTTTACCGACCACCGTCAGGGGCCGTTCACCGGCCACCGTTGCAGGGGCGGTCTACCGGCCACCGTTATAGCGGCGTCTTACCGACCACCGTTATAGGGGCCGTACGGGCCGTCCGAGCTGGAGCCGCCGCGGCGCGGGCCGCGGCCGCCGCCGGCGACCTGCCGGAGCGCCGGGCGGACATCGACGGTGTAGACGATCACGGCGATCATGCCGATGATCGGCAGGAACATGTCGAACGGCAGCAGGAAGAGCAGCGCCGTGGCGATGACGAGGAGAATCAGCCACATGCCCTTGGTCTGCTTGTCGGCGGCGCGGTAGGCGTCCTCGCGGTGCACGGCCGCGTCGATCAGCATCACGGCGGCGTACACGCCCAGAGCGAGCTGCAGATAGCCCAGAAAGTTCTGGAACCCGTAGATCAGCACACTTCCACCGCCCGTTATCGGTCTTCTCGGTACTTCGTCCCGCTGGTCTGCATTGGCCCTGATTGGTCCTGCGTGGTACCGGTCCTACTCGGCCCCACCGTACCTGGAGGCGGACCGTACCCGGAGGCGGACCGTACCCGGAGGCGGACCGTACCCGGAGGAACGGACCGTAACCGGAGAACGGGCCGGACACGTGAAATGTGCCCGGCCCGCCCGTTGCCCGTCAGCTCAGCGAGCCATGACCGAGGTCACGTCGCGGACGGCGGCGGGGTCTTCTTCGCCGCCGGCTTGCGCGCCGCGTTGGTCCTCTTCGCCGCGACGGGCTTGCCCTCGGTCATGGTCCCGTTCGCGGGCGCCGGCACCGGCTTCGTCTCGTCCTTCTCCGCGTCCTTCGCCACCGGCTCCGGCTCGATCGCGACCGCGAGCTCCTCGGCCTGGTCGGCGGCCTGGCCGCGCCAGGTCTGCACGGCGCCGCGGCCTCGCTCGGCCAGCTCGTCGTACGTCTCGCGCGCCCGTACGGCAACCTCGGCGGCCCGGCCCACGCCCTGCAGCGCCAGCTCCTGCGCCTGCTCGCGGAACTTCTTCAGGTCGCCGTCGAGCGAGCCCAGCAGCTCGTTCAGCTTCTCCTGGGCGTCCTTCGCCTGCTTGGTGACGCGCTCCTGGACGTCCTTGGGGTCGGTGGCCCGCACGGACTCGAAGCGCTTGGGCGCCTCGATCCGGATCTTCTCGACCAGCTGCGGCACCTCGCCGAGCTTCTCGGCGGCCAGGTCGGTGGCACCGGCCAGGGCGTACAGCGGGGTCGTGTCCGTCAGGACCTTGCGGAGGTCATCGGTGTTGATGGCCATGACGTTATTCCTCCTGGAAACGAAATCGATTGCTCAGGTGGCGTGCGGGCCGCCGTCGGCCTCTGCCTCGTGGGAGTCCGTACCGCGCCCGTCCTCATGCCCGCTCGCAGCGCCGCCCTCGCCGCCGCTCCCGAGCCCGTTCTCCTTGCGGAAGGACTCGTAGATCTGCAGCAGGACCTGCTTCTGCTTCTCATTCAGCGACGGATCGGTGAGGATCGCGGTCTGCACCTCGACCCCGTCGGGCCCGTGCCGCTCGTCGAGGATCCCGGCCTGGACGTACAGCGTCTCGGCGGATATCCGCAGTGCCTTGGCCAGCTGCTGCAGGATCTCCGCACTCGGCTTGCGCAGGCCGCGCTCGATCTGGCTGAGATACGGGTTGGACACCCCGGCGGCATCCGCGAGCTGCCGCAGGCTCAGCTGCGCCGTGCGCCGCTGCTCCCGCAGGAACTCGCCGAGATTGCCGACGTTGAGTGATGCCATGTGTCGATAGTGCATCCCGGTGCTAACTTTTGCAAGCAAGCGCTAGCAGGAGTGGCGGCGGGGGCGGTGGTGCCCCCGTGTGGGCACCGACTCGCCCCGCGGGGCGCCGCAGCGGCTGGCCGCCTCTGTAGACCTAGTAGACCTAGAGGGTGTTGCCCGCTTCCTGGCTCTGGGCTGTCTCGCTGTGAGCGGCGGGCCTGATGCCGGCTCTGGTGCCGGTCCCCGTGCCGGTGCTGATGCCGGTCCTGGTGCCGGTCCTGGTACCGATGACGACCGTGGCGTAGAGCTCGTCGTCGCCGGCCACCTGCGGGATCAGCCCGTTGCGGGTGAAGGCTTCGACGGCCTGTGGTGCCTGGCGCTCGCTTGTCTCGACCAGCAGATGGCCACCTGGCGCCAGCCATTCCGGCGCCGCCGCGGTTACTCGCCGCAGAACGTCGAGTCCGTCCGCGCCGCCGTCGAGCGCCACCAGTGGCTCGTACTCGCGCGCCTCCGGGGGAAGCAGCCCGACCTCTTCGGTCGGTACGTACGGAACGTTGGCGACCAGGACGTCGATGCGGCCCCGGAGGCCGGCGGGCAGCGGGCCGAAGAGGTCGCCCTCGTATACCTCGCCACCGGCGGCGGTGATATTGCGGCGGGCGCAGCGCACCGCGGCGGGTTCGATGTCCGCGGCGTGCAACTCGACCCGGCCCAGGGCCGCGGTCAGCGCGGCGCCCACCGCGCCGGAGCCGCAGCACAGGTCGACGACGACGGGCCGCGGCCGGCCGAGGGCGGCGGCGAGGCCGACGGCCTGCCCGACGAGGAACTCGGTGCGGCGCCGCGGCACGAAGACCCCGGGATCCACGGCTACCCGCAGGCCGGCGAACTCGGCCCAGCCCAGGACGTGTTCGAGCGGCAGGCCGATGACGCGCTGTTCCACCATGGCGGCGAGTTCGGCCGGTGTGCGTGCTGTGGAGATGAGCAGCTCCGCCTCGTCCTCGGCGAAGACACAGCCGGCGGCGCGAAGCCTGGTGATGACGGTGGAGCGGGAGAGAGCCGAGGGGTGCGGCGGGGAGTGCGGTGAAGGGTGCGGCGGGGAGTGCGGTGACTGGATGGTCGACATGTGAGCCTTTCGGGACGCCGATCGGCGCTCCCCGGATCACGTCTGTCGGTTGGTCACCTGCGTCGGGCGGACCGTACGGACGTGAGACGGGAGCACCTGCCTGGTCTGGCGGGGAATCGGTCTCACCTCCTCGGTCGGTCCACTGCTGGAGACGGCAACACTACCTGACCTCGGACGATGTGCACAGACGAGCTTTGCGGCGGCCACGGCCGCTCCATGACGCTGCGTCAGTTTGTCGTGGTCGAGGTGGTCGAGGTGGTCGAGGTGGTCGAAGCGGTCGAAATGGTCGGTCCATCGCCGCTCGCGCTCGGGGCTACTGGTGTGTGCTATCGGCAACTCACCGTTCTGCTGCGGGTGTTGGGGTGCGTTCGGTCGTGCGGATCCGCTCGGTGTGCCTCGGCTTGCGAATGGCTGGAAAGTACTTGTCGAAGTGGAAAGTACTTGTCATGCTTGAGGGTGTAAGGATCGGCCGGCAAGGGGGAGGACTGGCGTGTCCGACTACGCCTCGAAGGATGCGGCGGCCGCACTGGCCCGCGCGCAGGAGTTGGGATCCACCGTTCGGAACGGATCCAAGTGGCATATCCGCTACCAAGTGATCTACGGATGCGCGGCTGCCGTCACGGTGCTCGCGATCGGGCTGCTGAGCCATCCGTACGGTTTGGCGGTCGGTATGGGCATCTGGGCTCTCGCCCTCACGGGGCTGTCGGTGTATGCGGCCCGGCAGCCCGTTGCCCGGCGAGGATCCACCCGCCGGCTCAACGGCCTGATCGTCGTGTGGGGGCTGCTCCATGTCGCCGTGCTGTCCCCGGGGCTCATCTGGTTCGAGGGCGTCGCGGCGTGGTGGGTCCCCGGCGCGTTGGTGGTGGCGCTTCCCAGCGTGATAGGCGGTTACTTGGAGGCCCGACGGTGAGTGATCCGCGCTCTGGAGTTCATCCGAGCACTGGAAGCCGTTCGCGCGCCGGAGCCCATCCGCGTCATGGGCTCGACGAGGTGATACACGCGCCGGTTCGCTTCTCCATCGTGGCGACCCTGGCGGCCGCCGACAAAGCCGAGTTCGCGTTCGTCCGGGACGTGGTCGAGGTGAGCGACTCGGTCCTCTCGCGGCAGGTCACCACCTTGGAGAAGGCCGGCTATGTCGCGGTCACGAAGGGGTACGTCGGGAAGCGTCCGCGTACCTGGCTCGCCCTCACCGAGGACGGCCGGTCCGCCTTCGCCGCCCACTGCCAGGCTCTGCGGGCGATCGCGGGAGGCGACGCCCGCGACGACGGCTGACGGTGCCGGAGAAGCCGCGCCGCTGAGGGTGGACGGAGGTGGTGGCTGCCGGTATCTGCGCTGTGCCTGCCGGTGTGTGCCGTTCGCTGGTGGCGGGCTCGGACTTCTGCAGCGGGGCGACGGGCGGGTGACGCTGGGCGGCGTTCGGTGCGTTGTTGACTTGGAGTGTGCTCGAACTCCTAACGTCTGAAGTGTGATTCCGGGAAACGTCCGGATTCATTCGCGGTACAGCGCCAGGAGGTAGCAGCATGACGGAGATTCCCACGCGTCACCTTGGTGGGCTGGCGGTTTCGGCGCAGGGGCTCGGGTGTATGGGGATGAGCCATGGATACGGGGACGCGGACGACGAGCAGTCGATCGCGACCATCCACCGGGCGCTCGACCTCGGAGTCAGCTTGCTGGACACCGCCGATTTCTACGGGGCGGGGCACAACGAGGAACTGATCGGGCGGGCCATCGCCGGCCACCGGGACGGGGTGGTGCTGGCGACGAAGTTCGGGTTCGCCAACCGGCTCGGCGAGCCGACCGCGATCCGGGGCGACGCCGCATACGTACGGCAGGCCTGTGATGCGTCGCTGCGCCGGCTCGGCGTCGACCACATCGATCTCTACTACCAGCACCGGGTCGACCCCGACGTACCGATCGAGGAGACCGTCGGTGCGATGGCCGAGCTCGTCACGGCCGGCAAGGTGCGGTACCTCGGGTTGTCCGAGGCGAGCGCGGTGACCCTCCGGCGGGCGCATGCGGTGCATCCGATCGCCGCCCTGCAGAGCGAGTGGTCGCTGTGGACCCGCGATCTGGAGCATGAGATCGCGCCGGTGTGCCGTGAACTCGGTATCGGCCTGGTGCCGTTCTCGCCGCTCGGGCGCGGTTTCCTGACCGGGCGGTACACCTCGGTGGCCGGGCTGCCGGAGTCCGATCTGCGCCGGACCCAGCCGCGGTTCGCCGACGGCAACCTGGAGCAGAACCTCGCCATCGTGGAGCAGCTGAACGAACTGGCCGCCGAGAAGGGCGTCACCGCCGGACAGCTGGCCCTGGCCTGGGTGCAGTACCGCGGGGACGATGTGGTGCCGATTCCGGGTACCCGCCGGGAGAAGTACCTGGAGGAGAACCTCGGCGCGCTCTCCGTCCGGCTGACCCCCGATGAGCTCGCCGAAATCGACGCCGCGGCACCGGCCGGTCAGATCGCCGGGACGCGCTACGACGAGGTGAGCATGACGTTCGTGGATGGGTGATGGCCGGCGTGCGCTCCCCGGGGGTGATGAGGGTGCCGTGCAGGAGTACGGCGAGGAGTTCGTCGGCTGTCCGGGTGGGGCCGGTCACCCGAGTGGGCGTCAGGAGTGGATATGGCCTGAGCTGAGCTACCTCCCGCTGGTGGTGACGGTGGTGCTGTGGCGGGCGATGCTCCACCCGGCGCGTCCGCTGTCCGCTGCCTAGACTTCTTCCGGGCGCGACAAGGCCGGCGGCTGCCGCCGCTGTCCGTATCCCGTCGCCCGTACGGAAGGGCGGCGCGCCATGGACTGGAAGCTTGAACTGGTGCCGGTTCCGGTGTCCGACGTGGACCGGGCCAAGCACTTCTACAGCGAGCAGGTGGGTTTCGCCGTCGATCACGACACCCGCATCGGCGAGGACGTACGGATTGTGCAGCTGACGCCTCCCGGGTCGGGCTGCTCGATCGTCATCGGTGCGGGTACCGGCGTCGAGGCGGCGGAGCCGGGGTCGGTGCGCGGGCTGCAACTCGTGGTGTCCGATATCGCGGCGGCCCGCGCCCAGTTGGTGGCGCACGGAGTGGCGGCCGGTCCGGTGCAGCATGTCGAGAACGGGGCGATGGCCGACGGGCCCGGCGAGCCATGGAACTCGTTCGTCTACTTCAGTGACCCGGATGGGAATGGCTGGGCGTTGCAGGAGCGACCCGCCGAGGAGCGATGACGCTCCTCAATTCCGGTTGCGATGCCCTGATTCCGGTCCGGTTGCGGTGCCCTCAATTGCGGTTGCTCGCCATCGTACCGATGCGGTTGCATTGGAACGATGGTGGCCGCGAGGGGCGTGGTGGACCGAGACGGGAAGGGTGAGGCGCGATGACGGGGATCGGTCAGGGGGGCGGACGGGGCGTCAGTCAAGGGATCGGCCAAGGGAATGGTCACGGGATCGGTCAGGGGGTCGATGAGCGGGTGGCGCGCGCGAATGACGCGTTGCAGGCGTACGCGGTGGTCGAAGGGGGCTGGCGGCAGACGCCGAGTCAGAATCTCCAGGACCTCCTGGTGGACCTGATGCAGTGGTGCGACGCCACGCAGCATGGGTTCGAGCGGGCGCTGGGTGCCGCCCGTGAGCGATACGCCGGGGAAGGTGCGGGCGGCGGGTGCGGCGGAGGCAACCGGGTTGCCGGCGGCGGGGGTCAGCTGTCCGCCGGGTGACGTTGGGGGTAGGTGGCCTCCAGGTCTGTCATGTGCTCCCGGCCCCAGGCGCCGAGCGGGGCCAGCGCCTCGTTGAGTGAGGTGCCGAGGCCGGTGAGCGAGTACTCGACCTTCGGTGGGGTTTGGTCGTAGACCTCGCGGTGCACGATGCGGTCCGCCTCCAGCTCGCGCAGCTGCTGGCTCAGCACCTTCTCGCTGATCTTCGGCAACTCCCGCTTCAGCTCGCCGAACCGCCGCGGCCGCTCGGCCAGCGCCCACAGCAGCAGGACTTTCCACTTCCCGCCGATGACGTCCACGGCGGCGTCCAGGCCGCATTCGTACGGACCCTTGCGTGTGCCCATGTGTCCCCCTGAGTGGTGTTGCGACAGCAAGTATCAACCGAGGTAGGAAGCATCGGCCGGGACAGGAAGCATTCGGCCGGGGCGCAAGTATCGGACGGGAGTGGGCTCCTGGGCTCACAGTCCCTGCGCGGCCATCCATTCCGGGTCGGGGTCGATGGTCTGGAGTACCTCGATCAGGGTGCCCTCGGGGGCCCAGACGTTGAAGCGGCGCTGGCCCCAGGGCTCGTCGCGCAGGGGCTCGGCGATGGTGACGCCCTTGGCGCGCAGGGCGGCTTCCTCGGCCGCGGCGTCCGTGACGAGGAAGCCGAGGAGCGTGCCCCCGGTCTCCTGGGTGCGGAAGTCCTCCGGCATGGCCTCGTGTCCGCGCTGGGTGAAGTCGAGGGTGTAGTCGGGGTGTTGGGGGTGCTGGAGGCTGGCGTACCAGCCCAGTTCGACGAGTGGCCGGAAGCCGAAGTGGTCGACGTAGAAGCGGGTGCTGGCGGCCACGTCGTCGGCGAGCAGGGCGGTGCCGAGTTTGGCGAAGCGCATAGTTGTCCTCTCTGTGTGCAGCTGTGTGCGGTCGTTCGCCACGCCATCGCTGCAACCGGGTAAGGACTCTAGTTGTAGTACTTTAGGTGTAGTGGTTGCAAGGGATTTCGGATTCCGGGTGGATTTCGGATCCGCAGCCACGTCGGTCCGGACGGAAGAGGGAGACGGCATGGTGCGTAATCCAGAACGGCGTACGGCGCTGGTCGACGCCGCTATCGAGGTACTGGCGCGGGACGGCGCCCGGGGGTTGACCTTCCGCGCCGTCGACGCGGCCGCGGCGGTGCCCAACGGCACCGCGTCCAACTACTTCACCAGCCGGGACGATCTGCTGGCCCAGGTCACCGGGCAGATCCACCAGAGCATCGCGCCCGACCCGGACGAGGTGACCGCGGTGATGGCGGCGCCGCCGAGCCGGGCGCTGGTGGCCGAGCTGATGGGGTGGATCAACCGCCGGGTGACCGAGCACCGCACCGGCTATCTGGCGATGCTGGAGCTGCGCCTGGAGGCGACCCGGCGCCCCGAACTGCGGGCGGCGCTGACCCGGGTCATCCGAGAGACGCTCGACGAGGACATCCGCTTCCACCTGGAGAGCGGGCTGCCGGGCGACCGTACCGCCGTACTGCTGATCTATCTCGCGATGACCGGGCTGATGCTGGAGCAGCTCACGCTGCCGGGGGTGGTTGCGGCCGAGGAGACCGACGGCCTGATCTCCGCGCTCGTGGACCGCACGATCGGGTTGGACGGCAAGGGGGAGGCGGAGGGGGGCGGCGGGGAGTGAGGCGCGCCCGGCCGCCCGCTACGCGCCGTACGGCCGGGCCGTGCGGGCCTCCCGCAGGGCCACCGCCCACCACGTCAGCTGCTTGAGCAGGGCGTCGGCGGCCTCGGCCGCCGGGGCGGGGTCGTGCAGCCGGCCCTCGTCGTCGAAGAGGTTCCCGGCGAGCGCGAAGCTGACCGTCTCGCGCACCGTCACGGCATGCAACTCGGCGAAGACCAGCCGCAGTTGCTCGACGGCGCGGAGCCCGCCCGAGATCCCGCCGTACGAGACGAAGCCCACCGGCTTGGCCTGCCACTGCCGGTGCAGCAGGTCGATGGCGTGCTTGAGGGGCGCGGGGAAGGAGTGGTTGTACTCCGGAGTGATCACGACGAAGGCGTCCGCCTCGTCGACGCGTTTGGCGAAGGAGGCGTATTCCTCGCTGCCGTAACGGAGTTGGTAGGGGCGGACGGTGTCCAGGTCGATGACGTCGACGTCGACTCTGATGTCCGGGTGGTTTTCGGCATGCCGGGCGAACCAGTTCGCGACGACCGGCGCGAACCGGCCCTCCCGGGTGCTGCCGACGATCACTGCGAGGGAGTAGCGGCGCTCGGACATGTGAGAGGCCCTTCGTGGCGTGAGTGCATGAGCGGCGGATGCGCCGTCAGGCCCTGACGCTAGGAGCTCAACCAAACTTCAGGTCAAGCCTCCGCGAGCCCGCCCCTCGCCCTCGCCCGTCACTCCTCGCCGAACTGCCTCAGCAGCTCCGTCTTCTGGAACATCCGCGCCGTCTCGATCGCCGACGGCGTCCCCTTCGACGGGTCCGCGCCATGCGCGAGCAGCACCTTGATGACCTCGTCCTCACCCTTGAAGACCGCCCCGGCCAGCGGGGTCTGCCCCCGGTCGTTGGCGCGGTCGGGGTCGCCGCCGCGCTGGAGCAGGGCCTCCACGGTGGTCCCGTGGCCGTGGTATGCGGCCAGCATCACCAGGGAGTCGCCCTTCTCGTTCGTCAGGTTGGCGGGCACGCCCGCGTCCACGTACGCGGCGACCGTGTCCGTGTCACCGTGCCGCGCCAGGTCGAACACCTTGGCCGCGAGCTGCAGTACCTCGGGGTCGTGGGCGTGCTCGATCGCCTCGGGACCCTTCGGCTCGGAATTCGCGTCGCTCATGGTCGCCGGCCTCCTGCTGTGGTGGGTGATGCACTCTCTCCTCGCCACTTTATGCAGGCCATGGTCATTGGGGCAGCGCCCGCGCGCCCCTACGGGAAACCCGCACGGGAAAGCCCAAGGCGAAAGCCCCGCGGGCCCCTCGGCGGAACGCCATGGCAAGCTCAGAACATATCCGGGCACCAAGGTCGCCGCGCCGTATGCAGCAGCGCATCCGCAGTGGCGACCGCCCCCGCCCGCTCCTCGCTGACCTTGCCCAGCGCCGCCACCGGGACGCGGGTGCGTCTCCCAGATAGAGAGCGGCCAACTCGCCCACATCCAGAGCGAGTTCGGCGGATCGAGTGGTCGGCGTGCAGGTGGCGCCGTCCGGGCCGGCGTCCAGCAGGAAGCGGCCGCCGGCCAGCCCGGCGCGGTCCGCCACCTCCAGGACGAGGGACCCGGGCACCGGATAGGTACGCGCCTCCAGCAGGCGGGGGACGTCCAGCGGGCGCAGCCACAGGAAGTCGGAGTGGTCCTTGACGGCCGCCGCCCGCGGGTCGCCCAGGAAGTGCAGCAGCAGATCGTCGGGGCCGCGGTGGCCGGTGTCGACGTGCAGCACCCAGTCGATGGAGCACAGGAACTGCCACAGCGCGCGCTCGGCGGCCGGCGTGGTCGCGATGAGCCCGTCGACGCGTGCCGTGTTCTCCGGCCGCATGGCCTCCCAGCGATCCTCGACGGTGAAGTCGGCCAGGCCCTCGATCTCGCCGGACGGGGAGCGGTAGACGGCGTGGTGCGGCTCGGTCCACGGGGAGCTGGGGAGGCGGACGGCGCCCGTTGTCCGCTGCCACCACGCGGCGGAACGGGAGACCGCGCCCGGCACCCGGGCACGGAAGCGGTCATGGAGGCCGGGGCCGAACCCGCGGACCTCCTCGGAGGTGGCGAAGTCGATCCGGCCGCCGCACTCCGGAGCGGCGTGCCGCGGGTCGAGCCTGGCCCGGGGCACGTCGATCAGCCAGGACGTGGTCCAGGTCGCCGGGCCGTACCCGAACCGCCCGTAGATCGGGTACTCGGCGGCGATGAGGGTGGAGACGGCGTCACCGCGCTCCTTGGCCCGCCGCAGGTCGTTCTCCACCATCCGGATCAGCAGCCCGCGGCGATGGGGGCACCTCCCATGCCCTTAAGGCATGGGGGAGGGTGGGGGAGACGGTGACGCTCGTGACGGCGTCGGCGGGCAGCCGCGCACCGCCCACCACCGTCAGCTCCTGCGCGAAGCTCCGGAAGGTGGCGACGCAGCGCCCGTCGTACGCACCCTGGGTCCGCTCGGGGTCGTAATGCGCGGTGCGGAACGCGACCTCCTCGTCGGAGGCCACCGGCGGGTGCAGAAAGCCCGCCGCCAGCGCCGCGATCCAGTCGCGTAAGTCGTCGTCGCCCACCGTACGGACCTCAAGGTTCATGGTCCGTACGGTAGCTACGCGCCTGTTAAACGGCTGTCAGGCCGCTGGGAAAGGCCGCTGGGAAGGCTGCTGGGACAGGCCGCTGTCGGAAGGCCGCCCGGACAGTCCCGACCGCCGTCAGAAGGCCGCCCGGATCTCCCCGACCCGTTCGCTGCCGCCCAGCAGCGGGGCGTCCTCGATGCGGGCGAGTACGGGGTCCTCGACGCCCATCTCGCGCAGGACGCGGGCCAGGACCGGGCCGAGGGTGCGGGTGGCACCGTCGTCGATCTTGAAGGCCAGGGCGCGGCCGTCGGGGAGGGCCAGCGCCTGGACGGCCTCCGCGCCCATTTTCGACAGGGTGCCGGGCAGCGCCCGCATCAGCCAGGTGTCGGGGCGGCGGGTGCCCGCGACGTATTCGGGGTGGGCGCGCATCGCGTCCGCGACGCGGCGCTCCGGCGTGCCGGGGTCGGCCAGCACGAAGTGCCGGAACGCGCGGGCCAGGCCGGTCAGCGAGAGCGACATCAGGGGCGCGCCGCAGCCGTCCGTGCCGATGTGGGCGACGTCCTCGCCGCTCGCCGCGCGGACGCCGTCGAGCACCAGCTGCTGGAGCGGGTGGTCCTGGTCGAGATACGAGTCGAGCGGCCAGCCGTTGACGGCGCAGGCGGCCAGCATCGCGGTGTGCTTGCCGGAGCAGTTCATGGTGAGCCGGTCGCGTACCAGGCCCGACGCCAGGTAGCGCTCCGTTTCCTGCGGGTCCAGCGGCAGGTCCGGCGGGGTCTGCAACTGGTCGGCGGTCAGATCGTGCTCGGCCAGCATGGTGCGGACGAGATCGAGGTGGAAGGGCTCACCGGAGTGGCTCGCGGCGGCCAGCGCCAGCCGCTCGCCGGACAGCTCCAGGCCCGCCCGCAGCAGGGCCGCGGCCTGCATCGGCTTGTTCGCCGAGCGGGGGAAGACCGGGGCGGCGATATCGCCGAGCGACCGTTCCACGCTGCCGTCCGCCGCGAGGACCACCAGTGAGCCGCGGTGCCGCCCCTCGACGAAGCCGGACCGGACGACCTCGGCGAGGACAGGGGATATGACGGGGGATGTCGCGGGTACCGGGGACTGCTCGGGTATCGGGGTGGGCGAGGTCATCGGCGGCCTTCCGGGGAGGTGACCCGCGCCCCCCGAAGGCTTGTGGCCGTGGTCAGGACAGCAGGTCGTCTACTTGTGCTTCGCCTTCACGGTACCTGCGGGTGATTTCGGCACTGCAATCGTCGGCCATCCGCTGAAGCGACTGACGGCGCCGGGAGACCTGCCGCTCATAGCGGATCAGCCGCCCCATCGCGTCATGCAGCTCCTGGTCCGTACGGGCCGTGAGATCGGACAGCTCGACCTCGCCGAGCATCTCCTCGGCCAGCCGCCGGTACTCCTCGCTGTGCGGCGTCCGCAGCGTCACATGCCGGGCGGAGGAGCGGTGCCGCGAAGGCACATCGGTGAGGATCTCCGGGAGCCGGTCCAGCAGCGGCGAATGCTGCGCGGTCCGGCGGGCGATCTCGGCCCGCAGGATGTCGATCCGGCCCTGCAACAGCCGCCGCAGATAGCTCAGATCGGCCTCTTCCTGCTGTGAGTCGCGCCGTACCATCCGCAGCTCGGGCAGTCCCAGGCCGGACAGGTCCGGCCTCTCGACCGGGTGGAAGCGGTCGCGCTGGTGCGGAGGGCGGGGGTGCTGCGTCTGGCCTGCCTGGAGCATGGAGCCGTCCTCGGTGCGGGTGGGCTCGACGCGAGCCGTCGCCATGGTCGAATTCGCGGTCGTGGTCGTGGTCACGACGGGACCCGGGGCCGCGGTCGTGGTCGTCACGGCGGTCGGCGGCGTGAGAGCGGATGGAGTCGTCTGGGCGGATGGAGTCGTCTGGGCGGGCGGTGTCGTACGGGCGGGTGGTACGGGACCGGGTGTCTGCCCGGAGCCGGCAGTGGTCATGAGCGTTCCGTCCCCTCGTCCGGTGCGGCATCCAGGGCATGTTGTCCGTGGAAGGCCGCACGTGCACGCATCGTGCCACTCTGCGTGGTTCGCGTGCAGGGCCATGGCACCCGAACGGCCGCCGTGGGGCGGCTGTCGGAAGGCCGGTGGTCCCCAGGCATCATGGCGGATATGCGAGCTGTGGTGCAGAGAGTTGACGGGGCACGTGTCGACGTGGCAGGGGAGACGGTCGGAGAGATCGTCGGCGAAGGGCTGTGCGTCTTGGTGGGGGTCACCCACGAGGACACCGCCGAGAAGGCGGCACAGCTCGCCCGCAAGCTGTGGTCGCTGCGGATCCTCGACGGCGAGAAGTCCTGTTCGGACACCGGAGCGCCGCTGCTGGTGATCAGCCAGTTCACTCTCTACGGTGACGCCCGCAAAGGCCGCCGCCCCACCTGGAACGCGGCGGCCCCCGGCCCGGTCGCGGAACCGCTGGTCGACGAGGTCGTCACACAGCTGCGGGCACTCGGCGCCCGGGTCGACACCGGCCGCTTCGGCGCCCAGATGAAGGTGTCGCTGACGAACGACGGGCCGTTCACCGTGCTCGTCGAGATCTAGGCCCTGTCGTCAAACTGGCGCGCGTCCGCAAAGCCCTGGAAGCTGTCCGGTGGATCATGGCCGGGCCCGGCGGAGCCCGCCGGCAGCCGCTACGGCTCGACCACGACCTCCTGCGCCGCCGCCGTCCCGCCCGCACTCAGCTGCGCGTCGGTCGGCACGTTGCGCTTGACCAGGGCGAGGGCGATCGGGCCGAGCTCGTGGTGGCGGGCCGAGGTCGTGATGAAGCCCAGCTGCCGGCCCTCCTCGCCCTCCGAGGCCAGTCGTACCGGTGTGCCGTGCGGCGGCAGATGCACCTCGCTGCCGTCCAGGTGCAGAAAGACCAGCCGGCGCGGCGGCTTCCCCAGGTTGTGGACCCGGGCGACGGTCTCCTGGCCGCGGTAGCAGCCCTTCTGGAGGTGGACGGCGGTGCCGATCCAGCCCAGCTCGTGCGGAATGGTGCGGTGGTCGGTCTCCAGGCCGAGGCGGGGGCGGTGGGCCTCGACGCGCAGCGCCTCCATGGCCAGGATGCCGATCGCCGGGCCGTTCTCGGCCGCGAAGGACTCCAGGCCGGCGCGGGGGAGGAAGAGGTCGCGGCCGTGCGGGGTCTCGCGTACGACGGCGCCTTCCGGCACCTCGGTGATGGAGCCGGCCGGGAGGTGGACCACGGCGAACTCGTCGGTACGGTCGGCGACCTCGACCCGGTAGAAGAACTTCATGCTCTCCAGGTAGGCGACCAGCGTCTCCTGGGTGCCCGGCTCGGTGTGCATCCAGGTCGTCTCGCCGTCGTCGACGAGGTACAGCGCATGCTCGATATGGCCGTGCGCGGAGAGGATCAGCGCCTCCGTGGCACGGCCGGGCTGAAGATCGCTGACGTGCTGGGTGATCAGCAGATGCAGCCAGCTCAGCCGCTCGACGCCGGTGACGGCGACCACGCCGCGGTGTGAGAGGTCCACGAAGCCGGAGCCGTCGGCGAGGGCGCGTTGCTCCCGGAAGAGATCGCCGTAGTGCGCGGCGACGCCTTCGTCGGGAGACTCGGCGGGAACGGCGCCGGGCAGCGACAGCAGAGGGCTGGCTTTCACATCTCGCAGCATGAGGCCAGCCTACGACCCGGCCGCGCCGCCGCCAGGGCGCCCTAGGCCTCGCCCTGTGCGGCCTTCGTGGTGCACGCCGCACAGCGCCCGAAGATCGCGAAATGCTTCATGTCCGTGTCGAAACCGAACTGTTCGCGCAGCGTCGCCGTGAACGGCGCGGCCACCGACAGATCCGCCTCGATGACCTCCGTGCAGTCCCGGCACACCAGGTGGATGTGGTGGTGGCGGTCGGCCAGGTGGTACGTGGGCGCGCCGTGGCCGAGGTGCGCATGGCTGACCAGGTCCAGCTCCTCCAGGAGCTCCAGGGTCCGGTAGACGGTGGAGATGTTCACGCCGCCCGCCGTTTTGCGTACCTCGGTGAGGATGTCGTCGGGGGTGGCGTGTTCCAGTCTGTCCACAGCCTCCAGTACGAGCTGACGCTGCGGGGTCAGGCGGTATCCGCGCCTTCGGAGGTCACGCTGCCAGTCGGTGGTTACCACGCCCCCCAGTGTAGGAGGGCGGTCAGCCCCTTCGTACGTCCCGCAGATAGTCGGCCAGTGCGGTGACGGCGGCGGGATTGCGCGGGCTCTCGACCAGATCGGCGTAATCCATGACGTAGATGTGGTTGTTCTTGACCGCCGAGACGTTCGCGAGGGGCGGGTACGACGTGAGGAACGCCTTCTTCTGCGCGGCGGTGGGGGTGCCGTAGTCGTTGATCACGATCACCTCGGGGTTGCGCTCCACGATGGTCTCCCAGCCGACCGTCGTCCAGGAGTCCTTCAGGTCCTTCATGACGTGGTTGCCGCCGGCCTTGGTGATGATGTCGTGCGGGCCGGCGTACTTGCCCGAGGTCATCGGCTTGTCCTCGCCGCCGTCGTAGAGGAAGACGGAAGGGCGGTCGCCCGCCTTGGGGGCCTTGGCCTGCGCATCGGCGATCTGGTTCTGGTACTTCTTGATCAGCGCGGCGGCCCGGTCCTCCACGTCGAAGATCTTGCCCAGTGTCTCCAGGTCGGCGTAGAGGGCCTCCAGGGGTGGCATCACACCGCGCGAGCTGCCGGTGGTGCCGTTGCGGCAGGACTCGGTCAGGACGTAGCTGCCGATACCGAGCTTCTTGAGTGAGGCGGGGGTGACACCGGTGGCCTCACCGAAGCCGTAGTTCCAGCCCGCGAAGACCAGATCGGCCCTGGCGTCCAGGGCGATCTCCTTGGTGATGGCCTTCTTGGAGAGCCAGGGCGTCGACTCGTACGCGTCCTTCCAGGCCACCGCCTCGATCTTGCCCCGGTAGGAGGGCATCACATAGCCCGCCATGTGGTCCTCAAGGCCGAGCGCGAACATGATGTCGGCGATGCCCACGTCGTTGGTGACCACGCGCCGGGGCGCCTTGTCGTACGTCGTCTTGACGCCGCAGTTCTCGATGGTGACGGGGTAGTGGCCGGAGCGGGCCGGGGCGCTCTTGGCGTCGGAGGAGACCTGCGCGCCGCAGCCGGTGAGGGCGGCGAGCGAGAGGGCGGTGAGCAGTACGGGGGCGCGGCGGGGCATGGCGGCTGGTCCTTAGGGGCTGAGGCGGTCGAACAGGAGCTGTACGGCGCCGGATTCGGGGTGGCGTACGCGGTGCGCGCGGACGCCGAAGACCTCGCCGAGCAGCTCGGGGGTCAGGACGTCGTGCGGCGGGCCCGAGTCGACGATCCGGCCGTGTGCGATGACGTAGAGCTCATCGCAGTGCACGGCGGCCAGATTGAGGTCGTGAAGGGCGGTGAGCACGGTCAGCCGGCTGTCCCGGACCAGTGCCAGGACCTCCAACTGCTGGGCGATGTCAAGGTGGTTGGTGGGCTCGTCGAGCACCAGCACCTCGGGCTCCTGGGCCAGCGCGCGGGCGATCAGCACCCGCTGCTTCTCGCCGCCGGACAGGCTGAGAAAGCCCCGTTCGGCCAGATGGTCCGCGCCGACCCGGGTCAGCGCGCGCCCGCACACCTCGGTGTCCGCCGCGCTCGCCCGGCCCGAGCCGCGCTGATGCGGCAGCCGCCCCATCGCGACGACCTCGGCGACGGTGAAGTCGAACTCCGTGGACGCCTCTTGGGGGAGCGCGGCCAGCCGCCGGGCGCCCTCGCGCGTGTCCATGGCGTGCAGGTCCGCGCCGTCCAGCCGCACCGTCCCCGCGGCCGGGCGCAGCGCGCGGTAGACGCAGCGCAGCAGGGTGGATTTGCCGCTGCCGTTGGGGCCGACCAGTCCGACGAGCCGCCCGCTGCCGGCCTGCAGCGCGATGTCGTGGACGAGGCGGTTTCCGGCCACCTCGACGCACAGGTCCTCGATGTCGATCCGCATCAGGCGCCGCCTCCGAAGGTGTAGCCGCGCCGCCGCATCAGCAGGACGAAGCAGGGCACGCCGATCACGGCGGTGAGCGCGCCCACCGGGAGTTCCACGGGTGCCAGCAGTACGCGGGACAGCAGATCGACCCACACCAGCAGCACCGCGCCCAGCAGCGGCGCGACGGCCAGCACCCGGCGGTGGTCGGCGCCGACCAGCATCCGCGTCACATGCGGCACCATCAGGCCCACGAAGCCGATCGCGCCGCTGACGGCGACCACCGCGCCGGTGACCGCCGCGGCGACGACGAACAGTTCACGGCGCAGCCGCTCCCCGTCGACCCCGAGGGCGGCGGCCGTCTCGTCGCCCATGGCCAGTGCGTTCAGCCGGCCCGCGGAGAGCAGCAGATATGCCAGCGCGGCGGCCACCGCGGCCGCGGCTATCGGCACCGAGCCCCAGCCGGCCCCGCTCAGGCTGCCCAGCAGCCACATCATCGCGGAGCGGGCGGCCTCGCCGCGGTCGGCGGTGAACACCATGAGGGTGGTGATGGCGGAGAAGCCGTAGTACATGGCCGAGCCGGTGAGGACCAGGCGCAGCGGGGTGAGCCCGTGGACGGTGCGGGCCGCCGCGTACACCAGCACCATCGCGATCAGCGCGGAGACGAACGCGGACACCGACAGTGCCCAGACGCCGAGCGTGCCGAGCGCCCCGAAGAGGAGCACGGCGTTGGCGCCGACGGCGGCGCCGGAGGAGATGCCGAGGACGAAGGGGTCGGCGAGGGCGTTACGGACCATGGCCTGTACGGCCACGCCGATGGCGGAGAGCCCGGCGCCCACGACGGCGGCCAGCACGGCCCGTGGGAAGCGCAGCTCCCACACGATGGTGTAGGCGGGGACCTCGTCGGGCGCGATGGTGCCGCCGGTCAGCCCGGCGCCGAGATAGCGCAGCACCTGCGGCCAGCTCACCCCGGCGGCGCCGAGGCCGACCCCGCAGAGCAGGGAGCCGAGGAGGGCGAGGGAGAGCGCGGCCGCCAAGGGGGCGGTACGGGCGGGGGGTGCCAAGAGGAGCCTTCGGCTCGGGCCGCGTCCATGCGGAAAGGAGCGGCGGCCCGGAGCGCCCCCAGCTGACGCTGAGCGGGGGTCCCCCCAGCGCCGGCCGGGGGAGTGCCCCCAGGCAACGGCGGTGTCCCATCGCAGTCCACGGCGAGTTGTCAGGATCAGGCGCCGCCGCGGGTGATCGGGCTTGCGGAAGGGGCTTCCGCTCAACCGTTGCGGGTCAGCGCCGGACTCTCACCGGACTTCCCCCGCGGGGCGCGTAACGCTGGGTCGTACTGGGTGCTGCTGTGCTGCTGTGCTGCTGTGCCGGTCAGCCCTTGTAGGGCGTGCCGTCCGGGTTGAAGAAGGAGACGCCGTCCGGCATGTCGTCGGGCAGGCTCTCCGCCCACTGCTTCAGATCGGCGACCTTCTTCAGTTGCGCCGACATGTACGGGCGCAGCGGCACGTCGGGGGTGGCCTTCTCGCCGACCCACATCAGGTCGCCGTTGACATAGCCGTAGAGCCGCTTGCCGCCGCTGTACGGGCCGGAGGCCGCGGTGCGCGCGACGGCGTCGGTGGCCAGGTCGATCTGCGGCTTCCGGTCGGCGAGCTCGCCGTACCAGACCTCGACCACGCCCTGGTCGCGGATCATCACGATCTCGACCCTGCGGTCCGCGTCGATCCGCCAGTAGCCGCTCTCGGTCTCCAGCGGGCGGACCTTCTTGCCCTCGCTGTCGAGCACCCAGCTGTGCGAGGTGTATTCGAGGAAGTCACGGCCGTCGTGGGTGAAGGTGACCTCCTGCCCGAAGTTGCACTTCTCGGTGCCAGGGAAGTCGGCGACGCCCGCGCCCTCCCAGTTGCCGAGGAGGAAGGCGAGCGGCACGAGGGCCGGGTTCAGGTCGGACGGGATCTCGATCATGAGCTCAGGCGATCTTTAGGGGGCGAAAGGAGGGGTGCGCGACGCGCTCGTACGGAGGACGGGCAGGTCAGCGCTGGCCCTGGTACAGCTTCTTCCAGGTCAGACCGGCGAAAGCGACCACGCCGACGCCGACGAGGACGAGCAGGGTGGTGAAGACTGCCTCAAGCACGAGCGCGCTCCTTGGACGGAGTGAGGTTACGGACCGCCTGCGAGTCTAGTCGGCGACCGTGGCAGCGGCGCTGTGAGGTCCGCCGCCAAGCTCTTAAGGAGCAGGGGTACCCCCATCCTGCTGCACCTCTAGGCCCTGACCTATCGGACAGACCCTAGTCTGGCCGCATGGCGAAGAAGAAGCTCGTGATCAAGGCGACGGCAGGGGCGGACGCGCCCGAGCGGTGCTCTCAGGCGTTCACGGCGGCGGCGGTGGCCGTGGCCAGCGGGGCCGAGGTCTCGCTGTTCCTGACCGGGGAGTCGACGTGGTACGCGCTGCCGGGGCGGGCGGCCGAGTTCGAGCTGCCGCACGCGGCACCACTGCCGGATCTGATCGGGGGGATCACAGCGGGCGGCGGCGTGATCACGGTGTGCTCGCAGTGCGCGGCCCGCCGGGGGATCGAGGAGAAGGACCTCATCGAGGGCGCGCGGATCGCCGGGATGCAGGTCTTCGTCAGCGAGATCATGGCGGACGGGGTGCAGGCGCTGGTCTACTGACCGCCGCTCCCGCCGCCACCGGTGATCACTTGTGGTCGTCCAGCTCGCGCCACCAGCGGTCGGACTCCGGGTCGCCGCTCTCGTCCCACCAGCGTTCGCCGGGCTCCCTGCGGTTGCCGATGATCGCGGCGATCGGCGGGATGACCATGGCGACGACGCACATGCCCACGGCCACCGGGATCGACCAGAGCCGCACCACGCTCCAGGCCAGCACGAACAGCACGATGCACACGCCCATCAAGATGAAGTACTTGCGATGACGGCGTTGTGGCGCCGGCAGCCGACTGTGCGCGTACATACGTCCACGGTAGATCCGGGCGGGGCGGGGAGGAAGTCGGTACGCCCGGCGGGAAGAGGCGCGCGGGGCGCCGCCGGTCCCGGACAGCGCGGAGGGCCGCACCCCTGCCCAGGTGTCCAAACCCCAGGGGTGCGGCCCTCCGGCCGGCAGCGTCGTCAGACGGCGATGGCGACCTCCGCCAGGCCGCCCTGCTGGGCGACGACGGTGCGGTCCGCGGTGCCGCCCGGGACGAGTGCACGCACAGTCCAGGTGCCCTCGGCCGCGTAGAAGCGGAACTGTCCGGTCGCCGAGGTGGGGACCTCGGCGGTGAACTCGCCGGTGCTGTCCAGCAGACGGACGTAACCGGTGACGGGCTCGCCGTCGCGGGTCACGCTGCCCTGGATGGTGGTCTCACCGGGCTTGATGGTCGAGGCGTCGGGGCCGCCGGCCTGTGCTCCACACATGGGTACTTCCTTGAGGGGTTGGGGTTTTCGCCGGACTTACTTGTTGGCGCCGAGCTCGATCGGCACGCCGACCAGCGAGCCGTACTCGGTCCAGGAACCGTCGTAGTTCTTGACGTTGGTCTGGCCGAGCAGCTCGTGCAGCACGAACCAGGTGAGCGCGGAGCGCTCACCGATACGGCAGTAGGCGATGGTGTCCTTCGCCAGGTCGACGGACTCCTCCTGGTAGAGGGCCGTGAGCTCGTCGTCCGACTTGAAGGTGCCGTCGTCGTTGGCGTTCTTGGACCACGGGATGTTGCGGGCGCTGGGCACGTGGCCGGGGCGCTGCGACTGCTCCTGCGGGAGGTGCGCCGGCGCGAGCAGCTTGCCGCTGAACTCGTCGGGCGAGCGGACGTCGACCAGGTTCAGGCTGCCGATGGCGGCGACGACGTCGTCACGGAAGGCGCGGATGGAGGTGTCCTGGGCCTTGGCCTTGTACTCGGTGGCCGCGCGCTGCGGCACCTGCGCACCGTCGACCAGGTCACGGGAGTCCAGCTCCCACTTCTTGCGGCCGCCGTCGAGGAGCTTGACGCTGCCGTGGCCGTAGAGCTTGAAGTACCAGTAGGCGTAGGACGCGAACCAGTTGTTGTTGCCGCCGTAGAGGATGACGGTGTCGTCGTTGGCGATGCCCTTGGCCGAGAGCAGCGCCTCGAAGCCCGCCTGGTCGACGAAGTCGCGGCGCACCGGGTCCTGGAGGTCCTGCTTCCAGTCGATGCGGACCGCGTTCTTGATGTGGTTCTTGTCGTAGGCCGAGGTGTCCTCGTCGACCTCGACGATGACCACCTTGGGGTCATCGATGTGGGCCTCGACCCAGTCGGCGTCCACCAGGACGTCGCTACGGCTCATTTTCTTCTCCTCCGGGGCAGTTGCGGGGGGCAGTTGAGGGGTGTGCGTGTACACGCGGTTACGCCGAGTGCGCGCTCAGGGCACTTCCCGTATGGGGGCCGGGGTATGCGCGCGGCGCTGCGCGGGTTACCTGCGGGGGCGGCCCGAGCGGGCCGACCGGGTGAGGACGGGGGTGGGAGGGCCCGTCAGACAGGGCGACAGAGCATGGCGGCGACGCGGCACAGGTCCACTGCCCGCCGCTTCGTAAGTACCGCCTGTCCCCGCGGACGGAGACCGCTCAATGCGCTCTGCATGGCCCCGATCGTAGGGAGGGACGACGGGGCGTGTCACCGGCGTGTCAAATGACGAGACGCGTTTGTCCGGGATGTGGGATCGATGCGGGTGGCAGGTGGCCGCCTGCCGTCCCGGGGAGTCGGTGCGCCCATGGGGGGTCTGGCGTACGGACTGCCGCGTCTCAAAAAGTGGACAGTGTGCTGGTGGGGGCGGGCTGCGGCCCGCGGGCCGGGGCAGGTCGGCCGGGGCGGGCGGGCCGGTGGGGCGGCCCGCCGCGAATCCTCGCCGGCCGGGGGTCCGGCGTCAGCCGGGGAGCTTGACGTTCTTGCCGGAGGCGGCGATCGAGATGCCGTCCCGCATCGTCTCCACCCGCTCCAGCTTGAGGTTGCCGGGCAACTGCGCCAGCTTCCACTCGTGGTCCGTCTGGGTGCGCACCTTGCTCTCGCAACCCGGAATCGCCTTGCACATCATCGGGACGCTGTCGGCGCGCAGCCGGACCGTGGTGCCGTCGACGCTGAGCGAGCCGGTCACCTCCAGCGAGCTGAGGACCGGGAGATTCGGCGTGATCTTGACCTGGCTGCGGCCGTTCTTCTGGCCCGCGTAGCTGATCTTGACGCCGCCGCCCGCGGCCTTGGTCAGATCCGTGTACGAGATCCGGGCGTCGCCGGTGGCCGAGGCGGCGCTCTTGACGGACGTGTAGTCACTGCCCAGCTCGACGTCGTGGAACTGGGCGCTCAGCTTCTCCACCCGCAGCGTGCGCCCGTCGGCGCTGGCCTCGACGCCACCGAGCTCGGCGTCCACCTCGGTCAGGTTGCGGCCGATGACCTGGGTCAGGAACGGAAAGCCCTTGATCGAGACGTCCGGCGTCCGGTCCAGCCCCTGACTGCTGCGGATCTTGTCCGCGGCCTTGTCCTCGGCGAGATTCACCGCGATCCGGTCGCCGGCCACCAGAAGCGCCACGACTATCACGGCGATGAACAGCAGCACCCGTAGTGCACGCATCGAACCACTACCCCCACACAACGGCCGGAAGCCCGGCCGTCTGATCGGTGCAGGCCCCCTGCCTGCGCTTTCGGGGAGCCTAGACGAGTCGGTCCGGGAACGCTGCTGCCCGCCTCCGTAAGGCGCGATCTCTCGCCTCCCCGGAGACGGGCAGCAAGTCCCGTACGACAACCCTGCGGGTCGATACACCTAGCCCAGTGCGCGGCCCAGGACGTACACCGCCGGTGCGGCGAGGGTCAGCGGCAGGGCCACCCCGGCCGTCATGTGGACGAAGCGGGACGGGTAGTCGTAGCTGGCCACCCGGAGGCCGGTCAGGGCGCAGCCGCCGGCCGCCAGACCCAGCAAAGCGCCGGAGGGCCCGAGGCCGGTCAGCTGGCCGGCGGCGATACCGGCGCCCACGGCGGCCGCCAGCGCGACGGTCACGGAGACGGCGGAGGGCAGCGGCAGCGCGCGGGCGAGCGTCGCCACACCGACCGCGGCGGCGCCGACCGTCACCGCGTGTGAGGCGGCCGCGAGCTGGCCGGCGGCGAGCACCGCCAGCGCGGTCGAGGTGAGGCCGGCGGTCAGTGCGTACATCCGCTCGTCGGCGCTGCTGCGGTTGCGCAGCTGGAGGATGAGGACGAACAGACACCAGACGCCGAGCGTGCCGATGGCCACGACGGGTGCGTTCTCGCGGTCGGTGGCCAGTAGCGCGATGTCCGTGGTCAGACCGGCGAGGAAGGCGAGCGCGATGCCCTGGCGGGCGGGCCACATGCCGTTCAGCCGGAACCAGCCGGCGGCCGTGACCGCCTGCAGCAGCACCACCGGCACAACGAGCGCCCAACGGCCGAGCGGCGCGGTCACCGCGAGCAGCAGGGCGAGCCCGGCGGTCAGCGCGGCCGGCTTCAGGCCCGGCGGGATGATCGGCGACCGGCCCTCGGCGCGGGCCCGCTGGTTGGGCGCGAGCGGCGCGGTGGAGATGGGCCGGGGCGCGGCCCCGGCGGCCGGGGGCTTGGCGGCGGCCGCTCCCCGGGCGCCGGCCGGCGCGGCCGCGGCGGGCCGGGCCTGCGCGGGGTGCTGCCGGGCGTACGGCTCCTCGGGCGGCGGCGCGGTCTGGTGCTGCGACGGGACGCCGCCCGGGGCGGACGTGTCCGGGGCAGGTCCCGGCAGCGGCTGGATGCCGGTGTCCCAGGTCGTGGTGTTCCAGGTCTGGGTATCGGGGCGCTCCGGGGGCTGCTGCCCGTACGCGTCGTACCCGTACTGGTCGTTGGCGTAGTGGCCCTGGCTGCCGGCCGCCGGCCACACCGGCTCCTGCGGCTGCTGCGCGTAGGGGGCGTAGTGCTCCTGCTGCTGGCCGTACGACGCCTGCGGGCCGTACGCCCCCTGCTGTGGGTGGGGTGCGTACGGATCGTGCGGCTCGTACGGATTCTGGGGCTGCGGCTGGTTGTCGTTCATGATCGTGTGCTCACCCTCCCGCGAACGGCGGCAGGACCTCGACGGTGCCGCCCTCGGCCAGTGCCACCGCCGTGTGGTCGCGGGTGCCGACCGGATCGCCGTTCACCAGGAAAGAGCAGCGCATCAGGACGCGCGCGAATTCGGGGTTCGCGGCATGCGCGGCGCGCGCTGCGTCGAGCGCCTCGGCGAGCGTCGCCGCCGCGTACGGCTCCTCAGCCGTGCCGGCGGCGGCTTTGGCCGCGGCCCAGTAGCGCACGGTGCCAGTTGTTGTCACGGCGGCCTCTTCGTCGTGTCGGTCCGGGGCTGCCGCTGTGCGGGAGGCCCCGTCGTTGCCGCCTCCATGATGGCCTACGCGGCGGCGGTTCCGGCTCCGGGCAAGTTCCGGCAAAGGCTCAGCGCCGGGACGGAGGCAGCTTCGGAAATTCGATTGCCGAAGGCAAGTGTTCGCATACGCTCTATGCGTGTTGGTCCGACTCGCGCGGGCGCATCTGCGGCCCCACAGGCGCTCGATATCCCTGATCGTTTTTCTCCAGCTGATCCAGACGCTGGCGACCCTCTATTTGCCCACCCTCAACGCCGACATCATTGACAACGGTGTCGTGAAGGGGGACACGGGCTATATCCTCCGCCTCGGCGGAATCATGACCGCCATCACTCTGCTGCAGATCGTCTGCGCCATTGGCGCCGTCTATTTCGGCGCCCGCACCGCCATGGCGCTGGGCCGGGACATCCGCGCCGCCGTCTTCGACCGGGTGCAGTCCTTTTCCGCCCGGGAAATGGGCACGTTCGGCGCGCCCTCGCTGATCACCCGCACCACCAATGACGTCCAGCAGGTCCAGATGCTGGTGCTGATGACGTTCACGATGATGGTCTCGGCGCCGATCATGTGCGTCGGCGGCGTCATCATGGCGCTCAATCAGGATGTGCCGCTGTCGGGCCTTCTCCTGGTCATCGTCCCGGTCCTCGGGATTCTCGTCTCACTGATCGTGCGCCGGATGCGGCCGCTGTTCCGCGGGGTGCAGGAGCGCATCGACACCGTCAACCGCGTACTGCGCGAGCAGATCACCGGTATCCGCGTCATCCGCGCATTCGTCCGCGACCGTCATGAGCGGGAGCGGTTCGCCGCGGCCAACACCGATCTGTACGACGTGTCGGTGCGCGCCGGCCGGCTGATGTCGATGATGTTCCCGCTGGTCATGCTGATCGTGAACCTCTCCAGCGTGGCCGTCGTCTGGTTCGGCGGGCTGCGTATCGACAGCGGCGCCATGCAGATCGGCGCGCTGACGGCGTTCCTCAGCTATCTGATGTACATCCTCATGTCGATCATGATGGCGACGTTCATGATGATGATGCTGCCGCGCGCCGAGGTCTGCGCCGAACGCATCGAGGAGGTGCTGGCCACCGACTCCAGCGTCGCCCCGCCCCGGAACCCGGTCACCGAGCTGCGCCGGCGCGGCGAACTGGAGCTGCGCGACGTGGAGTTCCGCTTCCCCGGCGCCGAGCAGCCGGTCCTCAAGGACATTTCCCTGGTCGCCCGCCCCGGCGAGACCACCGCCGTCATCGGCTCGACGGGCAGCGGCAAGTCGACCCTCCTCGGGCTCGTACCGCGGCTGTTCGACGCGACCGGCGGCGCGGTCCTGGTGGACGGCGAGGACGTCCGCACCCTCGACCAGGAGACGCTGGCCGGCGCCATCGGCCTCGTCCCCCAGAAGCCGTACCTCTTCTCCGGGACGGTCGCGACCAACCTGCGTTACGGCAATCCGGACGCCACCGACGAGGAGCTGTGGCACGCGCTGGAGACCGCGCAGGCGCGGGAGTTCGTCGAGCGGATGGAGGGCGGGCTGGACGCCCCCGTCGCGCAGGGCGGCGGCAATGTCTCCGGCGGCCAGCGGCAGCGGCTGGCCATCGCGCGGGCGCTGGTGCGCCGCCCCGAGATCTATCTCTTCGACGACTCCTTCTCCGCGCTGGACTACGCGACGGACGCGGCGCTGCGGGCCGCGCTGTCCCGGGAGACCGACCGGGCGACGGTGGTGATCGTCGCGCAGCGGGTGTCCACCATCCGCGGCGCCGACCGGATCGTCGTCCTGGACGAGGGACGGGTCGTCGGCACCGGTACGCACACCGAGCTGATGGCGGACAACGAGACCTATCGGGAGATCGTGCTCTCCCAGCTCACCGAGCAGGAGGCGGCGTGACCACCGCGGACAAGGGAGCGGCCTCCCGGACCGAGGCCCCCGAGGCCCCACAGCCCTCACGGACAGCCCCCGCACGGGGTCCGGCCCCGGCCGTGGGACCCGCCCGGATGATGGGCGGCCAGCCCACCGAGAAGTCGATGGACTTCAAGGGCTCCGGCAAGCGGCTGCTGGCCCAGATGCGGCCCGAACGCGGCATCTTCTCGGCCGCGCTGGTGCTCGGCGTGCTGAGTGTGGCGCTGGGCGTGGTGGCACCGAAGATCCTGGGCCATGCCACCGACCTGATCATGGCCGGCATCGTCGGCCGCCGGCTGCCCGAGGGCATCACCAAGGCGCAGGCCGCGGCCCAGCTGCGTGCGAACGGCCAGGGCGGGCTCGCCGACATGCTCGGCACGATGCCGGTCGTCCCCGGTCACGGCATCGAATTCGGCGCCGTCGGCATGGTCCTGCTCTGGGTGGCGGTGATCTACGCGGCCGCCTCGCTCTTCGGCTTCGTGCAGGCCAGGATCGCCACCCGGGTCGTCCAGCGCACCGTCTTCCGGATGCGCGAGCAGATCGAGGAGAAGCTGGCCCGGCTGCCGCTGAGCTACTTCGACAAGCAGCAGCGCGGTGAGGTGCTCTCCCGGGCGACCAACGACATCGACAACATCCAGCAGACGCTTCAGCAGACCCTGAGCCAGATCATGGCGTCGCTCCTGACCATCCTCGGTGTCCTCGCCATGATGTTCTGGATCTCGCCGCTGCTGGCGCTGGTCGCGCTGATCACCGTCCCGGTCTCGGTCCTCGTCGCCGCCAAGGTCGGCAAGCGGGCCCAGCCGCAGTTCGTCCAGCAGTGGAAGACGACCGGCAAGCTCAACGCGCACATCGAGGAGATGTACACCGGCCACTCCCTGGTGAAGGTCTTCGGCCGCCAGCGGGAGTCCGCCGAGCTGTTCCGCGAGCAGAACGAGGCCCTCTACACCGCCGGCTTCAAGGCGCAGTTCATCTCCGGGATCATCCAGCCCGCGATGATGTTCATCGGCAACCTCAACTACGTCCTGGTCGCGGTGGTCGGCGGTCTGCGGGTGGCCTCCGGCGCCCTCTCCATCGGCGACGTCCAGGCCTTCATCCAGTACTCCCGGCAGTTCAGCCAGCCGCTCACGCAGGTCGCCTCGATGGCCAACCTGGTCCAGTCCGGTGTCGCCTCCGCCGAGCGGGTCTTCGAGCTGCTGGACGCCGAGGAGCAGGTCCCGGACGCGACCGAGCCGGCCCGCCCCGAACACGTCACCGGGCGCGTCGACTTCGAGAAGGTCGCCTTCCGCTACGAGGCCGACAAGCCGCTCATCGAGGACCTGTCACTGTCCGTGCACCCCGGCCACACGGTCGCCATCGTCGGCCCGACCGGCGCCGGCAAGACCACCCTGGTCAACCTGTTGATGCGGTTCTACGAGGTCAGCGGCGGCCGGATCACCCTGGACGGCATCGACATCGCCGCCATGTCCCGCGAGGAACTGCGTTCCAACATCGGCATGGTCCTCCAGGACACCTGGTTGTTCGGCGGCACGATCGCGGAGAACATCGCCTACGGCGCCCCCGCCGGCACCTCGATGGACAAGATCGTCGAAGCGGCGAAGGCCACCCACGTCGACCGTTTCGTCCGCACCCTCCCGGACGGCTACGACAGCGTCATAGACGAGGAGGGCGGCAATGTCTCGGTCGGCGAGAAACAGCTGATCACCATCGCGCGCGCGTTCCTCGCCGAGCCCGCGATCCTCGTCCTCGACGAGGCCACCAGCTCGGTCGACACCCGCACCGAGGTGCTGATCCAGCACGCCATGGCCCAGCTCCGCACCGGCCGTACCAGCTTCGTCATCGCGCACCGCCTCTCCACGATCCGCGACGCCGACCTGATCCTGGTGATGGAGTCCGGGGCGATCGTCGAACAGGGCACCCACGACAGCCTGCTGGCGGTGGACGGCGCCTACGCGCGGCTGTATGCAGCGCAATTCGCCGGAGCTTCGCCTGCCCCCCACGCTTTCGGCTGACCCGCCGGCACCGTGGGGAGGAAGCAGTGCGCAGGGGGCACGCCCCTGTGCGCCCCCGGCGCTCCCCCTGGCCGGAAAACGCCGTAGGAAACGTGATCCCGTCCGCATGCTGGGATAGCGCGGCAGCTGTGCGGCGGAGTGCCGGGCGTTTCCGGGGCGCCGGTGAAACCGTGTACGAGGACCAGGGCAGGGGCGTCGGCGGAGGTGGGGAAATCCGCTTCGGGGCGGGCCCGGCGGGGGGTCTGTGCGACCTCGATCCGGATGTCGTCGTACGTCAACGAGGACGCCCGCTGACCACTCGAAGTGATCAGCGGAACACAAGAACGTGCAAAATCGGCCTCGGCTCCGAACCCCAGGTGAGCTATTCTGCTGGGCAAGAAGGATCCGGGCAGCGTAGCCCCCGGGTCCTTTTGTGCTTTCTTACGCGCGTGCCGCGCTGCCGGAAGCACCGTACGAAGCAGGGCCGCAGAAGACTCCCCCGGCCGAGGCCGGGAGGTGCCCCCGTCGCAGGGACCGAGGAGGAACCAGACGTCATGGGCAAGAGAAGCAAGCCGGACAGCGAGCCGCACAGGACGAAGCACATCGAGTACGCCGACCACACAGCACGCGCCGAGTACCGGGCAGGTGGTCGTAAGTGAGCTCGCTCCTGCTGCTGACCAACGCACTCCAGCCGTCGACGGAGGTGCTCCCCGCCCTCGGCCTGCTGCTGCACAGCGTGCGAGTGGCCCCCGCCGAGGGCCCGGCCCTCATCGACACCCCAGGGGCCGACGTCATACTGATCGACGGCCGCCGTGATCTTCCCCAGGTGCGGTCGCTGTGCCAGCTGCTGCGGTCCACCGGACCGGGCTGTCCGCTGGTGCTGGTGGTGACCGAGGGCGGACTCGCCGCCGTCACCGCGGACTGGGGCATCGACGATGTTCTGCTGGACACGGCGGGACCCGCCGAGGTGGAGGCGCGGCTGCGGCTGGCGATGGGCCGCCAGCAGATCACCACCGACGACAGCCCCATGGAGATCCGCAACGGTGATCTGTCGGTGGACGAGGCCACGTACAGCGCGAAGCTGAAGGGCCGGGTCCTGGACCTGACCTTCAAGGAGTTCGAGCTGCTGAAGTACCTGGCGCAGCACCCGGGCCGGGTGTTCACCCGCGCCCAGCTCCTCCAGGAGGTGTGGGGCTATGACTACTTCGGCGGTACGCGGACGGTCGATGTGCACGTACGGCGGCTGCGCGCGAAGCTCGGCCCCGAGCACGAGTCGCTGATCGGCACGGTCCGTAACGTCGGCTACCGCTTTGTGACGCCCGAGAAGGTGGAGCGGGCGGCGGCCGAGGCACAGGCCAAGGAGGACGCCGCGAATGCGGCCAAGGCTGTGAATGCGGCCAAGGCCGCGAATGCGGCGAAGTCCTCCCCGGACGGCTCCGGTGCTGGTGGCGGCTCCGTGAGGGCGGCGCAGGCGGGCGCAGAATCTGTGCCCGTTCGGCCTGCCCAGCGGTAGTACCACCCGCGTAGACTGCCGCGCGTGGCCAAGGTGACGCGAGATGACGTGGCAAAGCTGGCGGGGACATCCACCGCCGTGGTCAGCTACGTCATCAACAACGGACCGAGGCCGGTCGCCCCGGCCACGCGCGAGCGGGTGCTCGCCGCCATCAAGGAGCTCGGCTACCGGCCGGACCGCGTCGCCCAGGCGATGGCGTCCCGCCGTACCGACCTCATAGGCCTGATCGTGCCGGACACCCGGCAGCCGTTCTTCGCGGAGATGGCGCATGCCGTCGAACGGGCCGCCTCCGAGCGCGGGAAGATGGTCCTGGTCGGCAACGCCGACTATCTCGACGAGCGCGAGGTGCACTATCTGCGTGCCTTCCTCGGCATGCGGGTGTCCGGGCTGATCCTGATCAGCCAGGGCCCCAGCGAGCACGCCGCCGCCGAGATCGACGCCTGGGACGCCCGGGTGGTGCTGCTGCACCGCCGGCCGGACGCCATCGACGATGTCGCGGTGATGACGGACGACGTCTGGGGCGCGCAGCTGGCGACCCGGCATCTGCTGGAGCACGGCCACCCGTACGTCGCCTTCCTCGGCGGTACGGAGGAGACCCCGAAGTCCGGCGACCCGGTCACCGACCACGTCGAGGGCTGGCGCCGCGCGATGCAGGAGTCCGGGAAGACGACGGAGGGGCGCTATTTCCTGGCGCCGTACAACCGCTACGACGCCTACCAGGTCGCGCTGAAGCTGCTGGCGGGCCCGGAGCGGCCGCCGGCCATCATGTGCGCGACGGACGACCAGGCGATCGGTGTGCTGCGGGCCGCCCGTGAGCTGCGGATCGATGTGCCGGGCGGGCTGGCGGTCGCGGGCTTCGACGACGTGAAGGAGGCGGCGCTGACCGACCCGCCGCTGACGACGGTCGCCTCGGACCGTGAGGCGATGGCGCGCGCCGCGGTCGATCTGGTGCTGGACGACGGGCTGCGTGTGGTGGGCTCGCGCCGCGAGCGGCTGCGGCAGTTCCCGTCGCGGCTGGTGGTACGGCAGTCCTGCGGGTGCCGAGACTGACCGGCGGCCGCCTCTGGCGGGCAGTGCGCCCGGCTTCCTTATCCCGGGCATACCGACTTCTGTCGGGCCTCTCAGGACGTTCTCAGACGGTTCTCATGCTGCGGTCGCACAGTCATAGCCATGACCGAGAGCTACCGCCGAAGCGGCGATGAGACGTCCCCGGACCGGCCGTACGCGTACGGCGACGCCTTCGGGCGGGCGGTCCCGCCGCCGCCCCCGTACATGCCGGATGCCGCCCCGCGCGAGCCGCGTCGCAGGGCGCGCCGTCCGATCGCGCTGATCGCGGCGGTGGCGCTCGCCTCCGGGCTCATCGGCGGCGGCAGCGCGGCGCTGATCGCCGGCGCCACCAAGGCGTCGCAGGACGGCGGCGCCGCCACCCCGGTCGTCAATGCGGGCAAGAACAGCGGCAGCGGCGTCTCGGGGGTGGCCAAGGCGGTCAGCCCGGCCATAGTGGAGATCAACGCGCGGACGGCCGGCGGCCAGTCCACCGGCTCCGGCGTGGTCATCACCCAGGACGGCGAGATCATCACCAACAACCATGTGGTGGCCGGCGCGGACACCGTCACCGTCAGCTTCAGCGACGGCAGCAGGAAGACCGCCAAGGTCGTCGGTTCCGACGCCGACAAGGACCTGGCGCTGATCAAGATCAACGGCGCCAAGGGCCTGACCGCGGCCGCGCTCGGCGACTCCGACCGGCTCGCGGTCGGCGACCAGGTCGTGGCGATCGGCTCGCCCGAGGGCCTCACCGGCTCTGTGACCAGCGGTATCGTCTCCGCGCTCAACCGCGATGTCACCGTCCCCAAGGACCAGGGCCGGGGGCAGCAGGGGCCGGACGGTCCGGGCGGCGGCTGGCCGTTCGAGTTCGGCGGCAACCAGTACAACGGCGACACCGGCTCGTCGAAGACCTCCTACAAGGCCATCCAGACCGATGCCTCGCTCAACCCGGGCAACTCCGGCGGCGCGCTGATCAACATGCAGGGTCAGATCGTCGGCATCAACTCCGCGATGTACTCGCCGAGTTCGGCATCGAGCAGCACCGCGGGCAGCGTCGGTCTCGGATTCGCCATCCCGATCAACACCGTCAAGGCCGACCTCGAATCGCTGCGCGGGGGCGGCAGCGACGGCGCCAGCAGCGGCGTCTGACCGCGCGGCCGTGCGAGGCTGATGGACGCGCCTTGAGCCGTCCTGCCGTCAGCTGTTCCGTCCCACACCCGAGGTAACCACGCACATGAGTCCCGCCGAGCACGGTGATCAGCCCGCCCGCATCCTGATCGTCGACGATGAGCCCGCGGTCCGCGAGGCGCTGCAGCGTTCGCTGGCGTTCGAGGGCTACGGGACCGAACAGGCCGTCGACGGTCTGGACGCGGTGGAGAAGGTCGCCGCGTACGACCCGGAACTGATCGTGCTGGATGTGCTGATGCCGCGGATGGACGGGCTGACGGCCGCCCGCCGGCTGCGGGCGAGCGGGGTGACCGTGCCGATCCTGATGCTGACCGCGCGGGACACGGTCGGCGACCGCGTCACGGGACTGGACGCCGGCGCCGACGACTACCTCGTCAAGCCCTTCGAGCTGGATGAGCTGCTGGCCCGTATCCGGGCACTGCTGCGCCGCAGCTCGTACGCGGCGGCGGCCGGTGCGCAGCCCGAGGAGGGCGAGACGCTGTCCTTCGCCGATCTGCGGATGGACCTGGCGACCCGCGAGGTGACCCGGGGCACCCGACCGGTCGAGCTGACCCGTACCGAATTCACCCTGCTGGAGATGTTCCTCGCGCACCCGCGCCAGGTCCTCACCCGTGAGCAGATCCTGAAGGCCGTGTGGGGCTTCGACTTCGAGCCCACCTCCAACTCCCTGGATGTGTATGTGATGTACCTGCGCCGCAAGACGGAAGCGGGCGGGGAGCCGCGGCTGGTGCACACGGTGCGGGGGGTCGGGTACGTCCTGCGGGCGGACGGCGGAGCGGAGTGAGCGCGAGCGGAACCGGCCCCCTGCCCCGCCTCCGGCGGCTGCCGCTGCGCTCGCGGCTGGCGATGCTGGTGGGCCTTGCGGTGGCGGTGGCGGTCGCCGCCTCGGCCGCGGCCTGCTGGCTGATCACCCGCGACCGGCTCACCGAGCAGCTGGACGAGACGCTGAGCTCCGTCAAGGTGGACGACAGCTATGTGAAGGCGCTGATCGACCACTGCAACGGGCGGCCCGGTCTCCGTTTCCAGCCCACTCCGTACACCGTCCGTCTGGTGTCGTCGAGCGGCTATGTCTGCCGGGCGCCCAACAAGGCGGAGATCCCGGCGCAGCGGGCGGATGTCCTGGTGGCCGAGGGGCGGCTGACCTCCAGTGTGCGCACCGCCAAGGACGAGAACGGCACCGAGATGCGGGTGTCGACCATGCTCTACCACGGCCTGGTCACCGACACGTCGGGCAATCCGCTCGCGATCTCCGTGGCCACGCCCATGGACCAGGTCACCCAACCGCTCAACCACCTCGCGCTGGTGCTGTTGGTCGTCGCCGGCGTCGGCGTGCTGGGCGCCGCGACCGCCGGACTCTGGGTCGCCCGGGCCGGCCTCAAGCCCGTCGACCGCCTCACCGAAGCCGTCGAACACGTCGCCC
This sequence comes from Streptomyces sp. NPDC050636, assembly GCF_040654775.1. NCBI lineage: Bacteria > Bacillati > Actinomycetota > Actinomycetes > Kitasatosporales > Streptomycetaceae > Streptomyces > Streptomyces sp. NPDC050636. The sequence goes on from NZ_JBFAIP010000014.1 coordinate 59,864, forward strand.
GCACCGAGGACTTGGCCATCCGCATCCCGGCGGACGGCGAGGACGAGATCGCCCGCCTCTCCCGCTCCTTCAACTCCATGACCGCGGCGCTGGCCGCCTCCCGCGACCTCCAGCAGCAGCTGATCGCGGACGCGGGCCATGAACTGCGTACCCCGCTCACCTCCCTCCGCACCAACATCGACCTGCTGGTGCGCAGCGAACAGTCCGGCCGCCCGATCCCCGCCGTGGACAAGGCGGCGCTGCTGGCGTCGGTGAAGGCGCAGATGGGGGAGCTGGCGGCGCTGATCGGCGATCTGCAGGAGCTGTCCCGGCCGCCGGCCCCCGGGCAGTCCGCCGGCGGCATGGCCGATGTCGTGGCGCTGCACGACGTCGTCGGCACCGCGCTGGGCCGGGCCCGGCTGCGCGGCCCGTCGCTGACCCTCACCGCGGACCTCGACCCCTGGTACGTACGGGCCGAACCGGCCGGGCTGGAACGCGCGGTGGTCAATCTGCTCGACAACGCGGTGAAGTTCAGCCCGCCCGGCGGCACCGTCCAGGTCCGGCTGACGGCCGGCGAGCTGACCGTCCGGGACCACGGCCCCGGCATCCCGCAGGACGAACTGCCGCATGTCTTCGAGCGGTTCTGGCGCTCGCCGTCCGCGCGCAGCCTGCCGGGCAGCGGCCTGGGCCTGTCGATCGTGGCCCGTACGGCGGAGCAGACGGGCGGAGACGTACGGCTGCGGGCCGCGGCGGGCGGTGGCACCGAGGCGGTACTGACGGTGCCGGGTGCGGCGACGCCGCCGCCGGAGATGCCGGAGCCGGCGGAGCCACCCGGACCGCCGGAGCGGCCGGGACCGCCCGCTCCTTCCGCTCCTTAGCCCTTCTTCTGCTTCTTGGCCGCGTCCCCGACCGGCAGGTCAGACCCCGACAGCTCGACGCGGATGCCGTCCTGCTCGACGGAGATACGACGCAGCCGGATGTCGCCGGGCGTCTTGGGCAGCTGGAAGGACAGCGACAGCCGGTCCGCGAGCTGCGGCTTGGTCAGCCCGGTCAGCGCGCCCAGCACCTTCGGGTCGATGCCGACCTTCTCCAGCAGCCAGGGGTGGTCGATCACCACATCGACGAGATTGACCTGCATCAGCTGCTCGACGAAGCGCGGCGACCCGGTCAGCTCGTGCAGCTTCTGCTCGTTGTGCAGTGCCTGGTCGATGTACGCCTTGGGAATGCCGATCCGGTCCGCGATCGCCGGAATGCTCAGCATCGCCTTGACCTTGGCGGCCTGCCGGCTGACCTCGGCGGCGGCCTTGCGGGTCAGCCGCAGGCCCTCTTCCTTGCCGGTGCCGGGGCGGTAGACGGCGACATCGCCGATCTCCAGCCGCATACGGCTGATGTCGGTGGAAATGCCGCGGTCACCCGCCCGCTGAATGCGCGCCTCCGCCTGTACGCGCAATTCATGACCGGCGATCGGCAGCCGGCCGACGGCCCGGACCGCATTGGGGCCCATTTCGCTGAATTTCACCTGCGAGGCGCCCAGCTCGCGATTCATGTCGTCGAAGGCGAGCAGCACGCTGCCGTGCATTTTGCCGATCGTGGCGCCCTTGATGGAGGTGGGGAGATCGCCTTCGATCCGCACATCGTTCGCGGTCGCCTCGATTTTCGCCAGCGAGACCCGGTCGGCCGCCAGGTCGGGAATGGTGACGCTCACCTGGTCAAGGCGCTTGTCGAAGACCTGGGTCAGGAAGGGAAATCCCTGGATGTCGACTTCCGGCTTCGCCGTGAGTTTCAGCGACTGCTTCAGTTTCTCCTCGGTCTTGTCCTGCGCGTACAACACGGCGAAACGGTCGAGCAGGGTGAGGAATGCCGTGCACACCAGGACGGCGACCAGCAGTTTCAGGGTGAGCGGGACGGCGGCGAAGCGGCTGACCCCGCGCTTCGTACGCCGGTGGTTCGGCGCCGTCCAGGCCTCGTCGTCCCCGTCGTCCGCGCGCAGCCCCAGCCCCAGGGGATCGTCGCTGCCGTCGCGCTCGTTGAGGTAGGTACGGCGGCGGTGCGTGCCACCGTATTCCGTGCCGTATTCCGGTTCGGGTGCCAGCTCCGGCTCGGGGTCGGCGAGGGCGGCCAGGTCCGCATAGGGATTGACCTTTTCGAGCCGTCTGGTGTCGCTGTGCGAGTCGTCCGGAGCGCCCGCTGCGCGGGAATCGGTGCCAGGCTGAGCGGAGCCTGAGGGCGAGGGTGAAGCTATGCGTATGGGGGTTCGCATCCGCTTATCCCACCATGCGCGGGACCCTTGAACGCAACTCTTACCAGCGGTATGCGAGATAGGTGAAGGTTGTCCTGTCGGTCTTGGCGAAAAATTACCGCTACTTGAGGGCGATCTGATCTTCCGTCACCACACGTGGTGACGCGCCCGCTACGGCCCCGCATATTTGTGACCTGAATCACCGTCATGGGCGGGCATGACCTGACCCGCCGTCACGGTTCTTGAAGCAATGAGTTGTAACGCAGCGAGTCTTAACACAACGAGTCTTAACAGAGCGAGTCTTAACGCAACGTCGTAACGCAACGTCGTAACGCAACGCGTCTCAATGCGGCGAGTCTCCATACGGCTCGTCATCTGGACTTCCGTCACCCACCCGTCTGCTACCCCTCCCACCAGCCTTATTCGTTCATCGGCCGGAAAAAGGTCGTCATCCGTGAAGGTGGCCTCATGATCGTGGTAACCGGAGCAACCGGCAACATCGGCCGTAGCCTTGTCGGCGGGCTCCTCGGCGAGGGCGCGGCCGTGCGCGCGCTGACCCGCGACCCCTCGCGCGCCGCGCTGCCCGCCGGCGCCGAGACGGTCCGCGCGGACCTCACCGACGCGAAGGCGCTGGAGTCGCTGCTGGCCGGTGCCGACGCCCTCTTTCTCAACCTCGCCGCAGGCGGCCAGCAGGCCGCGACGGCGCTGACCGACGCCGCGGTGCGGGCCGGCGTCGGCCGTATCGTCCTCAACTCCTCGATGGCGGTGACCGATACCCCCGCCGACGAGACCAACTTCATCGCTCGGATGCACGCCGCACTGGAGCGCGTGGTCCGTGACTCCGGCCTGGAGTGGACCTTCGTCCGCGGCAGCAACTACGCCACCAACGCGCTCGGCTGGGCCCCGTCGATCCGCGAGTTCGGCGTGGTGCGCGACGCGCATCCGGGCGCGCAGGGCGTCCCCGTCCACGAGGACGATCTCGCGGATGTCGCCGCCGTCGCCCTCCTGGACCGCACGGGCGCCCACCTGGGCAAGGCCCATGTCGTCACCGGCCCGGAGTCGAAGACGGTGGCGGAACAGGTCGCCGAGATCGGGCAGGCCATCGGGCGCGAGACGCGGATCGACCAGATCGCCGAGGAGGAGGCCGCCGAGGCGTGGGCCGGGCCGCACCTCCCACTGGAGGCCGCGCGGGAACTCGTCCGGCTGTACGGCGAGTCGGTCGGCGAGCCCCCGTACCCGGTCTCGGACGCCGTCGAGCGGGTCACCGGCCACCCGGCCAGGACGTTCGCCCAGTGGGCACGGGATCACGCCGCCGACTTCTCCTGAACGGGGCGGCCGCCGGTGCCTCCGGCGGCCCGCCGGCCCCGCCGGGCGAGCACCGCCAGCGGCAGCATCAGCACTGCCCCCACGAAGAAGTACGTATTGATCACCATCCCCGTCCAGAAGTCCGCGGACCCGACGTCGATCGGCTGCTCCTCCAGGGCCAGCAGCCCGCGCGGGGTGAGCCCGGTGGCCGTGGTGATGTTCTCCACGAGGCCGGGACCACCCCGTACGACCAGCAGGATCGCGCCGAACCAGAGCGGCAGCAGCAACAGCCGCCCCGGCAGGCGGCGGCCCCACGGCCGGACTGTCGCCAGCGCCAGCGCCGCGCCGACCGCGGACATGACGACGATCAGCGCGTCGTAGGCGAGGAAGACCCACAGCGGAGCGTGATCCGTGGCGCCGTCGCCCATCGCGTTGCGGTAGTCGATCCCCATCCAGACGTGCCAGACGAACGAGGCCGTCAGCCAGCCGAACGCCGCGTACGCCCAGAAGGCGATGCGGCGCCGCAGCGGGGTGTGAGGCGGCGGAGAACCCGGGGAATAGCGTGGCGGAGTCATACCCGGCACGCTATGAACGCGCGCCACCGTACGGCGTCCTGCTCGGGGCGGGACCATCTCCCCCGTGAGGCGGAGGCCCCTCTCGGCCTCGGGGCGCCCCGAAATTCCGTTGATCTTCCGTACGTTGGGCCCATACGGTCCGCGCATGCTGCCTCGCGTGGACACGGACGACGAGTGGGACGCGATCGTCCCCGACGAACGGGTGATCCGGCCGGGCGCCGCCGCCCTCTGCGCACGACTCGGCCTGCCCGACGCCCCCCTCACCCGCTTCCCGGCCGGCTCCCAGCCCGTCTACGCGGTGGGTGACCGGTACGTCCTCAAGCTCTTCCCCACCGCGAGCGCGGCCGACGGCCTTGCCGAGGCCCGCGTCCTTTCCCACATTCAGGGCCGGCTGCCCGTCCCCACCCCCTATGTGCACGACGCCGGGGAGTACGACAACGGCTGGCACTACGTCCTGATGTCCCGGTTGCGCGGCACCGATCTGGCCGTCACCTGGCCGCGCATCCCCCGCGCCGAACGGGACCGCATCGCCACCGAGTGCGGCGAGACCCTGGCCGCGCTGCACGCCCTCGACCCGGCCCCGCTCGCCGACGTCCTAGGCCCCGGCGACTGGGACACCTTCCTCGACACCCAGCGCGCTTCGGCGGTGGACCGCCAACGCGCTCACGCGCTCCCCGAACCTTGGCTGGAACAGATTCCCGGCTTCCTCGAATCGGTGCCGCTGCCCCCGCAACCGTCAGGATCCCGGCTCCCGGGGGCGCTCCTCCACACCGAGTTCATGCGCCAGCACCTGACCATCGACGAGCACGACGACTGGCGGCTGACCGGCCTCCTCGACTTCGAGCCCGCCATGATCGGCCACCGCGCCTATGACTTCGTCGCGGTGGGCCTCTTCGTCTCGCGCGGCGACCCGCGCCTCCTCGCCCGTGTCTTCCGCGCGTACGGGGAGACCTTCACCCCTCGCGAACTCCTCGCCCACACACTCCTGCACGTCTACAGCAACGTGCCCTGGTATCTGCGGGAACTGCCCGCCCCACCGGAGCCGACCCTGGAGTCCCTGGCGGAGACCTGGTTCGGCACGGCGGGGCAGTGACAGGTCACCTGACGACCACCTGACGACCACCTGACGGGACAGGTGACAGATCACCTGACCGGTCAGAAGTCGACGCGGGCGCGGTCGTCGACGCGGGCGACGGACTCCTGCCCGAAGCGCTTGTTGTACGCGCTGCGGATGTACTCGATCGCGGGGTCGTTCGGGCGGGCCTTGGACGTGGGATAGAACAAGGTCAGCTCGTAGGAGCGCTCATGCTCGATGACGCCGTGCGCGTCCCGGTACTGGCCCTGGCCCTCCTGGATGGTCAGCCCGTCCGGGAAGCGGGGCGTGACGACCTCGTCGACGAACGCATGGAACTGCTTGTCGGTGACGGGCGGGCCACCGTCCGGGCGGGCGGTACCGAAGAAGAGACTGGTCTCGATATAAGGATCGCCGTGCACGGCCTGCGGCGGCTGGGAGGCAGGTGCGGACGCGGGCGCGGACGCGGACGCGACGGCGGGTGCGGAGGCGGGCGCGGCGGCGGGTGCGGAGGCGGGCGCGGCGGCGCCGAGCAGGGCGGTGGACAGCGCCAGGACTGCGAGACGCAGACGGGGCTGGGACATCGATGCCAACGGACTTCCTCTCGTGGGGACTCGGCCGGGTAACGACCGTAGGGGGCAGAGGGGATGCGACCTGGGGATATAAGCCACTCTTCGGGTGAGGGCGGCCATCGCGCCCAGGGGCAGGCCCTCGCCATGCAGGGGCCACAGGTCGGGTGGATACGCTGGCCGGATCCACTGTCACGGAATTGGGGAACCGCCGTATGGCGATGCGCAAGAGCACGATGAAGGAGCAGGTCGCTGCGGCGATAGCCCAGCAGGCCCCCGGAGACCGGGCGTTGGTGTCGATCACCTGCCTGACCGGGCCGACCCCCTGGCTGACCGGGGCGCTGGGCCTGATCGGCCAGATGCTGGTGAAGTACTACTTCGTCACTGTCACCGACCAGGCGGTCGTCCTGCACCGGATGCACCGGATCAACCAGCGGCCGCAGGAGATCACCTACGCGATCCCGCGCGACCAGGCCCAGTCGGCCATCTCCGACGTCAATGTGAACCCGCTCTGGAGCTCGTTCCGCCTGGCGCTCCCGGGCGAGGCGGCCCCGGTCCGGCTGAACGTCCACCGGATCTGGCGGGACGAGATGGAGCAGCTGCTCGCCATGATCGGCGGCGCGCCGCAGCAGGGTTTCGCGCAGCAGCAGCCGGGCATGCCGGGCCAGCAGCAGCCGGGCATCGCCCCGCCGCAGCAGGGCTACGCGCCGCAGGGGGCACCGCAGTTGGGGCAGCAGGTTCCGCCGCACGGCGCGCCGCAGCAGCAGCCGGGTTATCAGCAGGCCCCGCAGCACGCTCCCCAGCAGCAGCCCCAGCCCGGCTACCAGCAGGCTCCCCAGCAGCAGCCCCAGCCCGGCTACCAGCAGGCTCCCCAGCAGCAGCCTCAGCCGGGCTACCAGCAGGCCCCGCCGCAGGCCCCCCAGCAGCCCCAGCCGGGCTACCAGCAGCCCCAGCAGCAGCCGGGCTACCAGCAGGCGCCGCCGCAGCAGCAGCCCCAGCCCGGTTACCAGCAGGCGCCGCAGCAGGGTCAGTACGGCTACCCGGCAGGCCAGCCGCAGCAGCCCCCGTACGGCGCCCCGCAGCAGGGCAACCCGTACGGCGGCTGAGCGCGCCACCCGCAAACGCGATGACGGCCCGGTGGGGGATCCCCACCGGGCCGTCGCCGTATCCCCTGTTTCTCTACCTCACGACATTTCTCTACTTCACGACCGTATTTCTCTACTTCACGACCGTGATGCGGTCCGCCTTCGGCGGGTTGAGCGGGCTGTCCGCCGAGGCGTGGGCGGCCAGGTAGGCGGTGAGGGCGTCCAGGTCGGGCTTGCCGACGTACTTGTTCCTGCCCTCCTTGAAGGCCGCGAAGCCGTCACCGCCGCCGGCCAGGAACTCGTTCATGGCGACGCGGTACGTCTTGGCCGGGTCGATCGCGACACCGCCGAGTTTCACCGAGTCCTTGACCACGCGGTCGGCGCCGGTCTTGGTCATGTCCAGGGTGTACGTCAGGCCCCTGGAGATCTGGAGGATCTTCGGGGAGGCCGCGTTCGGGCCGCTGACCTGCTGCTGGAGGCCGGTGATCAGCTGCTCGCCGGTGAGGTCGATGACGTTCATCATGTTCGTGAAGGGTTGGACGGTGAACGCCTCGCCGTAGGTGACCACGCCGTCCCCCTCCCCGCCGGACGCCTTGAAGGCGAGGTCGGAGCGGATGCCGCCGGGGTTCATCAGCGCCAGCTGGGCCCCGCCCTTGCCGTCCGGCTGGGTGGCCTCCAGCTGGGCGTCCGCGATGACGTCGCCGAGCGGTGACTCGGGGGCGTTCGCGCCGCGCCCCGCGATGTCCGCGGTGATATGGCCGACGGGGCGGTTCGCGATCGGCGCGGCGAGCTTGTTCCAGCGGGTGATCAGGGACGTCATGTCCGCGGCCTTGGGCTGGGTGCGGTTCACGACATGGTTGACCGCGCCGGGCGCCTTGACGCTGGTCCGCACGATGTCCTTGGTGCGGCGGTCGTACGTCAGCGTGGTGTCCGTGTAGAGCTTGCCGTACGACGCGGCGGAGGTGACGGTGCGCGGGGTGCCGGACGGGTCCGGGATGGTGCAGGCGTATGCCTGGTGGGTGTGGCCGGTGACCAGCGCGTCGACCTTGGGGGTCACGTTCTTGGCGATCTCGGTGATCGGGCCGGAGATGCCGTCGCCGGGTCCCGGGCTGTCGCAGTTGTAGTTGTAGGAGGTGGAGGCCGGCAGGCCGCCCTCGTGGAGGAGCGCGACGATGGACCGTACGCCCTGCTTGTTGAGTTCCTTGGCGTACTTGTTGATCGTCTTGACCTCGTCGTGGAACGTCAGGCCTTGATGCCCTCGCCGTTGACGATGTCCGGCGTGCCCTCCAGCGTCACGCCGATGAAGCCGATCTTGACGCCCCGGTGTTGCCAGACGGTGTACGGCTTGAGCAGTGGCTTGCCGGTCTTCTCGTCCGTGACATTGGCCGTGAGGTAGGGGAAGTCCGCGCCCTGGAACTTCTTGCCGTCCTCGTAACAGCCGTCCTTCGGGTGGCAGCCGCCGTTCTGGAGGCGCGTCAACTCCGTCCGGCCCTCGTCGAATTCATGGTTGCCGACGGAGGTGACGTCCAGGCCCAGCTTGTTCATCGCCTCGATGGTCGGTTCGTCGTGGAACAGACCGGAGAGGAGCGGGCTGCCCCCGACCATGTCACCGGCCGCGGCGGTGACGGAGTACGGGTGTCCCTTGCGGGCCGTGCGCAGCGACTGGGCGAGATATTCGACGCCGCCCGCTTCGACGGTCTTCTTGCTGCCGTCCGGCTGGATCTCCTCGACCGTGCCGGAGGAGCCCTGCGGCGGTTCGAGGTTGCCGTGGAAGTCGTTGAAGGAGAGAAGCTGTACGTCGACCGTGCGGCCTGAGTGGCGGGCCGGGTCGCCGTTCGCACCGGCCGGCAGGGCGGTGGCGGTGATACCGACGGCCGCAGCCAGTACGGCGGCCGCGGCCGTCAATCTACGCGCGATACGGCGCCGTTGAGGCGTCGTTGACATGTGATCCCCCTCGGGTACTGGACGGACGACGATCGTGTGTCCGAGCGGTCGGCAGCTTATTGTCAACGCGCGTAGCGCAACAGGGGGAGAAGGGTTACGAGCTGGTTGCCGGGGAGCGGCGGCGTACGGGACCAGGGCCCGGCAGCGCCGTACGCTTCAGATATGACTGACGCTGCACACGAAATGGGCCGGACCGGCCGCAGGATTCAGGTGGCCGACGAGCTGGCCCCGGAAGAGGCCGCGGCCGTCCTTGAGCTGATCGGGCGGGCCACGCGGACGGACGGGCAGCCCGCCGTGTCCGAGCAGGGGCGCTTGCAGCTGCGTGGCGGGCGGCGCGAGGGGGTGCGGCATCTGCTGGTGTACGTGCCCGAGGACGACACGGAAGAGCTGGTCGGGTACGGGCAGCTGGAGGACACCGACCCGGTGGAGGCGCCGGCCGCCGAGCTGGTCGTGCACCCCGGCTACCGCGGCCGCGGGCACGGCCGGGCGCTGGGCGCCGAGCTGCTGGCGCAGTCCGGGCGCCGGCTGCGGGTGTGGGCGCACGGCGGGCATCCGGCCGCCCGGCACCTCGCCCAGACCCTCGGTCTGACGATGTTCCGGGAACTGCGGCAGATGCGGCGCTCGCTGACGGACCTCGACCTGCCGGAGCCGGTGCTCCCCGAGGGCGTGACGGTACGGACCTTCCAGCCGGGCGTCGACGACGCGGCCTGGCTGGAGGTGAACGCGGAGGCCTTTGCGCACCACCCGGAGCAGGGCTCGCTGACCCAGCGCGACCTGGATGCCCGGATGGCCGAGTCGTGGTTCGACCCGAAGGGCTTCTTCCTCGCGGAGAAGGACGGGCGGCCGGCCGGCTTCCACTGGACCAAGGTGCATGCCGAGGAGGGCCTCGGCGAGGTGTATGTGCTCGGGATCCGGCCGGGTGCGCAGGGCGGCGGCCTGGGCAAGGCGCTGACCGCGATCGGGCTGCGGCATCTGGCGGCGGAGGGACTGCCGACGGCGATGCTGTACGTGGACGCGGACAACGTGGCGGCGGTGACCGTGTACGAGCGGCTGGGGTTCCTCACGCATGAGACGGATCTGATGTACCGCTCGGAGACGTGAGAGGCGGGGAGAACGGGGATGCGAGGGGGCGGGGCGGGCCTCACCCCGTGCGTCAGGCTGTGCGTCAGGCCGTGTGTTGGGCCGCCCGCCACTCGCGTGCCAGCATCGCGTAGATGACCTCGTCGGCCCATTCGCCGTCGAGGAACTCGTTCTCCCGCAGATGGCCCTCGCGACGCATCCCCAGGCGCTCCAGCAGATTCGCCGAAGCGGTGTTGCGCCCGTCCAACTCGGCCTGGATGCGGTGGAGTCGCAGGTCCTCGAAGCCCAGTTTCAGTAGTGCGCGGGCGGCTTCGGTGGCGTAGCCGCGGCCGGCGAAGTCGGGGTTGAAGACATAGCCGATGCCGCCCTGGCGGTGTTCCCCGCTGGTCCATACGAAGGTGACATCGCCGACGAGTTCGCCTGTCGCTCGGACGACGGCGGCCAGTTGGAGGATGTCGCCGGGCTCGCGCAGCGTCGTACGGGTCGCCTTGGTGGCGATGGAGGCGCGGGAGCCGTCCTCGTCGAGGGGGCCCCAGTAGAGGTAGCGGCAGACCTCGGGGCGGCGCTGGTAGGCGTGGATCGCCTCGAAGTCGTCGGCGGTGACCGGGCGGAGATCCAGGCGCTCGGTGCGTATCGGGTAGTCGGGGGTGTACGGCAGCGGCGGGGTGGGGGGTGCGGAAGGTGTGGGCACGCGGGGAGCGTATGCAGCGGAGGCCCGGGGGCGCAGCCCACTTTTCGCATGCTTTCACTAGTTGATTAGTGGAACGCGAAGGGGCCTCCGATAACCTGCGCCCCGGGAACGGCCGGAAAACCCCGGGAACCCCTGGAAAACCGTGGGAAACCCCCTGGGAGTAGCGCCCCGCTTGCCTGTCCGCCATATCCGCGTTACCGGCGATTCAATGTCGCTTGCGAGCATCACCGAATGCAGCCCGCTGTGCCGAAAGCCCCGAAAACGGGGCTCCGCGTCGCTTCGCTTCCTCCTGACGCGCCCGGAATCCCCGGAGCGCGGAAGAATGGGGCCATGAACCAGCAGTCCAGCGCTCAGGCCCAGGCCCAGCCCGAGACACCGTCCGCGCAGCCGAAGCAGGCCCGGCCGGAGGCCGCGGGACCCGCCGCGCAGCCATCGGTCGGCTCCATCGCCGCCCACCGGCCGCACGCCGTCGGCGTGCCGCTGCCCGAACTGGAGCCGGATCTGGACGCCGATCTGGATTCGTACGAGGACCAGGGCGTACCGGGTGCGGACGGTGAGGAGCTGCCCATCGGCCGCTTCCTGGACCGGGAGCGCAGCTGGCTGGGATTCAACGAGCGGGTGCTGGAGCTGGCCGAGGACCCGGGCACCCCGCTCCTGGAACGGGCGAACTTCCTGGCGATCTTCGCCAGCAACCTGGACGAGTTCTTCATGGTCCGGGTGGCCGGCCTCAAGCGCCGGATAGCCACCGGTGTCGCCACCCGCTCCGCGTCCGGTCTGCAGCCCCGTGAGGTGCTGGAGCACATCTGGACGCGCTCGCGCGAGCTCATGGCCCGCCACGCCGCCTGCTTCCAGCAGGACATCGCCCCCGCTCTCTCCGACGAGGGCGTTCACCTCATCCGCTGGCCCGAGCTGACCGAGAAGGAACAGGCCCGCCTGTTCACCCTCTTCCGCCAGCAGATCTTCCCGGTCCTCACACCGCTGGCCGTGGACCCCGCGCACCCCTTCCCGTACATCTCCGGCCTGTCGCTGAACCTGGCCGTCGTCGTACGCAACCCGGTCAGCGGGCACGACCACTTCGCGCGGGTCAAGGTGCCGCCGCTGCTCTCCCGCTTCCTGGAGGCCTCCCCGCAGCGCTACGTCCCCATCGAGGACGTCATCGCCGCCCACCTGGAGGAGCTGTTCCCGGGGATGGAGGTGCGCGCGCACCACATGTTCCGGGTCACCCGCAACGAGGACCTGGAGGTGGAGGAGGACGACGCGGAGAACCTGCTCCAGGCGCTGGAGAAGGAGCTCATGCGGCGGCGCTTCGGGCCGCCGGTCCGCCTGGAGGTCGAGGAGTCCATCGACCCGGGCGTCCTCGACCTGCTCGTACAGGAGCTGAAGGTCTCGGAGGCCGAGGTCTATCCGCTGCCCGGACCGCTGGACCTGACCGGTCTCTTCGGCATCGGGGCGCTGGACCGGCCCGAACACAAGTACCCCAAGTTCGTCGCCGGCACGCACCGCGACCTGGCGGAGGTGGAGTCCGCGTCCGCCCCCGACATCTTCGCCGCCCTGCGCGCCCGCGACGTCCTCCTGCACCACCCGTACGACTCCTTCTCCACCTCCGTGCAGGCGTTCCTGGAGCAGGCGGCCGCCGACCCGGACGTCCTCGCGATCAAGCAGACCCTGTACCGGACCTCCGGCGAGGACTCACCGATCGTCGACGCCCTGATAGACGCCGCCGAGTCGGGCAAGCAGGTCCTGGTCCTCGTCGAGATCAAGGCGCGCTTCGACGAGCAGGCCAACATCAAGTGGGCCAGGAAGCTGGAGGAGTCCGGCTGCCACGTCGTCTACGGCCTGGTGGGCCTCAAAACGCACTGCAAGCTGTCGCTCGTCGTCCGCCAGGAAGGCGAGATGCTGCGCCGCTACTCCCACGTGGGGACCGGCAACTACCACCCGAAGACGGCCCGGCTGTACGAGGACCTGGGGCTGCTGACCGCCGACCCGCAGGTCGGCGCTGACCTCTCGGACCTCTTCAACCGGCTGAGCGGATACTCCCGCCGCGAGACCTACCGGCGGCTCCTCGTCGCCCCCAAGTCCCTTCGCGACGGACTGGTCCAGCGCATCACCAAGGAGATCGCGCACCACCGGGCCGGGCGCCCCGCCTATGTCCGCATCAAGGTCAACTCGATGGTCGACGAGGCCGTCATCGACGCGCTCTACCGCGCCTCGCAGGCCGGTGTGCCGGTCGACATCTGGGTACGCGGCATCTGCGCGCTGCGCCCGGGGGTCGCGGGCCTGAGCGAGAACATCCGCGTGCGCAGCGTCCTCGGCCGCTTCCTGGAGCACTCCCGGATCTTCGCCTTCGGCAACGGCGGCGAGCCCGAGGTGTGGCTGGGCAGCGCCGACATGATGCACCGGAACCTGGACCGGCGGATCGAGGCGCTGGTCCGGGTGACCGACCCGGCGCACCGCGCCGCCCTCAACAGGCTGCTGGAGACCGGGACTTCGGATGGCACCTCGTCCTGGCACCTGGGCCCGGACGGCGATTGGACCCGGCACGCGGTGGACGCGGACGGCGTGCCGCTGCGGAACGTACAGGAAATGCTCATTGACGCCCGGAGGCGCCGGCGTGGCCCAGCGACATGACCAGTCGACCGGGGGGCCGGCCGGTCTCATCGGAATCGGATACGAGCCCGGCGGCGCGCCCGGAGCCCGGGCCGCGGTGGTGGACGGGCCGGAGGGGCGAGCGGGCGGAGCCCGGGGGGCCGGCGAGGACCGGGGGTACGGGCAGCAGGGCCCGGCGCGCCCGTCGGACGACGCGCCCGGACCTGCCGCTTCCGCTGTCTCCTCCGCCCTCCCCTCGCCCGCCTCCTCCGCCGACCCGGTCCTCTCGGCCGGCCCGTCGCTCGCCGGGCTTACGGCCGGAGAGCTGCTCGCCGCATATCTGCACCGGCAGTCCGCGGACTTCCTGCGCAGCCTGCGGCTCCACCGCGAGAGCGGCTCGGACGCGGAGGGCGCGGGCGAGGCGGCCTGGCAGCTGCGCTGCGCCGCCCGCCGGATCAGTGCCACCCTGCACACCTTCCACCCGCTGACCGAAGAGTCCTGGGCCGACCAACTCCAGGCGGAACTGGGCTGGTTGTCCGGCACCCTGGCCCGCGAACAGGCCTGCGCGGCCCGCCGTGAGCGGCTGATGGCGGCACTCCAGCGGCTGACGGGGCGGGGGGAGCGGGCCGATCGCGGCGAGCGGACCGCGCGCGGCGGCCGGGGCGACCGCACAGGAAGCGGTACGGGGACGAGCGCAGGCGCAGGCGCGGGCACAGGTACGGGCACAGGCACAGGTACAGGTACAGGCGCTGCCGCCGCCAAGGCCGCCGAACCGGACGCCGAGGGCGCGCTCTCGGCCGGGGCGGCGCGGGCCGGGGCGCTGCTGGACCGCCAGCTCACCCTCGCCCGCACCCGCGCGCACTCCGCCGCGCTCCAGGCCCTCGGCTCCTCCCGCTTCCACGCCGTCGCCGACTCCGTGGCGGTGCTCGCGTCCGAGGCGCCGCTGGTCCGGACGGCCGCCGAAGTGCCGGCGGCCGAGGCGCTGCCGTCACTCGCCGAGCAGGCCCACCGGCGGCTCGCGGAGGCGGTCGCCGCACTGCCGCTGTCCCGCGCCGGCCATCCGTACAACGCCGACGCGCTGGCCGCCGACCACCGCCAGGACGCGCCCTGGCACCAGGTCCGGATGCTGGTACGGCTCAGCCGCTATGCCCAGGAAGTGATCGCCCCGGACCACATCGACCCCCGCCTTGCGGAGGCGAGCCGGGCCCTGGAACGCCACCGTGACGCCGCGGAGGCCGCCGCCGCGGCCGCCGCCGCGGCCCGCACCCCCAGAATCGCCCCGGCCACGGCGTACGCACTGGGCGTCCTACACGCCGACCAGCGCCACGAGGTGGAGGCGGCCCGGTTCGCGTTCGGGCGGGTGTGGCTGCCGGGGGAGCGGAACGGGGGGCGGATGTGACGACACCTCAGAAACCCATTCGGGCGGCGGGGTGTGTGCTGTGGCGCCACTCGCCCTCTGGTGAAGGAATCGAGCTTGCCCTGGTCCATCGGCCAAAGTGGGCAGATTGGTCCCACCCGAAAGGCAAGCTGAAGCGCGGCGAGGACGCCCGGCAGGGAGCAGTGCGCGAAGTGCTGGAGGAGACCGGTGTGACTTGCGATCTGGGGCCTGAGCTGCCCACCGCTCGGTATCAGGTCGAGGGCCGCCCCAAGGAGGTCCGCTACTGGGCGGCCGAGGCCACCGGCGGCTCGTTCGAGCCGAACAGGGAGGTGGACCGGATGCTGTGGCTTCCGCCGGCTGCTGCATGCAGTCGCCTCACGCAGGCGAGAGACAAGGAGTTGGTCGCCGCCCTGGTCAGCGCTCTTCACGTGACCCGCGAAGGGCTGTGAGGGTAGCTCAGGAACCCCCGGATGGAACGGCCGGGCCACGTCAAGCCCGGACGACTGGATAGCCGCCGAACCGGAGACCGTTGCCTCGCATCCGGGGACGGGTGTCAGTGGCATGTCCGACAGTGTGCGGACCAGGCCCTGGAAGCCGTCTGGATCTGCTGTGTCCACGGGGCCGGGGCCGCGCCGGCGACCTCGTTCCACAGTCGCTCGCTGGCCACAGCGAAGGCGTTCAGAGCCTTGAGGGTCGCGGTTGACCAGGCGGGGAGGCACGACGCGAACAGCTCGGCCTCGGCCTGGGTATGGCGGCGAGAGATGACCCATAGTGCTGGGTCGATCCATCCAGCTCCGTGCGACGCCCATGCCCAGTCCAGGGTCTGTCACAGGTGAGGATGTTCATTGAAGATCCACCATCTTGAAGTCGCTGGTCACGGTGCTGGTGTGAGTCGTTGAGCGTGTTCTCGTGCTGGTCGCGGGCGGTTGTCGGAGCTCAAGATCGTCTGCCGTCTCGGTGCTCACAGATCCGCAGGTTCCCCGGTGTTGGAGAGGCGGGTGTCCGTACTGTCGGCGTACGACTTTGGCTCCTCAACCGCGTACAGGTGAACGTCCCCAGGTGCTGGTACGCGTTCGTGAGCGGACCTCGTGAGGTCACAAGATCGTCTGCGGTAGGCGGGTTGGCTCAGGAATCCGACTCATTCCTGCCCGACTCGCCGCGCGGCCCGGAACGTACCGTGCTTCGCACGACAGTCTCCTTGAAAGCCGCCGCGGCGCGTCCTGTCAGGACAAACCTGCGCGGGCGGTCGTCGGCGTGGGTGAACTGGACGACACCATCACGTCGGCCAAGACTGATGTTGGTGAAGGTGTAACCGATCCGAACGGGCCCGGGTGCCCGGCCCGTCAGCCGAGCCGCGACGACATCGGCCACACCCCGGCCCATGGGCAGGGCTGCCTGGCAGGACATTCGGCTCGGTGCCCCGCTCACCGACACCCCGGCAGCCGCGTCACCGACGGCGTACACCTCAGGGTGCGAGACCGAGCGCAGGGTGGCGTCGACGAGCATCCGGCCGCTCTCATCCGTGGCGAACCCTGCCGCGCGGGCCAGCTCCGGCGCACGGAACCCGGTGCTCCACACAACGGCGTCAGCGGCGAACGGCGCGCCATCACGGGTGTCCAGGCCGTCCTCCCGCACCGCCGCGACGACGGTCTTCGGATGAACCGAGACGTCCAGCCGGTCCAGAGCGCGCAGCAGGTGGGTCTGGGCTCGCGGCGCGAGCCCGGACCCAACGCCATCGGCACCGGTGAACAGCCTGACTCTCAGCTCGGGATGGCTCTCGGCCAGCTCGGAAGCGGTTTCCAGGCCGGTCAGCCCTCCGCCGACCACCGCAACCGTGCCGCCGGATGCCATCTCGGTGACCCTGTGCCGCAGCCGCGTCGCCTGCTCAAGGTCGGCTACAGCGTAGGCGTGCTCGGCTGCCCCGGGGACATCGCCGAGCCGCGCCCGACTGCCCACCGCATACACCAGGGTGTCGTAGCCGATCGCTCCGGGCGCGACGTCCATACACACGGTCCGGCCAGTGGCGTCGATCGCGGTCACGCGTCCGACGACCAGCTGGACCGATGTACCGCTGAGCTGTTGACGCAACGACGGCCCTGCCCATCGTTGCCCGGCGGCAAGCTGATGGAGCCGGACCCGTTCCACGAACCGGTCTGAGGCATTGACCAGCGTGACGGTGACATCGCTGCGGCGCAGCTTGCGGGCGAGGCGCTTGGCCGCCAGCAGACCGGCGTAACCGGCACCCACGACGACGAGGCGATGGCTCATGGCATGACTTCCTCTCTGACTACGGCGGCCTTCGCTGCCACCTTGGACAATCAGTCCCCGTGCATCGGCATCAGGCCGCTGATCTGGCCACGGCGACCGCCCAGGCGATGTACAGGACGTTCACCGCCAGCCGAGTCACCGCGCCGGCCGGCCGTTCCAGCAGCCGGGGCCGGTCCGGCCGCGCGCGTCGCAGCGCGTCCACGTGGGACACCAGGTAACAGGTGATCAGGACGGCAGCGGCCCAGCCCCCGGCCGGCCGGGTGGACGGAACCAGCACCAGCGCACCCACCACGACCTCCGCCGCCCCCGTGACTGCCACGAGGAGCTGCTCCCGGCGCAGCCACGCGGGCACCAACATGCGGAAGTAGCCGGGAACCAGGAAATGCATGACCCCCGTGACGACCAGGAACACCGCCAACCCGGCGGCAGCGATAGCGTGCATGGCACGATGATCCGCTCACCTCGTGCCTGGGCACTTGAACAAAACGATCGCCGCACCGTCTTCGCCTCCGGCACCGAAGCGACGATGTTCGCCGAATCCCGCCCGTTCCATGTCGCCCTACACCGGCTGCCCGCGTGGAAAGCCGTGCTGCCGATCGGCGGCCACGCCCGACTCCTCCAGCCGGGACGGCCCACGGTGGCGGCACCCGGGCTGATCGTTCCGCCCCAGCTGGCCCACAGCTGTGCGGCGACCTCTCCCTACGTCGCCCTGTTCATCGACTCCTGGCTGCTGCCCTCCTACCCGGAGCCGATACGGCTCGATGCCGGCGAGGTCCGCCGCCTGCTCGCCGCGCTCGGCACCACCGATTCCCACGGCCCCGACGCCGGTGTGGACCTGGCCGCCGGATACACCGAGCTGCGGGCACTCGCCGGGTACCCGACCCCGCTCGATCCGAGAGTCGCCCACGCCATCCACCTGTGCACGTTGCGCGATCCGGACATGCCCATCACCTCCATCGCCGACGAGGTCGGCCTGTCGGCCCCGCGGCTGCGCGCCCTGGTCCGGCAGGACGTGGGCATTGCGCTTGCCCGCTTGCGCCGATGGGGCCGGCTCCGCACCGCGATCGCCGACCTGCCGGATTCGACTGCTGCCCTGGCCGCAGCCACCGCAGGCTTCGCCGACCAGGCCCACCTCACCCGTACTGCGCGGGACTTCATCGGGCGTACGCCTGCCTCTCTTCGACGCGCTGAAGCGTAGGGCGCGCTTGCCAGCCCGACATGCCCCGCCCCTGAGAGAGCCGGCGATCCCCGACCCTCCCTATGTACTCGACCGCCTTCAGAGCGGGGGACGTATGGCTGTACCTGACTGGCCGCGTTCAGGTGTACGCCGACAGTACGATCCGGGCGGGAGGTGCGCCAGGTGCACAGGGACACGGAACCGGACCTTCGTGAGCTGATCACGGTCCGCAGGGCCGAACTGGAGGTGCAGGCCGAAAAGTTGAGCCAGCAGCTTCAGGAGGTGCGCGACGAGCTGGAGGAGCTGACCGTCGCCGAGCGGGTCGCGCGCCGACTGGCCGAGCAGGTGGCCGTTGAAGCGGAGCGGGATCAGACGTCGCCGGAGTCCGCCGGGCAGGTCGCGGGCCGTGCGGTGCTGCTGGTGCCGCAGCGCGATGGCGGCATGGACGAGGCGGTACTGCCCGCGGATTACCAGCGGATCATGGATGTGATGCGGCGGGCGGATACGCCGGTCATGGTCAAGCAGGTCTGCGGTGAGCTGGGGATATCCACCGAGCCGGCCCGCTCGGAGGCGATGCGCGCGAAGCTGAACCGGCTGGCCGAGCGGGGCTGGCTGCGCAAGCTGGCCGACGGGAAGTTCACCACCACGCTGTGAACGCGCTCTGCCGCCCACGGCACGCACCCTGGCCGTAACGTCCGCACCCCCGGCGTCAGTTGATAGTTCATGTCAAAGAAAACCAGCCCCGCCGGGGGCACCGAGACGGTTGTTTACCAGTCCAGCCTGCAGCTGTCCACGGCCACCCTGACCTTCCTCGGCGACCTGCTGCGGGGCCATCTGAAGAAGATCCGCTCGCGGTGGCGGAAGCTGCCGCCCGGACAGATCGCCACGATCGTCCTCGCCATTCTCCGTCATGACCAGCGGCTTGCCGACATGGCCGGCGGCAACCGCATCTCGGCGACCACGGTGCACCGTTGGGTACTGGAAGTGATCCACCTGCTCGCTGCGCGGGCCCCGCGCCTTGATCGCGCGCTGAAGAAAGTCACCCGAAAGGGCGGCCACGTCGTCCTGATCGACGGCACCCTGATCCGCACCCGGCGCCGCACCGGAACAGACAACCGACGCAACTACAGCGGGAACACAAGGCCCACGGCCTGCTCTTCCTCGCACTCACCGACGACAAGGGCCGCCTTTTGTGGCTGTCCGCGGCCCGCCCGGGACGCTCCTCGGAGATCACCACCGCCCGCTACAACAAGCTCGTCGAGCGCCTGCGGACCGTCGAGTTGGGCGCCATCGGCGACCTCGGCTTCGTCGGCCTGGACGACGCCCCGGACAACCCGGTGGTCATCACCGGCTACAAAGCCGCCCGCACCAAGCCCCTCACGTCGGCGAAGAAGCAGGTCAACAAGCTGATCGCGTCCGTCCGCGCGGTCTGCGAGCACGCCTTCGCGCACCTGAAGAACTGGAGGATCCTCACGAAGCTCCGCCTGGACGTGCGTCACGCCACCCCGCTGCTGCGGGCCCTGCTGGTCCTGACCAACACCGAGGTCTCGCGTGACAGACGATCTTGATCCCAGACAACCGCCCCCGACCAGCACGAGTGCACGAACCGAACCCCACACCAGCCCCGTGACCAGCAACTTCAAGTTGAACAAGGCTCATTGGTGAATGAGAAGGCCCCCGGCGCAATGTCGGGGGCCTGGCATGGTCGAGCAACAGTCTCTGTGGAGGATTGGGTGCGTCAGGAGCTAGTTTCAGCTCCTGATCCGGGGCCTAGGCAGCGTCTTGCGCTGTCTCATCTGATTGGTCTTGAGCTGGAGTCGTAGCGCCCTTCCAACCCCCGGCCTTGGCTGCGTGCCCCCTGGATCAGCGCCGCCGCAGCGCCGCGTCCGCCACCGCCGGCGGGACGTAGTAGCTGTCCGCGCGGTTGAGGTCGGTGCCCGGCGGGACGATGGCGTCGATCCGGTCCAGGACATCCGCGCCGAGCGTCACCTCGGAACCCTCCAGGAGGCTGTTGAGCTGGTCGAGGGTGCGCGGGCCGATGATGACGGAGGTGACCGCCGGGTGGGCGCGTACGAAGGCGGTCGCCAGGTGCGGGAGCGACAGGCCGGCCTCCGCGGCGACCTTCGACAGAGCGGCCACCGCCTCCGCCTTGCGGGCGTTCTCGGGGATCGAGAGGTCGAACTTCTGGGATTCGAGGCCGGCGCGTGAGCTGGCCGAGAGATCGCGGCCGGACAGCCAGCCCGCGCTGAGCGGCCCCCAGGTCAGTACGCCCATGCCGTAGCGCTGCGCGGTCGGCAGCACCGCGGCCTCCACACCGCGGGCCAGCATCGAGTACGGCGGCTGCTCGCTGCGGAAGCGGACATGGCCGCGGCGCTCGGCGGTCCACTGCGCCTCGACGATCTGCTCGGCGGGGAAGGTCGACGTGCCGACCGCCCGCACCTTGCCGGACCGTACGAGATCCGAGAGGGCGGCGAGCGTCTCGTCGATGTCGGTGGCCGGGTCGGGGCGGTGGACCTGGTAGAGGTCGATGTGGTCGGTGCCGAGCCGGCGCAGGCTGTCCTCCACCGCGCGGACGATCCAACGGCGGGAATTCCCACCGTGGTTGGCGTCCGGACCCATGGAGTTGAAGAACTTCGTGGCCAGGACGACATCGTCGCGGCGCCCCTTGAGGGCCTTGCCGACGATCTCCTCGGACTCGCCCGCGGCGTAGACGTCCGCGGTGTCGATGAAGTTGATGCCGGCGTCCAGCGCGCGGTGCACGATCCGTACGCCGTCGTCGTGGTCGGTGTTGCCCCAGGCTCCGAGCATCATCGCGCCCAGCGCGTACTCGCTGACCGAGATGCCGGTACCGCCGAGGATCCTGCGCTTCATGAGCTGCTCCGTAAGTTGTCAGACGACCAGGTATCAGACGACCAGGTATCAGGCGACTAGATATCAGGTGACCAGTTATCAGGAGGTCAGTTGTCAGCCGGTCCGTCAGTTGTCCGGTGGTCCGGTGTGTGGACCACCTTGCGGCGTGTACGCGGAGCGGACCAGGCCCGTCGCAACCTGGGTCCGGCGGAACCACCCAACCGGCCGTGCGTCGCATACTGGACGGATGCTGCATGCGGAAGTCGAGATCAGCTCGTTCCTCAAGGCGCGCCGTGCGGCGCTCGACCCGGCCGACCTCGGGCTGCCCGGCGGACTCAACCGCCGCCGGGTGCGGGGCCTGCGGCGCGAGGAGGTCGCACAGCTCGCCGGCATCAGCGTCGACTACTACACCCGGATCGAGCAGGGCCGCGCGCCCGCGATCTCCGATTCCGTCCTGGACGCCATCGCGCGGGCGCTGCGGCTGACCGGCGGTGAGGTGACGTATCTGCGCAATGTGGCGGTGCCGCGGCGCCGCGAGGGCGACCCCCGCGCGGCCGGGGACGGTCCCGGGCAGACCGTGCGGCCCGAGATCCAGCAGTTGCTGGACGCGATGGAGAGCGTTCCCGCCACGGTCATGGGCCGCGGTATGGACATCCTCGCCTGGAACGCGCTGGGCGGCCGGATCGCCTTCGACCTCGAAGCGCTCGACCCCGGCCGACGGAATTCGGCGCTGCTGGTCTTCCTCGATCCTGCGGCGCGCGTGCTGCACCCGGACTGGGACCGGATCGCCGAGGAGGTCGTCGGCAATCTGCGGGCCGAGAGCGGACGGCACCCGGGCGACCCGCGGATCTGCGAGGTGGTCACCGAACTGCTCGACCGGAGCCCGGACTTCCGCCGGGTATGGGAGGCGCAGGCGGTGCATGAATGCCTGCGGGGCAGCAAGCGGATCGTGCACCCGCAGGTCGGCGAGCTCCGCCTCACCTTCGAGAGCTTCCGGCTGACGAGCGACGCCGACCAGGCGCTGGTGACGTACAGCGCGCCGGGCGGATCGGTGACGGAGGCGCGGCTGCGGGAACTGGCGGGGCTGCTGGTGGCCGCCTAGGGCCTGTCCGCTCACCCGCGTGGCGCCAGCGCCTCCCACCGCACCGTGACCTCGCCCTGGCGCCGGCGGCGCGGATCGCCGGTCAGCGGCCAGTCGGCCGCCAGGCTGCGTACGGCGGCGAGCCAACGCTGCCGCGCGCCCAGCGCGCCCAGTGGGGCGGCCGCCGCCCAGGCGCGGTCGAAATCGCGGAGGAAGGCATGCACCGGCTCGCCCGGCACATTCCGGTGGATCAGCGCCTTCGGGAGGCGTTCTGCCAGGTCGGAGGGGGTGTGGAGAGAGCCGAGCCGGGTGGCGAAGGTGACCGTACGGGGGCCTTCGGGGCCCAGCGCCACCCAGACGTGGCGCCGGCCTATCTCGTCGCAGGTGCCCTCGACCAGCAGCCCAGCGGGCGCCAGCCGCGCGCACAGCCGCTGCCATACGGCGGCGACCTCGCCCTCGTCGTACTGCCGCAGGACGTTCGCGGCCCGGATCAGGACCGGCGCGCGCCCCCGGTCGCCCGGCAGCGGCACCTCGAAGCCGCCGTGTACGAAATCCAGCCCCGGCCGCTCGTACCGCTGGGCGGCTTCGACCCGGGCCGGCTCTATCTCCACGCCGACGACCCGCGCGTCCGGCCGGACCGTACGCAGCCGGCCCAGCAGCTCCACGGCCGTCCAGGGCGCCGCGCCGTATCCGAGGTCGACCGCGACGGGGTCGGCGGCGCGGCGCAGCTCGGCGCCGTGTTCGGCGGCGATCCAGCGGTCCATCCGGCGCAGCCGGTTCGGGTTGGTGGTGCCGCGGGTGACGTTTCCGACGGGGCGGGACGGCGCGGACGCCGCAGTGGCGGCGGAGACGGCGGAGACGGAGGGGCGGCGGGCCATGCCATCGAGGGTATGGGGTCGCGTCGTGGGGGCGCGCCACAGCGGCCGGCGTAGGTCACGCTTTGGCAAAGTGCGAAGTCATGACGCCGGACGGAAATGGATGGGCGGCTTCTGTTGTTGGAGGGGTTCGGAGGCGCGCAGCCCGCCTCGGCTAGGAGGTAGCTCGCAGTGAGCCAATACGTGTCCCGGCTCCGCAGCCGTCCCCACGGCCAGTTCCCGGGCCAGGCCAGACTGCGGCTGCCCGGCAGCTCGCGCCGCCCACGCCGGGTCGCGATGCTCAGCGTGCACACCTCCCCGCTGCATCAGCCCGGCACCGGCGACGCCGGCGGCATGAACGTCTACATCGTCGAGCTGGCTAGGAAACTCGCCTCGATCAACATCGAGGTGGAGATCTTCACGCGCGCCACCACCGGCACCCTGCCACCCGCCGTCGAGCTCGCACCCGGCGTCCTCGTACGGCATGTCGACGCGGGCCCGTACGAGGGCCTGGCCAAGGAAGAGCTGCCGGCCCAGCTGTGCGCCTTCACCCACGGCGTCATGCAGGCCTGGGCGGGCCACCGCCCCGGCTATTACGACCTGGTGCACTCCCACTACTGGCTCTCCGGACACGTCGGCTGGCTCGCCTCCGAGCGCTGGGGCGTCCCGCTGGTGCACGCCATGCACACCATGGCCAAGGTCAAGAACGCCGCGCTCGCCGTCGGCGACACCCCCGAGCCCGCCGCCCGCGTGATCGGCGAGACGCAGGTCGTCCGGGCGGCGGACCGTCTGATAGCGAACACCGCCGAGGAGGCGGACGAGCTCGTCCGGCATTACGAAGCGGACCCCGGCAAGGTCGCCGTCGTGCACCCGGGCGTCAACCTCGACCGGTTCCGGCCGACCGGGTCCCGTGCGGGCGGGGCCGCCGGGGGAGAGCCGCACGGGGTCGCCGACGGTGCGGTCGCGGAGAGCCGGGCCGCCGCCCGCGCCCGCCTCGGTCTCCCGCAGGACGCGGTGATCCCGCTCTTCGCCGGCCGCATCCAGCCGCTCAAGGCCCCCGACGTCCTGCTGCGCGCCGTCGCCGTGCTCCTGGCCGAGGACCCCTCGCTGCGCTCCCGCCTGGTCGTCCCGGTGGTCGGCGGGCCCAGCGGCAGCGGCCTGGCCAAGCCGGAGGGCCTGCAGAAGCTGGCCGCCCGGCTCGGCATCGGGGACATCGTGCAGTTCCGCCCGCCGGTCGGCCAGGAACAGCTCGCCGACTGGTACCGCGCGGCATCCGTCCTGGTCATGCCGTCCTACAGCGAGTCGTTCGGGCTGGTCGCGATAGAGGCCCAGGCCTGCGGCACCCCGGTCGTCGCGGCCTCGGTCGGCGGCCTCCCGGTGGCCGTACGGGACGGCGTCAGCGGCTTCCTCATACCCGGCCACGACCCGGCCGACTACGCCCGCGCGCTCCGCCGCTTTGTGGCGGACCCGTCCCTGGCCGCCCGGATGGGCACCGAGGCGGCCCGGCACGCCCAGTCCTTCGGCTGGGACACCGCCGCCTCGGCGACCGGCGAGGTCTACACCGCGGCGATGCAGGAGCGCCGCCGTCACCTACGATCGCTGCATGGCTGACGTGGCGGAGACCTTGGACGGCGCACGGCGGACGATCGAGGCGACCCTGGACGAGGCAGGGCTGGAGTGGGAGTCGCCGTCGGACGGCTCGTATGTCGTCAAGCTGCCGGGCACCCGCAAGCTCTCCACGACCTGCTCGCTGCTGGTCGGCCGGCACTCGCTGTCCGTGAACGCCTTCGTCGTCCGGCACCCGGACGAGAACCACGAGGCGGTGCACCGCTGGCTGCTGGAGCGCAACACCCGCCTCTACGGCGTCAGTTACGCGATCGACAAGCTCGGCGACATCTACCTCGTCGGCAAGCTTCCGCTGGCCGCCGTCACGCCCGAGGAACTGGACCGGATCCTCGGCACGGTCCTGGAGAACGCCGACGGGTCGTTCAACACACTCCTGGAGATGGGCTTCGCGACCGCCATCCGCAAGGAGTACGAGTGGCGGGTGTCGCGCGGCGAGTCCACCCGCAACCTTGAGGCGTTCAGGCATCTGACGCAGGGTTCGTAGCGGCTGTAGCGGCTGTAGCGGCGGTAACGGCGGTAACCGCCGTAGCGGCCGTAGCGGCGGTAACCGCGGTAGCGGCAGTCCGGAGGTGCGGTTCCCAGGCCGCGTTTCGCCGATCACGTGGTGAGCCACGGGGAATACCGCCCGCTGCCCCCGCGTTGTGGCCCCGCAGGGGGCTCGTGCACCCCCTACGGGATGTGTTCGGCCACCCCCCTAGGGCACGAACCGCACCTCCGGATAGCGCGCCGACGGCCCGTCCAGGAGCCCGCCGTCCCGCCCACGCAGCCACCGGTCGAAGAACGCCGAGACATACGCCCGCTGCGCGGCGACCGCGCGGCCGGGGTCGATGGTGCCGATCATCTTCGTCACGTCCTTCCGGGGCAGGTCCAGCCGCCGGGCGATCTGCGGTATCAGCGTCTCGCCATCCGTATAGCTCGCATGCTCGCTCCCGCCGAGCGTCAGGTCCCGGTGCCAGCCCGTACTGTGCTCCCACACCGCGCCCCAGGAGGCGACCGTGTGATGGGTGTCCCCCTCCTTCCCCATCAGCAGCAGCGGCCGGTCCACTCCCTCCAGCCCCACCGTCGACGGGTTCGACGGATCGTCATCGCGCCGGGTGTAGCCCATGACGCCGTCCATGTTCACCGCGGCCTTGATCCGCCGGTCGTCGTGCATCGTCTGCGCCGCCGTGAACCCGCCGGCCGACTGCCCGAACATCCCCACGGAGTCCAGATCCACCGCGCTGCGCAGCCCGGACGGCAGCACGGAAGCCCCGTCCCGCCCCGCCAACGCGTCGAGTACGAACCGGGTGTCGGCCACCCGTACCCCGCTGACCTTCTTCAACAACTCCGTCATCCGCCCGGCCTTCTCCGCCCGAGCCATCTCCGCCGGCATCACGCTGCGTGCCACGCGCCCGTCGGGGAACTCCACCGCGGGCGTCTCGTAGGTGTGGTCGATGGTCACCACCACGTAGCCGCGGGAGGCCAGTTCGTCGCAGAGCGTGCTGCCGAGCGAACGGGGATCGCCGGCGCCGGGGGAGTAGAGCACCACCGGCAGCCGCCCGCTCTGCCGGGCCGCAGGCGCACCCTTGTGCGCATGGGTGCGGGTGGCCGCCCAGTCGACCTTCCCCTTCGGAACATGCTCGGAGAAGTTGTTCAGCGCGTCGAACCCCGCCGCCTCGCCCGGCAGCATCTGCGGGGCGAGCGGATACCGGCCGGCGTCCTTCCGCGCCGGGTAGCGGACGCTCACCATCAGTTCCCGGTGGGCTTGCCCGGCCACCCATGGATCGCGGCGATGGCGGTCGGTCAAGTGGAGTGAGACCGTGCCGACTTGATGTGCGCCGGTGGGTGCGGGAAGCGTCATCCGCGCGGTGCGCGCGTCGGCGGGCGATGTGTGTGCGGGGGCGGGCCCGCGTACGGGAGCGGATGCGGGCCCGCCCGTCCCGCCCGCGATCTGAGCCACGGCCGGCACGGTGACCAGCGCCGCAGCGACCACCAGCGCACCGATCGTCCAGCCCCTGCGCCCCGCCTTCCGCCCCGCCCCGTCCACGGCCCTGGTCGCGCCCCTGTTCCTCATCACGTCTCCCCGTCCGCCGGTCCGGTTTCCCCCGCGGCCTCCTGCCGCACAGCCAGGGTTTCGTCGCCGAGCGGCCCAATCGATCGTGGAGACCCCCGTCTTCGTGGTGTGGCTGGCACGAACGGCCGCTACGGACCCCATCCCGCGCCCCGAAGGCATGGCCCCCTCACGCACCCGCCCCCCCAGATCCCCTACGCCGCCCAGGCCGGCTACCGGGTGGAGTCGACTCCCCCCGGCGCCCCGCGAAATCTCCACGAGCCGCGAAATCCCCACGAGGCGCAACGGGGGCTGCGGCGCTGACCGACGGGGGCCGGCTGTGTGACTACGCCACCGGTTCGGTCGGCGCCGACGCGGGCCCCGCCTCCCGGCTCCGCGATCCCTCCGGCTTCGAAGCGGCCACCGTGTCCGAAGCGGCCACCGTGTCCGAAGCGGCCACCGTGTCCGATGACGCCGCTCCCGCTCCCGCCCCCGCATGCCGCGGCACGTTCCGCAGCAACAACCCGTACCCCACCGCCGCCACCGTGCCGACAACCGCGCAGCCCGCCCACAGCGCATCCGCCCCGTAGTGGTCGATCACCGCGCCGCCGAGCAGCGGGGCCGTCAGGGAGGCGACAGACCAGGACAGGGCGTACATGCCCTGGTAGCGGCCACGGCCATGGACCGGCGACAGTTGCACCACCAGCCCCATCTGTGTCGGCGAGTTGATGATCTCGCCGAGGGTCCAGACGGCCACCGCGACCGCGTACATCGCGACCGAGCCGGCCAGCGCGGTCAGGCCGAAGCCGTAACCGGCGAGCAGTGCCGAGCCGATCAGCAGCATCGCGGGGCTGCGGTGTTCGATGAAGCGCGTCACGGGGATCTGCAGCAGCACGATGAGCACGCCGTTGACCGCGATCACCAGACCGAAGTCGCTGCTGGAGAAGCCGTCCTGACCCATCGACACCGGCATCGAGACGTACGCCTGCTGGAAGAGCAGGGCCAGGAGGAGGTTGAGTCCGACGACGGTCATGAAGCGGCCGTCGCGCAGGACGGTGAGCATGGAGACCGCGGCGGGGGCCGATGCGGCGGCGTCTTGCGTGCCGTCCTTCGGGCCCATCGCTTCCGGCCGCGACTCCGGCAGCTTCCAGAAGACCACCAGCGCGCACGCCAGTACCAGTGCCGACTCACCCAGGAAGAGGGCCAGGTAGCCGTGTTCGGCGATCAGTCCGGCGGCGGTCGAGGAGATCGCGAAGCCCAGGTTGATCGCCCAGTAGTTCAAGGAGAAGGCGCGTACGCGGTCCTCGGGGGCGACGATGTCCGCCATCATCGCCTGTACGGCGGGCCGCGAGGCGTTGGTCGCCATGCCGACCAGGCACGCCACCGCCGCGATGGCGACCGGATGCTCCATGAAACCCAGCAGCGCCACGGAAGCCGCCGTCGACAGCTGGGCGATCAGCATGGTGGGCCGCCGGCCGAGCCGGTCGGTCAGCACGCCCGCTCCTATGGACGAGATCACGCCGCCGAGCCCGTAGAGCGCGCCGACCAGGCCCGCGTACGACGCCGAGAAGCCGCGTTCGACGGTCAGATAGAGCGCCAGAAAAGTGGCGACGAACGCGCCGAGCCGGTTGATCAAGGTGCTGGTCCACAGCCACCAGAACTGCCGGGGGAGGCCGGAGACGCTCTCCACGGCGGCGCGTCTCATACGGGCGATGGATGCGGACATGACAGTTCCCCCGGCGGTGCTCGGTGTTCCCGCGTCAGCGGCGCGGGTAAGTGGTGAGGCCGACGATCGCAACCTACTGACGGGTCGACTCAGGCCACCACTCAATTGACGGGAAGCGTCAAACGTCGCCGGGACGCCCAGGTCCTGGACCCGGGCAAGGGCCGATCCGGATCTGGATTACGCTCGACGGCATGGCCGACGCACCGTACAAGCTGATCCTCCTCCGCCACGGCGAGAGCGAGTGGAACGCGAAGAACCTGTTCACCGGCTGGGTGGACGTGAACCTCAACGAGAAGGGCGAGAAGGAGGCGGTCCGCGGCGGAGAGCTGCTCAAGGACGCCGGTCTGCTCCCCGATGTGCTGCACACCTCCCTCCAGAAGCGCGCCATCCGCACCGCGCAGCTGGCCCTGGAGGCCGCCGACCGCCACTGGATCCCGGTCCACCGCAGCTGGCGGCTGAACGAGCGCCACTACGGCGCGCTGCAGGGCAAGGACAAGGCGCAGACGCTCGCCGAGTTCGGCGAGGAGCAGTTCATGCTCTGGCGCCGCTCGTACGACACCCCGCCGCCCGCCCTTGAGGACGGCTCCGAGTTCTCCCAGAGCGACGACCCGCGCTACGCGGACATCCCCAGCGAGCTGCGCCCCCGCACGGAGTGCCTCAAGGACGTCGTCACCCGCATGCTGCCGTACTGGTACGACGGCATCGTCCCGGACCTCGTCGCCGGCCGTACGGTCCTGGTCGCCGCCCACGGCAACAGCCTGCGCGGTCTGGTCAAGCACCTCGACGGCATCTCCGACGAGGACATCTCGGGCCTGAACATCCCCACCGGCATCCCGCTCGCCTACGAGCTGGACTCCGACTTCCGCCCGGTCAAGCCCGGCGGCACCTACCTCGACCCGGAGGCCGCCAAGGCCGCCATCGAGGCAGTGAAGAACCAGGGCAAGAAGAAGTAAGAATGGCGATCACGCCCCCGACCTGCGCTTATGGCGCGGATCGGGGGCTTTCGCCTCTCTCGGGCCGTCTGTGGGCCGTCAGTCCAGCGGATCTTGCGGCCTGAGGGCCCTACCGAGAGCCTTCCACGCGCGGTCCCGACTGGTCGGCATCAGGTACCACTTCCATCGCCACCCCGGATCCACATACAGACTGAGGTGACTGCGACAGGTGCAGCGAGAACGAGACCAGAGAAGTGATAGCAACTCCTCTATGAACGAAGCGCACCCGGCTCGATGAACGAAGCGCACCCGGCCGTTGAATAAGGGCGTGAAAGGTGAGTGAATTAGATGACTGGAAATCCGGATCACTGAATTCCGCGCGATTCACTCGATTGGCCGTGCTCGGGGTGAAATTGGGCAGATGGGTGTGCATGGTTATTCGCATGACCACCACACGGATGGATCGCCCGAAGAAAAACGTTTCGCGAATATTCGCGGTCAGCGCCGCGCTGGGGATCGCACTTGCGGCAGGGGCGGCAACGGCCGCATCGGCTGTGGCCGCGACGACCGCCCCGCACATCGCCACACAGGCCAAGGTGGCCCAGTCGGCCCCGGCCGACGGCCATGGCCATCATCACCATCACCATCACCATGGCCATCACCATCACCATCATCATCATCATCACCATCACCACGGTCATCACCATGGCCACGGCTCCGGTCACGACTGCTTCGGGTCCCCCCTCATCTGCCTCTTTTGACGGCTATCCGGCACAAGTTCAGGCAAAGCGGACGAGGGCGAGATGCCCGTGCTATTCCTTCTCCGCTTTGCCCAGCGCCGGAACACCGAGCCCCCGCCAAGCGCCTTTTCGTCCGTTCGCGGTGGCGCATGCGCGAGTACGTAAACTCCCGGATATCGCTATCCGACGGGGCGCAACATGATTCCCGCGCTCGAATCGCTGCCAACCGGCGTTTGGCCATGAGGGCTGAATGCTAAGGCGTTCATGATGTGGGTACGGCCGTGACAACTCCCTGGGGACACGCGGCGGGTACGTCCGAATAGATCTTGAACGCGAGTCTGGCTGCTGGCTTCGCCCTCCCAGGTTCGAATCCTGGCGCCGCCACAGGAGTGGAACGGCCCCTGATCCGTGTTGATGCGGATCAGGGGCCGTTTTCGTTGTGTCATGCCCGACCGTTGTCTCCGGGGCGACCGCCCCGCTCGGCGGGCACCCCGGGGCTTCGGGTGGATCAGACGCGGGCCGGCTCCCGGTCGGCGTCCGGGGCCGGGTCAGCGTCGGGCGACAGTTGTTTGCGCAGACCGTCGCCCTCGACGTCGACGTTCGGCAGTACACGGTCCAACCAGCGCGGCAGCCACCACGCCTGGTGGCCCAGGAGCGCCAGGACTGCCGGCACGATCGCCATGCGCACCACGAACGCGTCGAAGAAGACGGCGATGGCGAGGCCGAAGCCGATCATCTTGATCATCGGTTCGGAGGAGCCGATGAAGCCGGCGAAGACCGCCATCATGATCACCGCGGCGGCGGTGACGACCCGCGCGCCGTGGTGGAAGCCGGTCACGATTGCCTCGCCGGGCCGCTCCCCGTGCACATACGCCTCGCGCATCCGGGTGACGAGGAAGACCTCGTAGTCCATGGCGAGACCGAAGACCACGCCCACCATGAAGATCGGCATCATGCTCATGATCGGGCCGGTCTGCTCGACGCCGAAGAGGGAGCCGAGCCAGCCCCACTGGAACAC
The DNA here is from genome assembly GCF_040654775.1 of Streptomyces sp. NPDC050636. Classification (NCBI taxonomy): domain Bacteria; kingdom Bacillati; phylum Actinomycetota; class Actinomycetes; order Kitasatosporales; family Streptomycetaceae; genus Streptomyces; species Streptomyces sp. NPDC050636. The sequence goes on from NZ_JBFAIP010000014.1 coordinate 90,668, forward strand.
CGCCACGACGGCGCCGAGTGCGGCGACCACCGAGAGCAGGAAGCCGAGCGCGGCCTTCAGCGGGACGAGGACGGACCGGAAGACCACCATCAGCAGCAGGAAGGCGAGGCCGACGACGAGCGCCAGGTAGGGCAGCAGCGCGTCGTTCATCTTCTGCGAGAAGTCGATGTTCATGGCTGTGGAGCCGGTGACCAGGACGTGGTCGCCGCTGGTGTCGCGGATGGAGTGGACCAGGTCCTCGGTGGCGCCGGAGGACGGGCGGTCCTTCGGGATGACAGTGATCACTTCGGTGTTCCCGGCCTTGTTGGGGGTCGGGGGCGTCACCGCAGCGACCCCTTCGAGGCCGCGGATGGCCTTGGCCGCGTTGTCGGCGGCGGCCTTGTTCCCGTCGACGACGACGATCAGCGGACCGTTGAAGCCTGGGCCGAAGCCGTCGGACAGCAGGTCGTAGGCGCGGCGCTGGGTGGTCGAGGTCGGCTGCGAGCCGTCGTCCGGCAGGCCCATCTCCAGTGACGTGGCCGGTAGGGCGATGGCGCCGAGGCCGAGCACGCCGACGAGGAGCACCATCGCCGGGCGGCGCAGCACGAAACGAGCCCAGCGGGTGCCCATGTTGGGCTTGCCGCTGACCGGCTTGTTCTTGCGGGCGGCACGGCCCTGGACGCGTTTGCCCACGTATCCGAGCAGGGCCGGGATGAGGGTGAGCGCGATGAGGACGGCGATCACGACCGTGCCGGCGGCGGCGAAACCCATCTTCGTCAGCACGGGGATGTTGACGACGGCGAGGCCGGCCAGGGCGATGACGACGGTGAGTCCGGCGAAGACGACGGCCGAGCCGGCGGTGCCGGTGGCGCGTCCGGCCGCCTCCTCGTGGTCGTGGCCCTCGGCGAGCTCGGCGCGGTAGCGGGAGACGATGAACAGGGCGTAGTCGATGCCGACCGCGAGGCCGATCATCATCGCGAGGGTGGAGGTGGTGGAGCCGAGATCCAGGGCACTGGCGAGCGCGGTGATCGTGCAGACGCCGGTGCCGACGCCGATGACGGCGGTGAGCAGCGGCAGTCCGGCGGCGACCAGCGATCCGAAGGTGATGACGAGGACGACCCCGGCGATGGCCACGCCGATGATCTCGCCCGCGCCGGTCTCGGGAGTGGTCGTCTCCAGCGCGTCGCCGCCGGTCTCGACGGTGAGGCCGCCGGCGCCGGCCTTCTTGCCGGTCTTTTCCAGCGCGTGGCGGGTGGCGTCGGTCACCTCCAGCTTGTTGACCTTGTACGACACCTGGACGTAGGCGGTGGTGCCGTCTCGGGAGACCGCGTGGGCTGTGTACGGGTCGGTGACGGAGGCGACCTGGTCGGAGCCGGACTTCAGCTCGCCGACGGCCTTGGCGACGGTGGCCCGGCTGTCCGGGTCGGTCATCTTCCGGCCGTCGGGGGCCTTGAAGACGACCCGGGCGGTGGCGCCGTCGGCGCTTGCGCCAGGGAAGCGCTCTTTGAGCAGGTCGAATGCCTTCTGCGCCTCCGTGCCGGGTATGGAGAAGGAGTTGGAGGTCGCGGCGGGCGCAGTGGCGGCACCGACCCCGGCGAGCGCCAACAACGCGACCCACAGCAGGATCACGAGATGGCGGCGCCGGAAGGCGGCCCGGCCGAGTTTGTAGAGGAACGTGGCCACGGGGGCATCTCCCGAGTGGTGAAGACGGGACAGGGCATGGGGAGCCGGCCCAACGCGTGAGCGGTGCGTGCCGGTGGTGCGGGTGATTCGGGCCCGGGTGGGGCCCGGTTCCCGGCCGGGGCGCGGGGAACGCCCCCGCGGCGTCAGACGCCCAGTGCGCGGAGCACCACGGCGTCGACGTAGGTCGTCAGGAATGCCTGGTCCACCGGCCGGCCGTCGACCAGCGGGCGGACGATGAGGGCGCCGGTCATCATGTGCGGGACGAGTTTCAGCGCCGGGTTGTCCTGGGCGACCTCGCCGCGTGCGACTGCGCGTCGCAGAATCTCGTCGAGCCCGGTCATCTCGGGTTCGATGAGCAGTTCGCGCAGCGCTTGGAGGAGATCGGGGTTGTCGTGGATGGCATGGGCGAGGCCCCGCATCAGCGCGGAGTCCCGCTCCAGCTGGTCGACGTCGGCACGCGACACCATCTCGTGGAAGTCGCCGCGCAGCGAGCCGGTGTCGATCTCGTCGAGACGGACCGGCTTGTTGTGCCGCAGGGCCCGGGCCACCAGCTCGGGCTTGCTCCCCCACTGGCGGTAGAGGGTGGCCTTGCTGGAATGGGTGCGGGTGGCGACGGCATCCATGGTCAGGCCGTCGTAGCCCACCTCACGGAGCAGGTCGAGCACGGCTTCGTACAACTCGGACTCGCGTTCCGGAGTGAGCCTGCTGCGGGCCATACCGGTGACTCCTATCGAGACGAAACGGTTTCGTACATCTCGAAGGTAACGCGAGCGGAACGAAACCGTTTCGTACGGTACCGATCACAGGGGCACCCGGTCGAGTCACCTGGCCCCTCCGGCATGAGCACCCTTGTTGAGCGCGCGGAGCGGTGCTTCGATCCGTGTGCGCCGTCCCCCCCCGGCGTCGAGCTCGGGATCTGACCGATGGCACGCGACTCTCCCGTGAGTCGTGTAGTCGGGTCGGTGCTCAGGCGGCCGTAGGCGGACTGGGTAGAGCGCTGACTTCGACAAATGCTGACTGGGCCGGGCCGTCTCTGGGCCGCTTGTGGGCTGAAGAAGTAAGGCCCGCCAGTGACGGCCTGAGGCCGGACGTAAGTGCGTAATACGGCGCAACACTCTGCTATATGGGGCAATCCATGGCTAACGGATGCAGCATGTAAAGGGGGTGCATCCGTCGGCACGTTGGAGGATTGAGCCCGATGGCCAACTTCATGGACATCCACCACGGCATGAAAGGCATCACACAGGAGCAGCTCAAGGAGGCGCACCAGGCCGACCTCGCGATCGAGAGCCAGGAAGGCGTCCACTTCGCACGCGCTTGGGCCGACCCCGACTCCGGTGACGTCTTCTGCCTCTCCGAGGGACCTTCGGCCGAAGCCGTCCAGCGCGTCCACGAGCGCACCGGCCACCCGGCGGACGAGATCCACCCGGTGCCGCTGACTGTGTGACGCGGCCCTGAGACACAACACGGCCCCCGCCGGCGTCCTGCCGGCGGGGGCCGTGTTCGCGCTGTCACTACCGCATTGCCGCGTCAGCCGCAGCCGCCACCGCACTGGCACGAGCCGCCGGACTGGCAGCCGCAGCTGCAGCCGGGGCCGCATTGGCAGTTGCTGAGCAGCGGGAGCTCGACGGCCGGCGGGCTGTCGTGGGGCGTGAGGTTGGGGGAGTCTGCCATGAGTGCCATGAATTGCCTCCTAGGGGTCACCTGGTGCCCAAACGCTGCCCATTGCAAGCCCTGGCCGAGAGGCGCGTCAACGGCGCGCGGAGGCACGCGTCAACGGCGCACGGTGGTGCGGGGTGCCGAAACGCGCCCCTGCACCACCGCCGTGATCACGAGCCGTCGACCGCCGTCGGCGGGGCGATCTCGTCCGCGTGCTCCCCGGTGACCAGGTAGACGACCCGCTTGGCCACGGAGACCGCGTGGTCCGCGAACCGCTCGTAGTAGCGGCCCAGCAGCGTCACGTCCACGGCCGTCTCGATGCCGTGCTTCCAACGGTCGTCCATGAGGTGCTGGAAGAGGGCGCGGTGCAGCAGGTCCATCGCGTCGTCGTCCTGCTCCAGCTGGAGCGCCAGATCGACGTCCTTGGTGATGATGACCTCCGCGGCCTTGGCCATCAGCCGCTGCGCCAGCTGCCCCATCTCCAGGATGGTGGCGTGCAGGTCGCGCGGAACGGCCGTCTCCGGGAAGCGCAGCCGGGCCAGCTTGGCCACATGCTGCGCCAGGTCGCCGGAACGCTCCAGGTCGGCGCTCATCCGCAGGGAGGTGACGACGATCCGCAGATCGGTGGCGACCGGCTGCTGCCGCGCCAGAAGGGCGATCGCCCGGGCCTCCAGATCGCGCTGGAGGTCGTCGACCTTCTCGTCGGCGGCGATCACGTTCTCGGCCAGCTTGAGGTCCGCGTCGAGTATCGCCGTGGTGGCGCGCCCGATCGCGGAGCCCACGAGCCGGGCCATCTCGACCAGGCCCTCGCCGATCGAATCCAGCTCCTCGTGGTACGCGTCCCGCATCAGTGACCTTCTCTCGCATCGAGTGGTGGTGTGGATCCGAGCGGATCGAATCCATGGGGTCGTGCGGATTCGAGGGAATCGAATCCAGGGGTCCAGCGGCTCCACGTGGGTCCGGTGGAGCCGGCGGGTGTGGGAGGTGGGAATGAAGGGCGAGCGGCTGCTCTGGGTTCCTGCGCTCCTCCTACGCTCCCACGGGTCGTGCCCGCACGGCCGGTACTCCGGGAAGCGGAGGTCATCCCCGGGTTCGGCCGCGCGCCGGTGCGGGATCGATTCGTCCCCGCACCCTCACAGTGCGGGGACATCGCGACCTCCCGTGCCACCGGGAGTTAACCGTCGCCGTCGTGAAGGTGAACTCTGGGCGACATACCACCGCCCCGCGGCCGGCCGTACGGTTCACCCGGCCGCGCCCCGGCGGTGCCGGGCGGTCGTGCCGGTCCCCCAAGGGCCGCCTGGCCCGCGGCCGCGGATCCCTTCCCGACCTCCGGAGTGAACCACCACCGACCTCACGGTGAATTCTGGGCGACGTGTGTTCGGGGAGAGGTCCGCACGGCTGGGGAAGTGTCCGACCCGGCGCATAACCTGGAGCCATGAACGTGGACGCGGCCGTTGCCGCAGTGGCAGCGATCGCCGGGTTGTGCACCGGCGTCTTCGCCATGCTGGCGTTCCGCTGGAGTGAGCGCGACCAGGCCAAGCCCACGCGGACCTCCCTGCACACCGACGCGGTGCTGCCACCCGGCGTCGACACCGTGCTCTCCGTGCTGCGCTCCTCCGCCGTCGTCCTGGACGAGGCCGACGCCGTCGTCAAGGCCAGCTCCGCCGCGTACGCCCTCGGGCTGGTCCGCGGGGGCAAGCTCGCCGTCGAGCCGATGATGCAGATGGCCCGCGACACCCGCAGGGACGGCGAGATACGCCAGGTCGAGCTGGATCTGCCGCGCCGCGGCACCGGCCGGGGAGACGCGCTCGCGGTCTCCGCCCGGGTCGCCCCGCTCGGCTCCCGGCTCGTCCTGCTGCTGGTCGAGGACCTCACGGAAGCCCGCCGCATAGAGGCGGTCCGCCGCGACTTCGTCGCCAATGTCAGCCATGAGCTCAAGACGCCGGTCGGCGCCCTCTCGCTGCTCTCCGAGGCCGTGATGGACGCCAGCGACGACCCCGAGGCCGTCACCCGCTTCGCCGGCCGCATGCAGAACGAGGCCACCCGCCTGACCAGCCTCGTCCAGGAGCTCATCGACCTCTCCCGGGTCCAGAACGACGACCCGCTGGAGGACGCCGAGCCGGTCCGGGTGGACGAACTGGTCGCCGAGGCGATCGACCGCTGCCGCCAGCAGGCCGGCACGAAACAGATCACCATGGCCGCCGGAGGCACCGCCGACCTGCACGTATGGGGAAACCGCGGCCAGCTCGCGGCGGCCCTCGGCAATCTCGTCGAGAACGCCGTCAACTACTCCCCGGCGCACACCCGCGTCGGGATCGCCGGCCGCCGGGTCTCCGCGCCCGGTGGCGACCTGATCGAGATCGCGGTGACCGACCAGGGCATCGGGATATCCGAAAAGGACCGGGACCGCGTCTTCGAGCGGTTCTACCGTGTGGACCCGGCGCGTTCGCGCGCCACCGGCGGGACCGGCCTCGGCCTCGCCATCGTCAAACACGTGGCCGCCTCCCACGGCGGGGAGGTCACGGTGTGGAGCGCTGAGGGACAGGGCTCCACCTTCACCCTGCGTCTCCCAGAAGCCGGTGCCGTACGCGAGCGCGAACGGCCCGCCGACCTCGATACCGCGGAGGGCCTCGACGACGAGGACCGCCCGTACGAGACCTTCAACGAACCGCTCCCTGCTCACCCTGCCCCGGAGGTCCTTCCGTGACCCGAGTGCTTGTCGTCGAGGACGAGGAATCGTTCAGCGATGCACTGTCGTACATGCTCCGCAAGGAGGGTTTCGAGGTCGCCATCGCGGCTACGGGCCCCGACGGACTGGACGAGTTCGAACGCAACGGCGCCGACCTGGTCCTGCTGGACCTGATGCTGCCGGGCCTGCCCGGCACCGAGGTCTGCCGTCAGCTGCGCGGCCGCTCCAACGTCCCGGTCATCATGGTGACCGCCAAGGACAGCGAGATCGACAAGGTGGTCGGCCTGGAAATAGGAGCCGACGACTACGTCACCAAGCCCTTCTCCTCCCGCGAACTGGTTGCCCGCATCCGCGCGGTGCTGCGCCGCCGCGGCGAGCCGGAGGAGGTCACCCCGCAGGCCCTGGAGGCCGGCCCGGTCCGGATGGACGTGGACCGCCATGTCGTCACGGTCTCCGGTGGCAAGGTCGACCTGCCGCTCAAGGAGTTCGACCTCCTGGAGATGCTGCTGCGCAACGCCGGCCGGGTGCTGACCCGTATGCAGCTCATCGACCGGGTGTGGGGCGCCGACTACGTGGGCGACACCAAGACCCTGGACGTGCACGTCAAGCGGCTGCGCGCCAAGATCGAGCCGGACCCGGGCGCGCCGCGCTATCTGGTCACGGTCCGCGGCCTGGGCTACAAGTTCGAGCCGTAAGCCGAAACTGTTGGCCGATGTACGCGTCAGGGGCGCCCATCCGATCCGGACGGGCGCCCCTGACGCGTATGTGCCGGGCTTACGTGATGCTGCGGGACGTCATCCAGGCGACGACGTCCCACGGCCCGGTCAGTGACCCTTGTGTGCCTGGCTGGTGGCCTCGCCGGCCGGGGTGGCGGCGCCGGTCGGCGTCGCGGCGCCGGTCGTGGAGCCGGCCGGCGAGTGCGACTCCGACGGCTTGGCGGTGCCGGCGGGGGTCGCCGAGCCGGAGGGCTGCGGCACCTCCGTGGGACCCCAGCCCTCGAAGTACTTCTGCGCTGGGACGATGAACGCGGTGATGCCCACCTTGCCCGTGGAGCTGAAGCTGAACGTCAGGGGCTGCACGCCGCCGTCCTTGACGGACTCACGGCCGCTCGCCAGGACGGCCGAGGCGTTGCCCTCGCCACCGATGACGACGGAGCCGCCGGCCGGCACGGTGATCGCGCCCGCCGCGCCCTTGGCCGGGCTCAGCTTGGCCGACTTGCCGGTGCCGTTGACGCTGATGGCGGTCAGCTTCTGGTCCTTGGCACCGTTGTTGAACAGCGTCGCGGAGATCACGGCCGGGCCCTTGGCCTTCAGGTCGGGCTGGGTGATCACATTCGCGTTCTGGATCTTGATGTCGCCGACGGCGGTCGCGGCGTTGTCCGGCTTCACCTGCAGCGTCTGTGCGTCGTTCCCGGCGCCGCACGCGGACAGCGAGGCGATCGAGAGCGAAAGGACGGTAGCGGCGAGGACGCCGCGTCGAAGGCTGCGGCTCACGGCGGCGGCATCTCCTTGACGAGCTACGGCGGCCGAACTTCGTGCCCGGTCGCGGATGGACGGCTGGGGCGGCCGTTGCGTACGCGTCATGTCGACGGGTGCGTAAAGCCGCCCTAAGGGTGTGTCAGCGCCGCTAGGTTACCGAGCCGCCCTCGCGCCGCCGCACCCGACCCGCCCCCGGAGCGATCAGGCACCCCTCGCGGGCCGAGGTGCCGGCCGGTATCCGACGGGCCGGCACGCCGAACGGAACGCCGACCGGAACCTTCAAGATCACTTGCGTACCTCTTCCGCACGGCCTTCGTATCCGCTTCCCGACACCCTTCTCCGTCCACGATCGGATGCCAGATCGGATGCCAGATCAGACGCCCGATCAGATCCCGGTCAGTTCCGTGATCAGTTCCCGATCACTTCCCCGGCGTCCCCTGCGCCGTCTTCCCCGATGTGTCCCGAGAACGTGGATGAATATTCGGTACGCTGCCGTTCGGGTGGCGGTCGGCCGGTTTCCCCCGGTGAAAAGCGCTATTCGTAGCGAATGTTTGCGCCCCGCGGAATTGATCACATCCCTCGGTAGCCGGATGCTGATCAATTCGAGAAACGAGCCGGAGCCGCCCGCGACCAACCGAACGGAGTAGCGGAAGTCGCTCATACGGATCCGTGCAAAACGGGACGTTCGTCATGTCGATCACCGCGTTCCCGGTGTGTGGCAGGCGCGTTTCAGCTCACCCGCGGAGCCCCTCCGACCTGCGAATACCCGTATCTGATGCCCCCTCGCAGCACGTTCCGGGCGCTGTTGTCAAGCCCCGAGATATGCCCTGACCTGCGAAAACGCCATTCAGAACGGCCCGTTCCCGTGTTAGCATGGATAGCCACGGAAGGGGTACCTGTCACATGACGTTCAAGGTTGGCGACACCGTGGTCTATCCCCATCACGGGGCCGCGCTGATCGAGGCCATCGAAACTCGCCAGATCAAAGGCGTGGACAAGACCTACTTGGTGCTGAAGGTCGCCCAGGGCGACTTGACTGTTCGTGTTCCAGCGGACAATGCGGAGTTCGTCGGCGTACGCGACGTGGTTGGTCAGGACGGGCTGGACCGGGTCTTCGAGGTGCTTCGTGCACCGTATGCCGAAGAGCCGACGAACTGGTCCCGTCGCTACAAGGCAAATCTTGAGAAGCTCGCTTCCGGCGATGTGATCAAGGTTGCCGAGGTAGTTCGTGACCTCTGGCGTCGTGAGCGCGAGCGCGGACTCTCTGCCGGCGAGAAGAGGATGCTCGCCAAGGCGCGCCAGATTCTGGTGAGCGAACTCGCCCTCGCGGAGAACACGAACGAAGACAAGGCCGAGGCTCTGCTCGACGAGGTCCTCGCGTCCTGACGCAGCGTGTGAACGCTGTGTGAGCCAGAACGCTGTATGAATCCACGCTGCGTGAATGCGTGCTGTGTTCAATGCACGCTGTGTTCAATGCACGCTGTGTGAATCCACGTGACCCGACGATGTGACGAGAATCGGCGCGACACCGTGAATCGGCACTGAGTTGCATCGACACAGTGTGTATCGACACCGAGCGGTGAATCTGCACTGAGTGACGATTCACGAGCGGTGATTCTACGCAGCACTGCCGCGGTGCCCGAGTGACGACTGTCTCCCCAGTGGAGGGGTCTGTTGCCGGGCGCTGCGGCATATCTACGGCCGGTCGCCCTTTTGGTGTGCCGGGCTCGGGCAGCTGCCTCGACCGATGTCACGGAAGGGTCCGGTCAAGGCTTCGCGCCCGGCACGCTCAGGCCATACCCACCTCGGCCGAGGAAACAAACCTGTCTGCGCCAATTCCGGGCTCGGCCCGGACTCCGGAGCCATCGATGTCAGATCCGTCCCGCCCGATCCGCACCGCCGCGGTGATTCCCGCCGCCGGCCGCGGTGTCCGGCTCGGCCCCGGCGCCCCGAAGGCGCTGCGCGCGCTGGGCGGCACCCCCATGCTGGTACACGCCGTCCGTGCGATGGCCGCCTCGCGTGCCGTCTCCCTTGTCGTCGTGGTCGCCCCGCCCGATGGTGCCCCCGAGGTACGCCACCTCCTCAACGAGCATCCGCTCGGCGACCGCACCGACCTGGTGGTGGTCCCCGGCGGTGAGACCCGCCAGGAATCTGTGCGGCTCGGTCTGGCGGCGCTGCCGGACGCCATCGACGTGGTGCTGGTGCATGACGCGGCGCGTCCGCTGGTCCCCGTCGACACCGTCGACTCGGTGATCGCGGCGGTACGCGCCGGCGCGCCGGCCGTCGTCCCCGCGCTGCCGCTCGCCGACACCGTCAAGCAGGTCGAGCCGCAGCCGCAGGGCACCCCGGAGCCGGTGGTCGGCACCCCGGAGCGGGCCCGGCTGCGTGCCGTACAGACCCCACAGGGCTTTGACCGGGCGACGCTGCTCAAGGCGCATGACACGGTCGTCGAGGGTGAGGGCGCCACGGACGACGCCGGGCTGGTCGAACGGCTCGGCGCCCCCGTCGTGGTCGTCCCCGGCCATGAGGAAGCGTTCAAGGTGACCCGGCCGCTGGACCTGGTCCTGGCCGAGGCCGTACTCGCCCGTAGGAGGGCCACTGATGGGTATGTCTGAGCCGACGGCGTCGGCGCCGTCGACGGGGTCTGCCGAGTCCGCCCCCGCGGGGCCGCCCGGCATCCCGCTCGTCGGCATCGGCACGGATGTGCACGCCTTCGAGCGCGGCCGCGAGCTGTGGTGCGCCGGGCTGCTCTGGAAGGGCGAGGAGTACGGCCTGGCCGGCCACAGCGACGGCGACGTGGCCGCGCACGCCGCCTGCGACGCGCTGTTCTCGGCGGCCGGCGTCGGCGACCTCGGCGCGCACTTCGGCACCGACCGCCCCGAGTGGTCCGGTGCCTCCGGAGTGACGCTGCTGGCCGAGGCCGCGCGCATCGTCCGGGCCGAGGGTTTCACGATCGGCAATGTCGCGGTGCAGGTCATCGGCGTACGGCCGAAGGTCGGCAAGCGGCGGGACGAGGCGCAGAAGGCGCTGTCGGCGGCGGTCGGCGCACCGGTTTCGGTGTCGGGGACGACGTCGGACGGGCTGGGGCTCACCGGCCGCGCCGAGGGGCTGGCCGCGGTCGCCACGGCGCTGGTGGTCCGTACGGTCTGAGGAGGTCCGGGACGCGGTGTGCGGCGACCCGGTGTTCCCCCGAACGGACGGGGAATGCCGGGTGCGGTAAGGGTGTTGGGGAAGCATCGGAGTGCTCGTGTCCATCGGTACGGCCCGCCGGAAGGATCCCTCGTGACCGCCACACTGTCCGACGCCCTCAAGAAGCTCCTCGACACCCCCGTCTTTGTGACGGTGGCGACGATCCAGCCCGACGGCAGCCCCCAGGTGTCCCCGGTCTGGGTGAAGCGGGACGGCGACGACCTGCTGATCTCGACGACGGTCGACCGCCGCAAGGCCGCCAACCTGCGCCGCGACCCCCGGGTGAGCGTCGTCGTCCAGCCCTTCGATCACCCGTACACCTACGCCGAGATCCGCGGCTCCGCCTCGTTCACCACCGAGGGCGGCCAAGAGCTGATCAATGAGCTGTCCCACAAGTACACGGGCAAGCCGTACGCGGAATTCAACCCGGCGTCCCAGCAGGACGCCGAGCGCCTGGTCGTACGGATCACACCGCGCAAGGTGGTCGGCAGCCTCTGACCGACCGTGCCGGGCCACTCCGGCATTCCGGTGCGTACTCCCGGCGAACCGGACGACTGTCGCGCTTCTTTGTCCCCGTGGCCGAATGGGTCGCGGGGCACTGCCTCGTTCCGACTACCCTGGTTCCGTGACGATTCGCCTGTACGACACCAGCGCCCGGCAGATTCGCGATTTCACCCCGCTCAAGCCGGGCTGTGTCTCGATCTACCTGTGTGGCGCGACCGTGCAGGCCGCCCCGCATATCGGGCACATCAGGTCGGGACTGAACTTCGACATCATGCGCCGCTGGTTCGACTACCGCGGCTATGACGTGACGTTCGTGCGCAATGTGACGGACATCGACGACAAGATCATCACGAAGTCGGCCGAGCAGGGCCGCCCGTGGTGGTCGATCGGCTACGAGAACGAGGTCGCCTTCAACACGGCGTACGACGCCCTCGGCTGCCTGCGCCCGACCTACGAACCGCGCGCCACCGGCCATGTCCCGGAGATGGTCGAGATGATGCGCGGCCTGATCGAGCGCGGCCACGCCTACGCCGCCGACGGCAATGTCTACTTCGATGTGAAGTCCTTCCCCGGCTATCTGGAGCTGTCCAACCAGGAGTTGGACAATCTCCTGCAGCCGTCCGGCGAGGGCGAGACCGGCAAGCGGGACCCGCGCGACTTCGCCATGTGGAAGGCGGCGAGGGACGGCGAGCCCAGCTGGGAGACCCCCTGGGGCCGCGGCCGGCCCGGCTGGCATCTGGAGTGCTCGGCGATGGCCCACAAGTACCTGGGCACCGCCTTCGACATCCACGGCGGCGGCGTCGACCTCGTCTTCCCACACCACGAGAACGAGATCGCGCAGGCCAAGGCCTTCGGCGACGACTTCGCCGCCTACTGGTCGCACAACGCCTGGGTGACCATGAGCGGCGAGAAGATGTCCAAGTCGCTGGGCAACTCCGTGCTGGTCTCCGAGATGGTCAAGCGCTGGCGCCCGATCGTGCTGCGCTACTACCTGGGCACCCCGCACTACCGCTCGATGATCGAGTACAGCGAGGAAGCGCTGCGCGAGGCCGAGTCGGCGTTCGCGCGGATCGAGGGCTTCGTCCAGAGGGCCGTCGAGAAGGCGGGGGTCGTCGAGCCGGCGCCCGAGGTGCCGCCGGCCTTCGCCGAGGCGATGGACGATGACCTGGGTGTGCCGCAGGCGCTGGCGATCGTGCACACCACCGTCCGGCAGGGCAATTCCGCGCTGACGGCCGACGACAAGGAGTCGGCGGTGGCCCGGCTCGCCGAGCTGCGGGCGATGCTCGGTGTGCTCGGCCTCGACCCGCTCGACGAGCGCTGGGCGGGCGGCGAGGCGGAGCGCGGCGCGGATCTGCACGGCGTGGTGGACTCTCTCGTACGGCTCGTCCTGGACCAGCGGCAGGCGGCCCGTGCGCGCAAGGACTACGCCACCGCCGACGCCATCCGTGACCAGCTCCAGCAGTCCGGTCTCGCCATCGAGGACACCCCGTCCGGCCCGCGCTGGTCGCTGTCATGACATCCGCCCGAGTGCGTGTCGTGACCGCCGTCCCGCCCCCGTCGTGAGCCGCGGCCGCCGCCCGGATTCGCCCTTCCCGGTGGCCGCGGGCGACACTCAATCCATACGTACGTATCCACTCCACGTCGCGAGACGTCGAGAGCAGTGAGGAAACAGGTGACCCATGGCCGGCAACAGCCAAGGCAGTAACCGCCGCGCATCCGGCAAGAAGGGCGCGCAGATCGGCAGTGGCGGTAAGCGGCGCCGGGGCCTGGAGGGCAAGGGGCCGACCCCGCCCGCCTCCGCACGCAAGGGGCATGTCAAGAACCGCATCGCCAACGCCAAGGCGAAGCAGGCGGCCGCCCGCCGGCCCGCCCCGCGGCGCGGCGGCGCGAAGGGCACCTCCGAGCTCGTCGTCGGCCGTAACCCGGTCTTCGAGGCGCTGCGCGACGGTGTGCCCGCGACCACTCTCTACGTCCAGCAGTTCATCGACTCCGACGAGCGGGTGCGTGAGGCGCTGCAGCTCGCCACGGCGCGCGGCAACATCAATCTGATGGAGGCGCCGCGCCCCGAGCTGGACCGGATGACCAACGGCCTCAACCACCAGGGTCTGGTCCTTCAGGTGCCGCCGTACGACTACGCGCACCCCGAGGACCTGGCCGCGGCCGCCTTCGACGAGGGCGTCGACCCGCTGATCGTGGCGCTCGACGGGGTCACCGACCCGCGCAACCTCGGTGCCGTCGTCCGCTCCGTGTGTGCCTTCGGCGGCCATGGCGTGGTCGTGCCGGAGCGCCGGGCGGCCGGGATGACGGCCGGTGCGTGGAAGACCTCGGCGGGCACCGCGGCCCGTACGCCGGTCGCGCGCGCCACGAACCTGACCCGGACCCTGGAGGCCTACCAGAAGGCCGGTCTCCTGGTCGTCGGTCTGGCCGCGGACGGCGAGATGGAGCTTCAGGACGTCGAGGCGCTGAACGGCCCGGTCGTCATCGTGGTCGGCAGTGAGGGCAAGGGCCTGTCGCGGCTGGTCGGCGAGACCTGTGACGTACGGGTGCGGATCCCGATGCCGGGCGGTGCGGAGTCGCTGAACGCCGGTGTCGCGGCCGGTGTGGTCCTGTGGGAGGCGGCGCGCCGCCGCTCCTGAGCGAGCGAGGTGGCCCCGGGCGGGGAGGCGACAGACCGCAGCCCGGGGCAAAGCCTGACGTTCCGTATGTCATCGCCGTATCCCGTGATCTTTTGACGGGTCTCGGACAGATCTAGCCGTTCGAGGCAGTGTCCTAACCGCGAGTCACTCGGTTAGATGAGCGTGGACACCAGAACACCCCGCACACCTACGGGGGGACGCTCGCCGGGCTTCGATGACGAGGCGGTCTTGAGCTCGGTCAAGGTGCCGTGCGATCCCGCTCAGGTCATCGTCAACCACGCCAGCTTCCGTGTACAGCTCGCCGCGCCTGTCGTGAGCCACAACATGGCGAACACCGCGCGCGTCCCCGTCATCCGGGGCTCCGCCGGTGCCAGGCGCCGGGCGCCCGTGGTGTGGAGCGGCCGCACGGAACCGGGACGCTCGGCCGGCGCCACCACCGAACTCCTTTTCGCGGTACGGAATTCGGGTATCGGCCTCGACAGCGGCCTCGACAGCGGCCTCGACAGCGGTCACGGCGAGGACACCGACGTCGGCACGACCCAGGTCCTGCCCCGGGTCCGTCTCGACGACGCCCCCGCCTCGACCGTGATCGGCCAGCGCCGCCCCACCGAGTCCGAGACCCCCCTGCTGCGCGGCGTACGCCCCGTGGGCAGCGCGTACGGCGACAACACGTACGGCGAGAGTGGCCACGGCGACGACGGTGGCCACGACGGCGGATACGACGACGACCGGTTCGATGCGCGGGACGACTACGAGGCCGGGGCCAGGCGGCGCGGCGCCGACAGCGTTCGGCACGCGTACTACCCGGGCCGCCGCATGAACCTCGGCGTCGTCCTTCTCCCCCTGCGCATCTTCCTCGGCCTGATCTCCGTCTACGCCGGCATGGGCAAGCTCTGCGACCCCGTCTACTTCGACGGCGGCGAGCGCGGCTCGATGGTCAAGTGGCTGCAGTCGCTCGACCCCTGGGCGCTCGCCGTGCCGCTGCGCGACTTCGCCGTCTCGCACCCTGTCGGCGCCGGTCTGACCGTCGCCTTCCTCCAGGTCGTCGTCGGCGTCCTGACCATCTGCGGACTGTGGCAGCGCCTCGCCGCCTCCTTCGGCACGCTGCTCTCCGCGGCGCTGCTGATGACCGTCAGCTGGCGCACCGTCCCCGCCTACGACGCCCCCGACATCATCTACCTCGCCGCCTGGAGCCCGCTGATCATCGCGGGCGCCCCGGTCTACTCCATGGACGCCCGGCTGGCCGGCGAGGCCTGGCGGCGGCTCGGCCCGCGGGTCGAGGTCGTCGAGCTGCGGCGCCGGGTGCTGCGCCGCGGCGCCGCGATGACCGCGGTGGTGGCCGGCCTGACCCTGCTGATCGGCTCGCTGCTCGGCGGCGCCGTACGGTCCGCGACGGTCGCGCCCGTACCGCGGCCCGGCGAGCCGGCGATCAACAACCTGCCCGGTTCGCCGCTGCCCCGCCCCGGCAAGAGCGGCACCCGGCCCGGCCAAACGCACGTCGGCAGCGCTTCGCACCGCCCCGGGACGCCGTCCGCGGGCGCCTCGCGCAAGACCGGCAAGGCGGGCAGGCCGTCCGCCTCGGCGTCCGGCACCCCGTCCGGCAGCGCCAGCGGCATCGCGCAGCAGCCCGGCGCGACCACCAGCGCGCCGCAGACGGCACCGACCCGGGCCCCGGCGCCGACCCGGGCGAAGCCCTCGTCGGGCGGCGGCACCGGCGGTGGCACCACCGGCGGCACGAGCGAGAGCACCAGCTCCGGAGACGACTCCGGCCGGGGGAGCACCTTGGGCGGGCTCCTGGGCTGACGCTTCCGGAGAGCGCCGGTGCCCTGCCGGCACCCTGACTGTCCTCGATCGCCTCTGGTGGTCGGGGACAGTCGTGTGTGGGTGCCGTGTGGGGGCGCGGGGCGCTCAGGGGGTGCGTGCGGGGGCCGAGCGGGCCGGGGTGGCGCAGGGGGCCGACGGCGGTGGGTCGGCCCGCTGAGGGCGGCTCAACGCCCTTCCACGCCCAGTTCCTTGGCTGCTTCGGTGAGGTCCTTGGCGGTGTCGATGGCGCGCCAGTAGGCCCCGTGCGGGAGCGGGTAGCCGGCCAGCCGGCGTTCCCGGGCGAGGCGCGGGAAGGTGGTGCGCTCGTGGTCGCCGCGGGTGGGCAGCAGATCCGTGAAAGCGGCGGAGAAGACGTAGACGCCCGCGTTGATGAGATACGGCGAGGGCGGCGACTCGATGAAGTCCAGCACATGCCCGAACGCGTCGGTCTCGACGGCGCCCCACGGGATGCGTGGGCGGGCGAGCGCGAGGGTGGCCTCGGCGTCGCGTTCGTCGTGGAAGGCGGCCATCTCGCGGAGCGGGAAGCGGGTCCAGATGTCGCCGTTGGTGGCGTACCAGGCCTCGTCCGGGCGGGGGAGGGAGGCGGCGGCGTACTTGAGGCCGCCGCCGCGGCCCAGCGGCTCCGTTTCGATAACGGTCGTGATGCGCAAGGGCAGTTGGGTCCCGTCCAGCCAGTCCTGGAGGACCTCGGCGAGGTGGCCGCAGGAGATGACGGCGTCGGTGACGCCTTCCTCGGCCAGCCAGTTCAGCTGATGGCCGATGATCGGGGTTCCGGTACCGGGAATCTCGACCATCGGCTTGGGTCGGTCATCGGTGTAGGGGCGGAGACGCGAGCCCTGGCCGCCGGCCAGGATCACGGCCTGCGTGGGGTACGGGTGTGGGGCGCCTGTCATGTTTCGCACCCTATGCGGTGCGAGCCGATGTCACTGTGCGCCGGCGACGCCGCTGGCGAAGGAGGTGTCGCACACGGGACGGGACCAGGCCTGGGCACGGTGCGTGGCGCCGCTGTACTTGGCGACCGCGGCGCGGCCGAGGTCGCGGGCGATGGAGGCGCAGTGCTTGGCCAGGGACGGCCGCTCGGTGATCGCCTTCTGGAGATGGGTCAGGGCGGCGCCGGGATTCCTCTCCTGAAGTTCGACGAGGAGCTGGTCGCGAAGATCAGCCTGGGGGGTTCGAGGGGCGGCCTTGGTGGAAGCCTTCCCCGAGGACGTGGACGAGGATGCGGTCAGCACCTGGGACTCGGTGTTCGTCGATGCCCACGGGACGCGGGTCACCGCGAGAGTCCCGGAGAGGACGAGGACGACGGGGAGTACGAGGGCGAGAGTTCGGCCGATGCGGCGGGCTGCGGAGTTCACGGTCGCGATGGTAGCGAGGAGTGATGATTTGGCGACATTTGGTCACCTTATCGGGGGACAGAATGGCTCGTCGGTGCGGTTGTGATGTTGACGCACTGGTACGAAAAGCCGGAAAGATTCGCTCTGTTCTGCCCTGGTGAGGGTGCCGGGGAACCGGCGGAATGTGGGCGGGCGCCGTGGTGCGCGCCGGCGAGGCCCTGTCGAGGCCCTGGCATGGCCACGCGGGGATAGCTGAGGCCCACCGGTGCCGCCAATCCCGCCAAGTGCCGCCAGGCCTTCCGCGGGTTACGGCAAGGGCGCGGGGCGCCGTACCGCCGCCCCGCGCCCTTGCCGATCGTCAGCCCGTCAGTCCGAGAGCCGCTCGCCCGTCGACGTCGAGAACACATGGGTCTCGCCCGGTCGCGGCACGACGTGCAGCTGGGTGCCCTTCTCCGGCACCTGGCGGCCGTTGACCCGGACGACGAGGTCCTTGACCTCGCCGCCGACCTCGACGGTGCCGTAGACATAGCCGTCGGCGCCGAGCTCCTCGACGACATTGACCGTGACGGCCAGGCCGGCCGGCGCGTCCGCCGTCTCCTTGGACAGCGACTTCGCGGCGGCGCCGTTCTGCTCGACGATCTCGAAGTGCTCCGGGCGCACGCCGACGGTCACCGTCCGGTCGCCCTTCTCACCCGCGGCGGCCAGCGCCTCGCGGTTCACCGGAACGACGCTGTTGCCGAACTTCACGCCGCCGTCGGTGATCGGAACCTCGATCAGGTTCATCGCGGGCGAGCCGATGAAGCCGGCGACGAACAGGTTCGCCGGGCGGTCGTACATGTTCCGCGGCGAGTCGATCTGCTGCAGCAGACCGTCCTTGAGGACGGCGACGCGGTCGCCCATCGTCATGGCCTCGACCTGGTCGTGGGTGACGTAGACGGTCGTGATGCCCAGGCGGCGCTGCAGGCCCGCGATCTGCGTACGGGTCTGCACGCGGAGCTTGGCGTCCAGGTTGGACAGCGGCTCGTCCATGAGGAAGACCTGCGGCTCCCGGACGATCGCCCGGCCCATGGCCACACGCTGCCGCTGACCACCGGACAGCGCCTTCGGCTTGCGCCCCAGGTACTCCGTGAGATCCAGGATCTTGGCCGCGTCCTCGACCTTCTGCCGGATCTCGGCCTTGTTGACACCCGCGATCTTGAGCGCGAAGCCCATGTTGTCGGCGACCGTCATATGCGGGTAGAGCGCGTAGTTCTGGAACACCATCGCGATGTCCCGGTCCTTGGGCGGAAGGTGGGTGACATCGCGGTCCCCGATGCGGATGGCACCGCCGTCGACGTCCTCCAGCCCCGCGAGCATGCGCAGCGACGTGGACTTGCCGCAGCCCGAGGGCCCGACGAGAACGAGGAATTCACCGTCCTCGATGGCGATGTCGAGCTTGTCGACGGCGGGCTTGTCGGCACCCGGGTAGACGCGGGTTGCCTGGTCATACGTGACCGTAGCCATGGTGATGTGTCCCTTCACCGGCAGGAACGTGCCGGACGATCCGAGTAAAAGGAGTGATGTAGTCCGCAGCTGTGGACTGTGCGCGACGCTACCTGGGCGGGGGCCTGATGTCAGTAGCGCGGCGGTCACGAGATTATGCGACCGGCATCCGGCGCGCCTGGGTACACTTCTCCACGCACGCCTCCTTAGCTCAGCTGGCCAGAGCACCGCTCTTGTAAAGCGAAGGTCGTCGGTTCGAATCCGACAGGGGGCTCTGAGCATGACGCGCTGACCTGGGGTTTCTCCTCAGGGAGGCGCTCTATGCGGCCTCGGACTCCTCGTCCGGGGCCGTTTGCGTGCGCCTGCGTGAGCGGATGGGACACGAGGGCCGCGCTCAGCGGCGGATTCTCCCGCACCGTGCGCTCTACGGTTTCGGCTCCAGACGATCTGCTGCACTTCTGCCTTTCCTGGTCAGCCAGTCTGTGTACCCGCACAGGCCCGGCCGCCAGACCGCCCGAAGGTTGGACGGACGCTACCGACCGTCCAACCACCAATCGGACGAACCTTCGCGGTCACCGCGCTAGTGCTTTGAGTCGGGGATTCGGTTCAGATATCCGGCGAGGCGTTCGAGGATCTCGTCTGCGGTCTTCGGCCAGACGAAGGGCTTGGGGCCTTCGCTCCAGGTGCGGATGTCCCGTTCCAGGGCCTGCACATTCTTGTGGACGCCTCGTCGTGTCTGCTTGGTCGCCAGGAGGGCGAACCACCTCTCGACCTGGTTGAGCCAGGAGCTGCTGGTGGGGGTGAGGTGCACGTGGAAGCGAGGGTGGGCGGCCAGCCATCGCTGGATGGCGGGGGCTTGTGGGCGGAGGCGTTGTCGCAGATCAGGTGGACATCGAGCTCAGTGGGGACTTCATTGTCGATAGGGGAGAGGAACTTCTTGAACTCCACGGCGCGGTGCCGGCGGTGGATCTGCCCGATCACCTCGCGGGTGGCGGTGTTCAGCGCGGCGAACAGGGTGGTCACCCCGCCGCGCACGTAGTCGTGGGTGCGGCGCTCGGGGGCATGCCCGGCATCATCGGCAGTACCGGCTGAGAGCGGTCCAGCGCCTGGATCTGTGTCTTCTCGTCCACGCACAGCACCAGTGCGTGCTCGGGCGGTGCCATGTACAGGCCGACGGCGTCGCGGACCTTCTCGATGAACTGCGGATCTTTCGAGAGCTTGTGTCCACCAGGTGCGGCTTGAGCCCATGATTGATCGGGTGACTGGTGTTGCGTTGGCCCGGTTGTGCCAGATCGCTGCGGTCAGTGCCAGGACTCGCTGTCTGACGCGGGCCAGGACCCTGGTTGGGGTCCTGGCGCCATGGCGATCGAGGTCGAGCTGGCCTTTGGAGGTGTCGTTGACGGACTTGAAGAGCTGGCGGATGGGCTTGAGCAGGTGCTGGCCGGTGCTTGAAGACGTACCCCGCCGATGACCGTCTGCCGGGGACGGGTGGTCAGCAGGTCCGGATCGCTTGTGAGCATGCCGGCGAGGACTTCGCGTTCGTCGGCTTTGGGGGTTGGCCAGGGCTCAGGTGATCAGCGGTCCGCCGGGTGCGCATATCAAGCGCAGTCTGAGGCACGAAGACTTCGGACTCAAGGCATCTAGGTCATTCCGATGTGGCGGCAAGCCAGCTTCGATGGCGGTGCGGACGAACTGCCCTGTCCGAGGCCGTCCGGCCATCCACTCACCGTGCTGTCGGAAAAACTGGACACGATGAGGCTCGCGTACGAGCACGAACTTGGTGGACTTTTCGCCTTGTTGTGCTCGCACAATCGCGTTTTCGTCGAGCGACAGCATGACGAATGTCGGATGGCCGGACCCATTGCCGAGAATTCTGGTGGCCGCGCCGGTGCCCGCGATGTCCCACCGATCCGACAATGGAACCCTCGCCCACCACCAGACGTGAGGCTCGTCGGGTTCTGCGCAGTTGACTGCCAGGAGGAATTCTGGAACGCCTTCTGTGAAGAGTCCACCTTGCCGGGACAGGCGATTCCATCCGGAATTTGCCTTTTCCAAGAACTGCGGATCGTCAGACATCAAGTATTCGACATCGGCCACGCTCTCCGCGGGGCAACTATTGGCGAAGCCCGCAAGAGCTGGGGGATGAGCGGAGTTGTTGAGTCAACCATGCCCAAGAAATTCAGCCCTGCCTCGGAGAGTGCAGCGGTCAGTCTGGACTCATCCACGTCTCATGCCCTACCTTCTCCTCGCCCACGGGTAAGGAATAAGTTGATTGTAGTTGTGCTCGCCGGTTTTCTTGTTTCTTCCGAAGTAGGCTATTTCGCCGGTCTCCGGGTGGACGATAACCCGAGTGAACGGAACCCCTGTGTGGATGCCCAATGTCATGGCCGCGGTGGGAGATCAGGGCACCACTCTGTCCATCACGCTCGATGGCATGCCCAATCGTAATGGCGATATCCGGAATTGGAACACCCCTCAAGCCATCCAGGAAGCGTTTCTAATGGCGGTTGAGCGCGGTCGGCAATTAATGAGAGGATTAATGTCCTCGAACCAGATATTCCCCTCCCTCCAAGGGAAGGTCAAGCGAGTGGAAGGCGCCGCCGATGATTCTGCCGAATCAGGTGCGAGTAGACCTCGCAACGTACATTGCGACGCGATAAGGTATGCATATGACTCAAGGTGAAGTCGAACGCCAGGAATCGGATGCTGTGGCGATCAAATGGCAAAGAGTGCGAGCGGCCAGCGACGAGCTGATCGACCACGCCATGGTCGAAGCGGCCTACGCGAATCCTCGCCTCCGCATGCTTTTTCCGAACATTAGCCATGGGTCGCTGCACTTCAGCCGATGCATCAAGTTCCCTTGGACGAACGACGTGCCATCCATCTACCCACGCTCCGGTGGAGGGTTTCGTGTTGTACGGATGAATGAACCCGTAGGCTCAAACCATCAGCTGGCCGGAGATGCGGATTCTGCCGAAGACGCCGCCGCTCTGGTTGTCGCTCACCTCCCCCCTTGCTGCGGCCCAGCCATCGATGGAACCGCCGACGATCTCAACCAGCCCTGATCGCCCGTCGCCCGTCCAGGTACTCCCGTCCAGGCGGTGCTCAGGCAAACCGGTGATGCTGCTACTGAACGATGGCGCCGCCGACCGCCTTAAGCCTGCGCCGCCGTTTCGGGGTGCGGGGACGGGGCAGCCGGCGGAGCTGCTGCGCGTGAGCGATGCGTGAGCGGACGGTGGAGTGTGGGCCATCACAAGCTGGACCGAGCATCATGCCGGGCGGCGCTGACCTGCGAGGACAGCACCACCCGGCAGAGACAAACACTTTCGATCAGGGATTCGACCCCACTTGTAAAGCGAAGGTCGTCGGTTCGAATCCGACAGGGGGCTCTGAGCTTGACCAGGGAAGAAGCCCCGGGCCGGTGATGGCCTGGGGCTTCTGGCATCTAGGGGTGACATCAACGGGGACGGCTGGTCGAGATCAATCCCGGTTGAGCCGCCGTTTCAAGGGCCGGTCCATGTGGCTGATCGCTTCCCGCTGTGTGTCCTGTGCCGCGTGCGTGGAGACGTCCATCGTCATGCTGATCTGGCTGTGGCCGCGCACGCACGAAGAACACCACCCATCAGAGCTGGGCCGTCTCACGAAGAGGGAGATCAGCATTTAGGCGTCGGCTTCCGATTTGCGCCATCTGGGACACTTGATTCCATGCCGGGGATCCGACAACACAAACCCAAGCCGTCATCGTCCATGCGACTTGCCACCTGGATCTTTCCAGTGAGCCTTGACGGTCGTCAGCGAGAGTCCTGGTCCCAGTGGACGAACTGGCGGGTCTTCTTCCTTCTCCTCTTGGGGCCCATCATGCTGATCGCGGCGTTCGCTGCACGAGGCCCCGAGGTGACTTGGTGGGAACGAGGCGCCCTCGCTGTGGTCGGCGCCGTCATATCGGTGATCTTGGTTCGTGTGCTGGTCGGGTACCGGCAGCTCAAAGTCTCAGCCCGAACCACCGGCTCTGGGCCGTCTGGTGTCGACTCTCCACAGCCGAAAACGGTCGACGGCGCCAAGTGATCGGGCAGAGGCCGGGCCCCGTTGTGGGGGCACACGGGTCGACTGCCGTACAGCACGGAAGTGCAGCAACCGTGGCATCCAGAGGCGACCGCGCCAAGCCTCACTCATCTTCGCAAGTAGTGTGATCTGTGTGCCTGCTCCGTTGCCGAAGTGCCCGCGCTGCGATCAGGAGTGGGTCCGTGCGTACCGTTTCAAAGACGATGGGGCGGCCTTCTCCCTGTGCGCTGAATGCGACTCCCTCTGGTGGCAGCAAGAAGCTCTGGAGATCGCCGCCGCACGCTTCCTTGACGACGTGGTCGCCGAGCGGCTTGGAGACTGCAACCCCTGGTCCACTCGTGTCTGGGCCGACGTCATCGAGCCTGTCAACGAATGCCGCTGACATCAACGGCTGACATCAACAGCTGTGAACGGCAGCAGAACTGAGCGGTTCTAGGCGGCCTCGGACTCCCCGTCCGGGCCGTCAGCCGCGTCCGGTGAACTTCGCGCCGACGTTGAGCAGGCGCAGGTCGGCGAGGATCTGCGGGTCCTGGGCGTCGAGCCAGTCGCACAGCTGCCGGAAGGAGACCAGCCGGACGTCCTTGTGCTTCTCGTCGGCCATGTGCTTGACCGCCTCCTCGACGGCGTCCATGTAGATGCCGCCGTTCCACTGCTCGAAGTGGTTGCCGACGAAGAAGGGGGCCCGGTTCGTCTCGTACGCCCGCTGGAAACCGGCGATGTAGGCGTCGGTGGCTTGCTTGCGCCAGGCCGGGTAGTTGGCCGGCGGGCCCTTGGTGGAGTTCTGCGACTGGTTGTACAGGATGTTGTAGTCCATCGAAAGGACTGCCTGGGAGCGGCCGGGGAACGGCATTCCCTGGAGCGGGAGGTCCCAGATGCCCTGCTTCTTGGTGGGCCAGACCTGGAGGCCGCCGGGGGAGCTGGCGTCGTAGCGCCAGCCGCGCTTCTTCGCGGTCGGCAGCAGGTTGTCCTGGCCCTTCAGGCAGGGCGTACGGCCGCCGACGAGCTCCTTGCCGTAGTCGAACGGCAGCGGTTCGAGGTCGGTGAAGCCGGTGTTCGTACGCCACTTGGTGACGAAGTCCATGGCCTGGTCGATCTCGGAGTCCCACTGCGCGGGCGTCCAGTGCTCGACCGAGCCGGTGCCGTCGCAGAAGTGGCCGTTGAAGTGGGTGCCTATCTCGTGGCCTTCCAGCCAGGCCGCGCGCAGGTTCTTCAGCGTCTCCTTGATGTGGTCATCGGTGAGGTAGCCGATGGCGGAGGCGCCGACGGGGTTGTTCGGCGGCCGGTACAGGCGCTTCTTCGACTCGGGCAGCAAATACAGCCCGGAGAGGAAGAAGGTCATCGAGGCGTTGTGGTCGCGGGCGATTTTGCGGAACCGGGGGAAGAGGCCGTTGCCCACCTCGCCCGCCCCGTCCCAGGAGAAGACCACGAACTGCGGCGGCTTCTGGCCCGGCTCCAGCTTCTCCGGCTTGGGCGGCTGGTTCGGCTGCTTGCCGGTGTAGCTGGTCGAGCCGTCGCCGATCGGCTTCGCCTGGGCGCTCTGCCCGGGCCCGGCGCCACTCTTGCTGGATACCGACGACTCGGTGGAGGAGGAGCAGCCGGCGACGGACAGTGCCGCCGCTCCCAGCCCGAGTCCGAGCATGCCCCTTCGGCTGAATTCACGCATGACGGTGCCAATCGCATTAATTGCTTAGAAGTCCCCTGCCGGACGCCCAGTGAGAGGGGATGACCAACGCCGCGGTTCCGCCGCGGCGGCGAAAACTCAAAGAGTGGACGGAGCGTCTACGTAGGGTCGACAGCCGAACGACGCAGGGTCGTCGACCGGCCACCGACGTACGGCTCCTCCGCGGGGCTGGTGAGCATTGGCGTCAGCTGCGTCCAGCCCGCAGGGTGGCCCCGGCCGGACCATCTGCTTGATCCCGGAGCGGTCGAGGCCGATGGCCCGCAGCATCCCGATCTCGCGGGTGCGCTCGAAGACCGACATGGCCAGGGTGTTGATGACGCCGAGGATCGCGATGACGACGGCCATACCGAGCAGCCCGTTCATCATGGTGAGGACCGTGGTGATCGACTCGTTGTTCTCCTTGATGAGCTGCTCCTGGTTTTGGACCTTCAGCAGCGGACTGTTGCCGAGCGCGGCACGGATCTTCCGCTCAAGGCTCGGTGCCTTGCCGGGTTCGGCCTTGACCAGCAGCTTGTCGAGCTGTTTCGTCACGGAGTACGGGAGCACGTCGGCGAGCGTGCCCAGCGCGTCGTCGGTGGTGCGGGTCTTGGCGTAGACGCCGACGACCGTCAGCTTCTTCTTCCGGGCCTTGCCGGTGTCCATGCCGAAGCCCGTCTCGGCATCGATGGTGTCGCCGACGTGCAGCCCGGCCTGCTCTGCGAACGCGTCGGAGACCGCGATCCTCCCGGGGCCGATGTCGCGCACCGAGCCGGCGCGGAAGTCGCGCACCGAGCCGGCGCGGAAGTCGAGTGGGGCGGCCTTGCCGAACGCCCCCGGGTCCGTACCGGTGATCACGCCGGACCTGCCGCGGGTGTCGAGCTGCGCCGAGGTGACGGGGGCGGCCGCCGCGACCCCGGGCACCCGGGCGACCTTGCCGGCCATGTCCGCGTCGAGCCCGCGGGCGGAGCTGTAGTTGACCTTGTAGTCGGCGGCCAGCCCCCTGGGTGGCCTCGATGTCCATGGCGCGCTGGGCGGAGTGCCCGCCGACGGTCAGACCGGTGATCAGGGTGAGCCCGATCATTAGCGCCGAGGCGGTGGCGGCGGTGCGGCGCGGGTTGCGCAGCGCGTTCTCCTTGGCCGGCTTGCCGCTGACGCCGAACCAGCGCGTGGTGACCTTGCCGGCCAGATTGATCAGCGGCCGGGAGAGCAGCGGGGCCAGCACGATCACGCCGACGAGGGTCAGCGCGGAGCCGAGCATCGCGATCATCAGGTTCGACTCCTTGCTCGTCGTGAGCGTGGAGACGTACAGCATCACCAGCACCCCGGCGCCGGTGAGCAGGGTGCCGAGCACGTTGCGGACCACCAGGGCACGGGCGGGCGGCGCCTGGTCGACGCTGCTGAGCGCCGCCACGGGGGCGATCTTCGCGGCCTTGCGGGACGGCAGCCAGGCGGCCAGCACGGTGACGACGACGCCGACCGCGAGCGAGGACAGCGGGGCGGCGGGCGTGATGACCAGCGGTCCGTCGGGCAGTCCGGCGCCGGTCGTGTCGAGCAGGGGGGCGCATGGCGGTGGCGATGCCGAGGCCGAGCGCGAATCCGGCGGCGGAGGCGCCGAGCCCGAGGAGGGCGGCCTCGATGAGGACGGCGCGTACGACCTGGCGGCGCGAGGCGCCCACGGCCCGCATCAGTGCGATCTCGCGGCTGCGCTGGGAGATGAGCATGGTGAAGGTGTTGGCGATGATGAACACGCCGACGAACAGCGCGATTCCGGCGAAGACCAGCAGCGTCTTGGTGAGGGAGCCGGTGTTCTCGGCGATCTGGGCGGACTGCTCGGCGGCCAGGTCGGTGCCGCTGGTGGCCCTGGCGCCGTTCTCGGGGAGCAGCGCCCGCACCTGGTCGGTCAGCGTGCGCTCGTCGGTACCGTCCTTGGCCGCGACCGCGATCTCGTCGAACTGGCCGGGGTGGAGGAACAGCCTCTGCGCGGTTCGGGTGTCGAAGAGGGTGAGGGTGCCACCGGCGGTGATCCGCGGGTCGTCGGTGGAGACGATGCCGACCAGCTTCTTGGCCAGGGCGGCCCGTCGGTGGCGAAGCGGACGGTGTCGCCGATCCGGTAGCCGGCCTTCTCGGCGGTCTTGGCGTCGAGGGCCAGCTCGCCTTCGGCGGTGGGGCCGCGGCCTTCTTGCAGCGGGTGGTGGCCGTCCTTGCCGTCCTTGCCGGGCAGGTAGTTGGCGGCAAGGTTCTGCGAGCTGTTGTCGGCGTTGACCGGGCGGCCTTCCTTGGCGGCCAGGGTGGCCGCGCCGTGCACGGTGGGGCGCACCGAGGCGACGCCGGGGAGTTGGCCTATCTTCCGTAGATGAGCAGCACCAGCGCCCCGGCCAGAATCGCCTCGCCCACGGCCCGCAACAGCTGCCGCCCGTCCTCTCCGGGCCCCGCGAAGAGGTTTCGGTCAGGGCGGTTCTCGGTGAGCGGTTCTCGGTGACCGGTGAAGCGCCGGACGACATAACGTCGATTATCGGTGGCTCCGTACGAAGCGCCCCTACTCCTTGGGAGCGACACCGCCTCTATCCAAAGGCAGAGCCCCCGACCGAAAGACCGAGGAACGGTACGGGCGGGGTTCGGGCCAGAGGCGGCCCAGCGCGGCAACCGGCCCCTACGGAGGGACCGCCGCTGCGATCGGCGGGCGGCACTACAGGTTGTCGCCCCAGCCGCCCTGGATCATGGTCTGGAACGCCCACTTCCCGTCCCGCCTGATCAGAATGTCGGCGTAGCGCAGCTGCTGGGTGCGGCCCTCCGTGGTCATGGTCGAGTCTGTGAAGACCACGGCCATGGAGGGGGAGAGGAAGACGGGCGTCCGAGCGGACTCGAACGTGATGTCCTCGGCCCCGTCACCCATCACATGCGTCATCGTCGCGACGAACTGCTCGCGGTCCCACTGCGCCGAACGGCCGTTGCCGGCTGCGTCATCGCTCACGAGGTTGAGAGGGAAGACGGCCATGTCGGCCATGCGCTCAACGTTGCGCTTCGCGCTCTGTGCGTCGTACGCGACGAACCAGGCGTCCAGGCTCGCGCGGTCCTCGGCGGTCGGGACGTACCCCGTGTCGGGCAGAAAGGTCACGCAGGCTCCTCATGGTCTTCGACGGCGCACTCGACGAATGTGACTACGCAAGAGAAGGTATGGCCCACGGGAAGACTAGTCAAACTTGAATAGATGTGTTCTGTCTGGGGCGTGCGGTGTGCGGTGTGCGGTGGGCGAGCAGGCACGGGAAGCCAAGTGCGGCCACGTACGGACAAAGGCACCGGGCCCGCCCCAATCGCCGGTCGGGCAGGCCCGTTGCCTCGCCGTCGCCGCCCCGGCGCTGGAGGAGTGATCGGGGCCGGGGGTGCGCGCCGTTGGCCGGGCCGCGAGGGGCGTCGCGGCGTAGATTCGCCGGCATGGTGACTTCGATGACACGCGATGACTACGCGCGACGCATGGTGCGGGCGGGGCAGTCGGCCGCCAATGCCGGGCTGGCCGGGCTGATTGTGACGCCGGGGCCGGATCTCACATGGCTGTGCGGATACCGGCCGCCCGCCGTCACCGAACGGCTGACCGCGCTGGTGATCGCGCCGGGACACCGGCCGCGGCTGCTGGTGCCCGAACTGGAGCGGCCCGACGCGGAGCGGTCCTCCGGGGCCGGGGCGGTGGACGTGTCCGGGTGGAGCGATGGCATCGACCCGTATGCGCAGGTCGCCAAGTGGCTGGATCCGCAAGGGCGTTACGGGGTGTCGGACTCCACCTGGGCGATGCATCTGCTGGGCCTGCAGCGCTCGCTCCCGGGGAGCACGTACGGCGCGCTGACGGAGATGCTGCCGATGCTGCGCGCCGTCAAGGATGCGCACGAGGTGGCGCGGCTGGCGGCGGCCGGGGCCGCCGCGGACGCCACGTACGAGGAGATCCTGGGCGTGCGCTTCGCCGGGCGCCGGGAGTCCGATGTGGCGGCGGACCTCGCCCGGATGCTGACCAAGCACGGGCACAGCCAGGTGGACTTCACGGTCGTGGGATCGGGCCCCAACGGCGCGAATCCGCACCACGAGGCGGGCGAGCGGATCATCCAGGACGGCGACATGGTCGTGCTCGACTTCGGGGGCCTGAAGGACGGGTACGGGTCGGACACGACGCGGACCGTGCACGTCGGGGAGCCGGGCGCCGAGGAGCGCAAGGTGCACGACATCGTGCGGGAGGCGCAGCAGGCGGCGTTCGAGGCGGTTCGGCCGGGGGTCGCGTGCCAGGAGATCGACCGCGTCGCCAGGAAGGTCATCAGGGCGGCGGGGTACGGCGAGTACTTCATCCACCGGACCGGGCACGGCATCGGGGTGACCACGCACGAGCCGCCGTACATGGTCGAGGGCGAGCATCTGCCGCTGGTTCCGGGGATGTGCTTCTCGATCGAACCGGGGATCTATCTGCCGGGGCGGTTCGGGGTGCGGATCGAGGACATCGTGACGTGTACGGAGTCCGGCGGGCGGCGGCTGAACGAGACGGCCAGGGAGATGGCGGTGGTGGGGTAGGGGGCTTTCGGGGGATGGGGGCCTGCGGTGGAACGACCGACTGCCCGTGTGGCCACCGCACTCCCGGTTCCGGCCGCCGGTCCGGCCGGTCACTCCCCGCCCCACCCTTACGGCACCAGCACGACCTTGCCCATGGTGGCGCGGGTCTCCAGGGCGCGATGGGCGGCGGCGGCCTCGGCCAGCGGGAAGCTCTGGACCGCCGGGACCAGCCGGCCGGCCGCCGCCTCGGCGAGCGCCGCCGTCTCCAGGGTGCGGATCGGGTTGTCGCCGCCCGCCTTGGCCAGCATGGGCGGGCCCAGGACCTGTTCGGACGTGATGCCGAGGGCCGCCGGCTCGCCGTCCGCGAACTCCAGCGGGCCGCCGGCCGACCAGCCGAAGACGAGGTGCCGGCCGCCCCGGGCCAGGAGGTCGACGGCGGCGCGGCCGGGGGCGCCGCCGACCGAGTCGAAGACGATGGTGGCCCCGGGCGCCGCACGGTGGTCGAGGAAGTCCCGTACCAGGGACGGCCATTCGCCGTCGGTGTAGTCGACGGCGAGGTCGGCGCCCAGTTCGCGGACCCGTGTCACCTTGGCCGCGCCGCCGGCCAGACCGATGACCGTCGCGCCGGTGTTCCTGGCGTGCTGGACGAGCAGCGAGCCGATGCCGCCGGCGGCCGCGGGGACGATCGCGATGTCCTCGGCGGTGAGGCCGGCGAAGAGCAGGATGCCCATCGTGGTGCGACCGGTGCCGATCATGGCGACGGCCTGGCCGGCGTCGAGCCCCTCGGGGACCGGGTGCAGCCGGTCGGCGGCCACGACGGCGAGTTCGGCATAGCCGCCGGGGGCCATGCCCAGGTGGGCGACGACGCGGCGGCCGAGCCAGGCGGGATCGGTGCCCTCGCCGAGGGCGTCGACGATGCCGGCGATCTCCCGGCCCGGCACGGTCGGCAGCTCGGGAACCGGCACCGGCCCGCCGCCTTGTTGACCCGCGCGCAGAGCCGTGTCCAGGAGGTGGACGCCGGCCGCCGCCACGGAGATTCGCACCTCACCGGGCCCTGGCCGGGGGTCCTCGACCGTCTCGTAGGTGAGGTTCTCTGCGGGGCCGAAGGTGTGCAGGCGTATCGCGTGCATGGCGGTGTCGTCTCCTTGGGAGAGGGGGGGCCGGGTCGCTGCCGGGCTGGGCAATTGCCGTCCCTGAGCTGGGCGGTTGCCGTTCGTGAGCGGGGCAGCTGCCGTCCGTGGACCGGGCAACTGCCGTCACTCTGCTACCTCAAGGATGGTTGAGGTCAACATCTGCCCGGACCCGGCGTGTGACGCCGGCACCCAGGGCGGGCCAGACCGCCTCGATGGCGCCGGTGAACGACACCTCGCTCAGGACGCCGGGCGCCGCGACCCGGTCGCCGCCAGATGGACGCCGTACCCCGCGGTCCACTGAGCAGGCCGCCCTCGCGATCCGAGGAATCGGGTGTTTCGGCAGGTCAGAGGGTAATTCAGGGGCATTGTCAGTGGTGTGGTTCACGATGGGGTGTGCAGGCGCTGACCGGGCTTGCGGCAGGGCACGAGCGGGGCGGAAGGCGGTGATCGCGTGGCAGGGCGCGGCAAGGGGACGGTGCGGGCGGTGCGGCGACCGGAGGTGCGGTTGCCGGAGCTGGCGCCGTATGGCGGCGGGGAGTTGGAGCCCGAGGGGGATTACGACGGGCTGGAGTTCGCAGACGCCGACTGGGCGGGGCAGCAGGGGCGTGGCGCGCGCTTCATGGACTGTGCGGTGCGGCGCTGCGCGCTGGACGAGACGGTGCTGAGCCGGGCGCGGATCATCGACAGCGTGCTGAGCGGTGTGCGCGGGGTCGGGACGAACCTGTCGGAGGCGTCACTGCGTGATGTGGAGGTGTCGGACGCCCGGCTCGGCGGGACGCAACTGCACGGCGCGGTGCTGGAGCGGGTCGTGGTGCGCGGCGGGAAGATCGACTTTCCGAATCTGCGCCAGGCGAAGCTGCGGGATGTCGCCTTCGAGGGGTGCGTGTTGATCGAGGCGGATTTCTCGGGTGCGGAGCTGGAGCGGGTGACGTTCGACGACTGCACCCTTGCGCGGCTGGATCTCACCGGGGCGCGGATGAAGGACGTCGATCTGCGGGGGGCGGCCGCGGTGGATATCGCGCGGGGGATCGACCGGCTGTCGGGCGCGGTGATCAGCGCGTCCCAACTGCTCGATCTGGCACCGGCGTTCGCGGCGCAGATAGGGGTACGGGTGGAGTGAGGGGGAGCGGTGGGGAACGGGGGAACGCCGGGGAGAACGGAGAGAGGGGAACAGCAGGGAGAGGGGCGACGGCGGGGAGCGCGTGGCGCTCGTTCCTCGGCCCCGCGGGGTGCTGTGGTCAGACGCGCGGGAAGCGGGCCTGGAGGTCCCAGATGGCCGGGTTGTCGCCGAGGCCCTCGTGCATGTCGCTGAGGTCGGCGATCAGGTCGTGCAGAAAGTCACGGGCCTCGCGGCGCAGTGCGGAGTGGTTGAAGGTGAGCGGGGGCTCCTCGGCCGGCATCCAGTCGGCCTCGACGTCCACCCACCCGAAGCGGCGCTCGAAGAGCATCCGGTCGCTGGATTCGGTGAAGTCCAGCTCGGCGTGGATGGGGCGGGCGGAGCGGTTGCCGCGCGGGTCGGTGTCGAGCTGCTCGACGATGTCGCACAGCGCCCAGGCGAAGTCGAGCACCGGCACCCATCCCCAGGCGGTGGACAGTTCTCGGTCCGCCTTGGTGTCGGCGATGTAGACGTCGCCGCAGAAGAGGTCGTGCCGCAGGGTGCGCACGTCCGCGGTCCGGTAGTCCATCTGGGGAGGGTCCGGAAAGCGGCGGGAGAGGGAATAGCCGAGGTCGATCACGTCTTGATGGTGTCACGCGGGTGCGGCGGACGGTTCGCCAGCACCGGTCGGTCCACCGGACCGGCGGCCGTCCATGCGTCGGCAGTCGGCCTAGGGACCGGTAGCGGAATGCGCGTATGCGACTAGAGGGTGGGGGAATGATCATGTCTGGTTCCTTGGTGAGACGTTCGGTGGCCACCGTGCTGTCGGCGGTCACGCTGGCGGCTCTTCCGGTGCTGCCGGCGGTGCCGGGCGGTCTCGGGGTGCAGGGGGCGACGGCGTCGGCGGCGGATGGGGGCGGCCGGTCCGACGGGGGACGCGGCGACAGCCGGTACGGCCACGACGGCCACAGCAAGGGTGACGGCCACGGCCGGTGGCGTGGCGGCTGGGCGGCGTCGCCACAGCCGCCGAACACCGTCTTCGACAAGAACTGGTCCGAGGCCGGCTTCGCGCGGCAGACCGTCCGGCAGGTCGTACGCGTCAGCACCGGCGGCTCGCAGGCCCGTATCGAGCTGTCCAACCGCTATGGCCGTACGCCGCTGAAGGTGGCCGGTGCGACCATCGCCCGTACGGACCAGGGCGCTGCGGTGAAGGCCGGTTCGGTGCGGGCGCTGACCTTCGGGCACGGGCGGTCGGCGACCATACCCGCGGGGGGCGAGCTGCGCAGTGACGCGGTGGGGCTGAAGGTCCGCGCCCTGGAGTCGCTGACCGTCACCCTGTATCTGGACGAGCCGACCGGCCCGGCCACCTTCCACGCACTGGCCGCCACGAGTTATCGCGCGGCCGGAGACCACAGCTCCGACGTCGGGGCCTCGGCTTTCACCGAGACCTCGCACTCCTGGTACTACCTGTCGGGCGTCGAGGTGTCCGGCGGCCGGGACGCACACCGCGACGGCGTGGTGGCCTTCGGCGACTCCATCACCGACGGCTTCGGCTCCACGCTCGACGCCGACAACCGCTACCCGGACGAGCTGGCCGAGCGGTTCGCCGCCGCCGGACGGCCGCGCAGCATCGTCAACCAGGGCATCAGCGGCAACCAGCTCACCAACGACACGGACTGGGCCGGGGAGAAGGCGGTGGCCCGCTTCCGGAAGGACGTACTGAACGAACCGGACGTCGGCATGGTCATCCTGCTGGAGGGCATCAACGACATCGGGATGAGCGAGTGGGAGGGCGTGCCGGGAGGCCCGTCCCCGGCCCGCTCCGTGGAGGAACTGATCGCCGCACAGCGTGAGTTGATCCGCCAGGCGCACGCCAAGGGCGTGAAGGTGATCGGTGCGACGCTGACGCCGTTCAAGGGCGCGCAGTATTACACCGAGCGCGGCGAGATCAAGCGCGATGCGCTCAACGACTGGATCCGGACCTCCGGCGAATTCGACGGGGTGCTGGACCTGGACCGGGCGCTGTCCGATCCCGCCGACCGGGACCGGATAGCGGCGGCATACGACGTCGGCGACCATCTCCACCCGAACGACGCCGGCTACCGCGCGATGGCCGACGCGGTCGACATCGACCGGCTCTGAAGCCGTCCGGTCGGTGCGGTCGGTCCGGTCGGTGCGGTCGGCGGTCGCCGGTCAGGGCAGCAGCCGCTGCTCCTTGGCGACGGCGACCGCACCGGCGCGGGTGTCCACGCCGAGCTTGTCGTAGATACGGCCCAGGTGGGTCTTGACCGTGGCCTCACTGATGAAGAGGGCGCGGGCGATCTCGCGGTTGCCCAGGCCTCGCGCGAGCTGGCCGAGAATGTCGCGTTCCCGGTCGGTGAGGGTGGGGCGGGGGCTGCGCATCCGGGCCAGGACGCGATGGGCGACCGGCGCGGAGAGCGTGCCCCGGCCCTGGGCAGCGGCGTGGATGGCGGAGAACAGCTCCTCCGGGCGTTCGGCCTTGAGGAGATAGCCGGTGGCGCCGGCCTCGATGGCGCGGGTGATGTCGGCATCG
Source organism: Streptomyces sp. NPDC050636 (assembly GCF_040654775.1). Taxonomy (NCBI): domain Bacteria; kingdom Bacillati; phylum Actinomycetota; class Actinomycetes; order Kitasatosporales; family Streptomycetaceae; genus Streptomyces; species Streptomyces sp. NPDC050636. The sequence continues at coordinate 124,157 of NZ_JBFAIP010000014.1, forward strand.
GTGTCGTAGGTGGTCAGGACGAGGACATGGGGGGTGTGGCCGGAGGGAGGCGAGTCCGTGGAGCCGCCTGGCCCGGGGGCTCCGGGGGCTCCGGGGGCATCGGGGGTGCTGAGGGCGGTGATGCGGCGGGTGGCTTCGATGCCGTCGATTCCGGAGCCGAGCTGAAGGTCCATCAGCACGACGTCGGGACGGAGCTTGGCAGCCATGGCCACCGCCTCCTCGCCGTTCCCGGCCTCGCCGACGACTTCGATCCCGGAGGCGCTGCGGAGCAGGGCGAGCAGCCCGGCGCGTACGACGGCATGGTCGTCGCAGAGCAGGATGCGTACGGGCCCGCTTGCGGGTTCGGGGGCGGACGTGGTCATGGGGCGGGCTCCAGGGGGACGGCGGCGGACAGGACGGTGCCCTCGCCCGGCGCGGACTCGATGGTGAGGGTGCCACCGAGCTGCCGCATCCGGGCGCGCATGGCGGGCAGGCCGTGACCGCGTACGCGGCCGGGCGAGGGGGGTGGCACGGGGCCGGACGGTGCTGCGGGAGTCCTAGGGCCTGCGGGGCCGGGCGGGCCGGCAGGTGCAGAAGGCCGGGTCGGCGCGTCCGGCCCGGCCGACGCACGCGGCCCTGCCGACGCATCCGGTCCTGGTGCATCCGGTCCTGACGCACCCGGCCCTGGAGCATCCGGCCCTGTCGGCGCATACGGGTCGAACCCGCGGCCGTTGTCGGCGATGTCCAGGACGACCTGGTCGCCGAGGTAGGTGAGGGTCAGGGCGACGGTAGTCGCGGCGGCGTGCTCACGGACGTTTGCGAGGGCGCCCTGGGCGATGCGCAGCAGGGCGGACTGCACCCGGTCGGGGAGCGGAGCGGGCGTGCCGTCCAGGTGGAAGCGCACGGCGAGCGCCTCGGTGGACGGTGCGTCCGACGAGCCCGACTCGCCCGCACGGGCGGTGAGTTGGCGCAGGGCCTCGGGGAGGGAGGCGCCGTCGGCGAGGTCCGCTGGGGCGAGGTCGTGGACGAAGCGGCGGGCCTCGGCGAGGTTGCGGGCGGTGATCTCCGTGGCCGTGCGGACATGGCCACGGGCGGTGCCCGGGTCGGTGTCCCAGGTGCGGTCGGCGGCCTGGAGCAGCATCTGCTGGCTGGACAGCCCTTGGGCGAGGGTGTCGTGGATCTCCATGGAGAGCCGCTGCCGTTCGGCGAGGGTGCCCTCGCGCCGCTCCGTGGCGGCCAGTTCGCGCCGGGTGCGGATCAGATCGTCGATCAGCGTGCGCTGGCGGGCGGCCTGCCGCTCCATGTGGACGAAGACGGCGGTGGCGAGGGCGGCGACGGCCGGCGGAGCCAGCAGCAGGTTCGGGTCGAACTCGGTGGAGAGGCGTAGTTGGGCCACCACCACGAACGCGGTGAGCACGCCGACCAGCATCGACGCGGCGCCGGCCGGCAGGGTGCGCAGGCCCGTGTAGAAGAGCGGCACCGCGCACCACGCGAAGCTCGGCGCGAGCAGGACCAGCACGACCCAGGTCGCGACGACCGCCCCGAGCCAGAGCAGCCGACGGGCAGTGGGCCGCCGCTCGTGGTGCGTACGGGACCCCAGCGCCGGGCCGAGGACGTAGAGGAGGGCCAGGACGAGGCTGAGGGAGATGATCCAGGGCGTGCGGGGCTCGCCGGGGTGGCGGATCAGGAAGCGGGCCAGCGAGGCGCCCAGCAGCAGGAAGAACGCCGTGTGCATGACCGGGCCCAGCCAGCGCGCGTCCGGATTCGGGTCCCGGCACGGTTCGGGTGCCGCTGCTGCGGGCTGCTGGGTGGGGTGCATGCGGATCTCCTCGCCGGGGCTCTCCCGTAGTCCTAACCCGGGTGGAGAGGGGTCCGTATCAACCGATCGGTCGATATCGGTATCCACCATCATGCACGGCCGCCGCAGCCAGTACGACGACCCGCCTGGCGCCGGCCCGCTCCGAGGATGGAGACACGGCAGAGGGAACCCCCGGGAGCCCGCCTGCTGCCCGACCTCGCCGGCCTCGCCGACCTCTCCAAGGAGTCCCGATCATGAAGAAGCTTTCGCTGCGCGCCCGTGTTGTCACCGGTGCAGCCGCCGTCGCGCTGCTCGGCGCGGGCACGCTCGGCGCCGTCGCCGCGACCGCTGCCCCGTCATCGACCGCCCCGGCACAGCCCGTCGCCACGACGTCCGACGCCGCCCAGGACCTCACCCGCACCAAGAACCTCACCCAGACCACCCACCTCAGCATCGACGCCGCCACCAAGGCCGCGCAGGCCGTGTTGGACGCCGCGGAGAAGGCGGGCCAGAAGGTCTCGGTCGCCGTCGTGGACCGTAACGGCACCACGCTCCTCCAGCTGCGCGGCGACGGCGCCGGACCCCAGTCCTACGAGTCGGCCGCGAAGAAGGCGTTCACCGCCGTCTCCTGGAACGCCCCGACCTCCGAGCTGGTCAAGCGCCTCGACCAGGTGCCCACCCTCAAGGACATTCCCGGCACGCTCTTCCTGGCGGGCGGCGCCCCGGTCCAGGCCGAGGGCGCGCCGATCGCGGGGATAGGTGTCGCGGGCGCCCCCAGCGGTGCCCTTGACGAGCAGTTCGCGCAGGCCGGCGCACACGCGCTCGGCAGGTAGCGGCAGGGCCCCGGATGCACTCCCTAGGGCAGGGGCGAACACATCCCGTAGGGGTCACAAGCGCCCCCTGTGGGGCCACAACGGGGCGGGGCCCGGGAGGTATTCCCGTGGCGCGCCCCTACGGCACCGTCAGCTGGCGCGCCCCTACGGCACCGTCAGCACCCGCGGCCCGTTCTCCGTCACCGCCACGGTGTGCTCGAAGTGGGCGGCGCGGCTGCCGTCCGTGGTGCGCAGCGTCCAGCCGTCGTCGTCCGGGCGGTAGTCGTCCCGGCCGCCGGACAGGAACATCGGCTCGATGGCGATGACGAGACCGTGGCGGAGGACGAAGCCGCGGCCGGGGCGGCCCTCGTTGGGGACGGCCGGGTCCTCGTGCATCCGGCGGCCGATGCCGTGGCCGCCGAAGTCGTCCGGGATGCCGTAGCCGGCCGCCCGTCCGACGCTGCCGATCGCATGCGAGATATCGCCTATCCGGGCGCCGACCATGGCCGCCGCGATGCCCGCCGCCAGCGCCTGCCGGGTGACGTCCATCAGCCGGCGGTCCTCGGGCCGGGGTGTGCCGACCGTGAAGCTGACGGCCGCGTCGCCCGTCCAGCCGTCCACGACCGCGCCGCAGTCGATGCTGACCAGGTCGCCGTCGCGCAGCCGGGAGGCGTCCGGAATGCCGTGCACGATCGCGTCGTTGACGGATGCGCAGATGACGGCGGGGAACGGAGTGGGCGCGAAGGAGGGGCGGTAGCCGAGGAACGGCGAGCCGGCGCCGGCCTCGCTCAGCACCGTACGGGCGACCTCGTCCAGCTCCCGCAGCCGTACGCCGGGGGCGGCCGCGGCACGCACCGCCGCCAGCGCCTCGGCGACGACCCGGCCGGCCACCCGCATCGCGTCCACCGACGCATCCGTCTTGATCTCCACCATGGGTACGACCTCCCGAACACCCGACACAGGCGTTATTTGTTTACCGGTATTTATTTACCGGTATTAGTATCACGGGCATGGTGCGCACTCCACTGACCCCTTGGGAACGCGAACGCGGCGAGCGGCTGGGCGCGCTGCTGCGCGCGGCGCGTGGCGAACGGAGCATGGTCGAGATCGCGGCGGTGGCGGGGCTGTCCGCCGAAACGCTGCGCAAAATCGAGACGGGCCGCGCGCCGACCCCGGCGTTCTTCACGGTCGCGGCGCTGGCCGGCACGCTCGGGCTGTCGCTCGATGAGGTGGCGGTGCTGGCCACGCCGCCCGAGGCCGCGGACGACGCGGTCGCCTGAAACACGCCGAGGGCCGGCCCCCCCAAGGGGGCCGACCCTCCGCTGTACTCAGGCGCGCACGCCTCAGACGTTCACATCGAACAGATGCTCACATCGGTCAGACGTTCACGCCGAAGTCCTGCGCGATACCGACCAGGCCGGACGCGTAGCCCTGGCCCACCGCGCGGAACTTCCACTCCGCGCCGTTGCGGTACAGCTCGCCGAAGACCATGGCGGTCTCGGTCGCCGCGTCCTCGCTGAGGTCGTAACGCGCGATCTCGGCGCCGCCGGCCTGGTTGATGATGCGGATGAAGGCGTTCCGCACCTGGCCGAAGTTCTGGCTGCGGTTCTCGGCGTCGTAGATCGAGACCGGGAAGACGATCTTCTCGACGTCGGCGGGCAGGCCCGCCAGGTTGACGTTGATCTGCTCGTCGTCGCCCTCGCCCTGGCCGGTGACGTTGTCGCCGGTGTGCACGATGGTCTGGTCCGGCGTCGCCTTGTTGTTGAAGAAGACGAAGTGCTGGTCCGAGAAGACCTTGCCGGTCGGGTTGACCGCGATCGCGCTCGCGTCGAGGTCGAAGTCCGTGCCGGTGGTGGTGCGGACGTCCCAGCCGAGGCCGACCGTGACGGCGGTCAGGCCCGGTGCCTCCTTGGTGAGGGAGACGTTGCCGCCCTTGGACAGGCTTACAGCCATGGGATGTCCCTTTCCTTGTCGACTCGTCGAAGCGTCGGGCTCCGTGTTGCTGACGAAGCTACCGTCACCCTTCACAACGTCATGAGGGGACCACCAGGTTCCAGCAGACTTTACTTTCTTTGCCGAATCCTGATGCCGAGCCCGGATGCCACGACCGGATCCTGATGTCACGGCCTTGAATCACCCGGTGAAAAGCGGGTGACGGGACGCCCGTGGACGCGGGATCATGGGACACATGTCCGGGCCCCATGTCATCCGCGGTTCGGTCGTCCTTCCAGAGGCCGAGCTCGTATGGCGATTCTCGCGGTCCTCCGGTCCGGGCGGCCAGCACGTCAACACCAGCGACAGCCAGGTCGAACTGCGCTTCGACCTGGTCAAAACGCAGGCGCTGCCTCCGGTGTGGAAGGAGCGCGCCCTGGAGCGGCTGGCCGGCCGGCTGGTCGACGGCGTGCTGTCCGTACGGGCCTCCGACCACCGCTCCCAGTGGCGCAACCGCGAGACCGCGGCCGTCCGGCTGGCCACGCTGCTCGCCGAGGCCACCGCCCCGCCGCCCAAGCAGCGCCGTAAATCGCGGATCCCACGGGGCATCAACGAGCGGCGGCTGCGGGAGAAGAAGCAGCGCGGCGACACGAAGCGCGGCCGCTCGGGCCGCGACTGGGGCTAGGTGTGCTGTCCCGGCACGTTGGTGACACGCGTGCTGGGTGCTTGAACGGGTGAGGGCCTTCTGGGTTCGGTGTGGATTGCGACACTCCACCGGTAC
>NZ_JBFAIP010000015.1:0-128316 GCF_040654775.1 Streptomyces sp. NPDC050636
GTTGAGTGGTTTTGTGCGGTATGTGTGGCCGCGCAAGTTCCTCAATAGCATCGCAAACCCCCATGTCATGCTGCTCCGCTATCAATGCCTCCACATGTACACGCACCGACGACATGATGTCCAGCATTGTCCCGATGGGGTTTGCGGTGTCAACGAGGTCTGTATATTGGCCTGAAAATAGCCCCCCGAACGTCAATTTGAGGTCGACTGACGGCGATCGACAGCGCGTCATCTCCACAGTGGCGGGTACGTACTCGGAAAGGTGCGGCGCGAGTTGGGGCCGCACGGAACTCTCCGGCGGGCACTGACGTCTCATACGACGACGACCGCGACGCACCCGCTCGTGGCGGGATCGCACGACGGAAGCGCAAGCGCCATGCGCGCGCCACCCTCCGCCACGTTCCACGCTCGGCGTACGGCGTGATGCGCTGCCTAGTACAGCGGTGACCAAGGATCCACGCGGCGTGATCGATGTGTGATCTATGGGTGAGTGATCGACGTGTGATCGGCCCCCGGGTCGCTTGACCAGGTCGCATGAAGCGCCACGCAGCAGATGAAGCAGCACGAAGCGGCATTCGGCATGTAGTGCGATGGACCTAGCCCTCGGCGTTAACGGAAAGGAACGAGCGCTCATGCGCGAGATCCTCGGAAGGCGACGCAAGCTCCTGTTCCGGCGCGGTGGAAGGTCGGCGCTGCTCGGCGCGGCGCTCCACTGCGCCACCGAGTGGCGGTGGCCCGTACTCCCCGGTGTGGGACTGCGGTCCGGCGGCCGGCAGCCCGTCGGCGGCCGGCTCGGCCTCGGTGAGCGGGCCACCCGCCCCTGCGGCTGTCCCGACCCCGACTGTGTGGTGCCCGGCGCGCACCCCTTCGACCCCGGGCTGCTGGCCGCCACCACCGATGCCCGGATGGTGCGCTGGTGGTGGGCGAACCGCCCCGACGCCCCGGTTGTGCTGGCCACGGGTGGCCGCGCGCCCTGCGCGGTGAGCCTGCCGGCCGTGGCCGGCGCCCGCGCCCTCGCGGCGCTGGACCACTTCGGCGTCCGCCTCGGCCCCGTGGTGGCCACGCCCACCCGCTGGTCGCTGCTCGTATCGCCGTACGACCTGGCGGAGTTGGGTGAACTGCTGAACTCGCAGGAATGGGTGCCCAGCTCGCTGCGATTCCACGGCGAGGGCGGCTATGTGGTGCTCCCGCCGTCCCAGATCGGCGCCGGCAAGATGCGCTGGGAGCGGCCGCCGGCCACTTCGGCCGCGCCCTGGCTGCCGAAGGTCGCCACGATCGTCGACGCGCTGGTCATGGCGAGCACCAGCACCCCGGACGGCGACAGCCGGCTCGCGTACTGAGCGGAGTGTCGGGCGACTACTGAGACCGGCCGAAGTTCCCGGCCAGGCGGTTCGCGGCGTGGCCAAAACCCGTCGTTCGTCACAGTGGTTGAGGTAGAGCGGAGCGCGTCGTCACGCCGTGCTCCGCACGCCCCGGAAAGAACGCGCGGGCAGTTCACCCGTACGGGTGTGAGCGGCCCGGATGACTACGGGAAATGGGTGTGCGAGCCCCCGGGGGCACGGCCGTCGACCGATAGGTTCGGCGCACCGTCAAGCCGTCGTCGACGGCACATCAATCGCAGGTGACTCCCATGCAGCGTGCGCCCAATCCCCGCCTGATCGCGCTGACCGGCACAGTGGCCCTGGCCATCGCCGTCCCGTTGGCCGCCGCGACGGCCGGCCCGGCAGACACCTTCGCGTCGGACACGAGGGCCCAAAGAGCCGCCGACCAGAGCAAGGCCGACAAGTCCGGTAAGCCCGGTGGTGGCAGCGGAGCCGGCGGCGGGACGCACGGCAGGACAGCCCCCGGTCCGCTCGCCGATCTGGAGCTCCCACTGCTGTCCGACGGCGGCCGGACCACCCGCTGCGGCCCCGAACTCGCCTCTCCCCGGGGGATCGAGGCCCAGACCTGCGTGCTCGCCGAACAGGGTCTGACCTGGGCACGGACGTATTACCGCAACCCGACGGGCGAGTCGCTGCGCGCCGTACTGACGCTGCTGCGGCCGGACGGCAGGACCGTCCAGGTGCACTGCGAGGTGGCGGCGGAGGGCGTGCCGGGGATGTGTGAGACGCCGACCGGGGCGACCGTACGCAAGGACCGGCTGCCGTACGGCGCCGTGGCGGAGTTCTCCGATGCTGCGGGGGAGCAGCTGCTGCTGCGCTCCGGCGGCAACTCGGCACCGGAGAGCGCTGGTTCGGACCAATGAGGATGCGGGGTGCGGGGCGGCGAAAGGCCGCGCGCCATGACGTCCGGCGGCGGACGGGGAAGGACTCCCCGCGGCGGACATGGAAGCGCCCGGTCGCTGGCGACGGGGGATGCACCAGCGACCGGGCTTTTAGAACCGTAACAAGAGATCGGCGGTTCGCAAATTCGATCGTGGATTTCAGGACGCCTATTTACCGGCAGGTATGGGGAGTTGTGACGGGTGTCACGCGTGTGCCTGCCGGGGTAGGGATCGTCAGCTCAGAGTGATCTGGCGGTTGGTGAGCCCGCCGCGCGACCGGCGCTCCTCGGTGGTCAGCGGGGCGTCCGACGCGAGCGCTCCGGTGAGCCGTTCGGCGAACGCGGCGGCCGGGCCCGCGACGTCCTCGGCGGTCATCGTCGAGGGCAGGTCCCAGACCGGGACGACCAGTCCGTGAGCGCGGAACGACCCGACGAGGCGGGTGCCTTCGCCCAGCGAGGAGGTGCCCGCCGCGTGCAGCCGGGCGAGCGCGTCCAGCAGCTTCTCCTCGGGGTACGAGGTGACCCAGCGCAGGTGGTTCTTCTCGGGGGCCTCGCACCAGTACGCGCCCTCCAGGCCGGGGATCCGGGCGGTGGGGATGGCCGCGGCGTTGGCCCGCTCCAGGGAGGCGGCGACCTCGCCGGTGGCGTTCTCGGCGTTCTCCACCCAGAACTCGAAGCCGGTGTGCACGGTCGGCTCGAAAGCCGCGCCCGGGTCCAGCAGATCCTGCAGCCGCGGCCCGTCGGCGGCGGTCCGTCCGGCGGCGACCGGATTGCCCGGCTTCGTGGCCAGCGCGCGCTGGAGGGTGTCCGCGAGGTCGCGGCTGATGTCGCCGGAGGCGGTGTCGTTCTGCAGGCCGAGCAGCACCGCGCCGTTGTCCCGGCGCAGCGCCGGCCAGGCCATCGGCAGCACCGTCGCCAGGGTCACGGAGGGGACGCCTTCGGGCAGCCCGTCCTTCAGCGTCAACTCGGCGGTGGCGGCGGGCACCAGCTCGCGCAGCGCCACCCAGTCGCATTCTCCCGGCAGGCCCTCGAACGGCCGCTGGACCAGCTCGGTGGCGGCGTGCGCCGCGCTCCGGCCGTGACAGGCCTTGTAGCGGCGGCCGGAGCCACAGGGGCAGGGCTCACGGGCGCCGACGACCGGCACCTCCCCCGTCGTCTGCGGTGCTGCGGCACGGGGCTGGGGGCGGCGCTTCTTGGCCATGGCGGCGGTGTCTCCTGGTCGATCCTGGGCGAACGGACGCGTTTCGGCGCGAGCCTAGAGGATGCGTGCCGTAGGGCGGTGTATGGCTGCGCGGCGCGGAGATGTCGGGCCGCTTCGGGCGGGCCCGCTCGCCGCGGGCTGCGCGCCGGGCGCCTGCTACGCCGGATCGTCGAAGTCCGCGAAGGCCAGTCCGGGCGGCAGGCCGGGGCCCAGTTCCGCCGCGAGCGACGGCGGCAGATCGCCCGTCAGATCGCTTCTCAGATTGCGGGCGAGATCCACGCGCGTAGCGAACGCGCCCTGAAGAGAGAGAACAGCCCAGACCGTGACCTCGCCCGCGATGGTGTCGCGGACGCCCCAGTCCTTGGCGAGCGATCGGATGATCGCCAGCCCGCGGCCCCCGTGCGCCGTGACGGACGGAGTGGCCGGAAGTGGCCGGGTCGGGCCGCCGCCGTCGGTGACCGAAACCGTCAGTCTTCCCTGGGCGTCGATGCGCCAGGCCGCGCGGACGGACGCGGGCGGGGTGTCCCGTGAGGGGTCCCGTACGGAATTTGACGATCCGTTTTCGTATATCGGACGTGCATGCCGACAAGAATTGCTGAGGAGCTCGGAGAGAATGAGAACCGCGTCATCGACGACTGTGTCCTGAACTCCACTTGCCAACAGCTCTTCGCGCATGCGTCGTCTGGCCTTGCCCACACCCGTCGGACCATGGGGTACGGCCATGATCGACGACGTCGGCACCTCTTGTGCCACCACCAACGCCACCCCCGAGACCTCCTTTGCCCCACGCCACGGGATGAATGCCCCATTGGACTGGACCGGAAACCGGCCAATCACAACCCAGTGACGCACTCGACACGATCGAATACGGGCCGAATGCGCCGGTGCACACCCTGTGATGAGCCTTAGCCAAGGCCGAGCTGGGCTCGTACCTGTTTGGGGCGGTTGGTGATGATTGCGTCCACACCCAGATCCCGGCACAGCTCGACGTCGTCCGGCTCATTCACCGTCCATACGTGGACGCGGTGGCCCGCGGCATGTGCCTTGGCGACGTATTCGGGGTGCGAGCGCAGGATCCTTATGCCGGGGCCTGCGATGCCGACGCCGGGCGGCAGCCGGCCGTCGCGGTGCCGCGGGGTGAGGAACTGCATCAGGAAGACGCCGGGGATGTGCGGCGCGGCCGCCCGTACACGGTGCAGCGAGCGGGCCGAGAAGCTCATGACGCGGACCGGCGGCGCCTGGCCGTCGCCCAAGGCCGGTTGTGTATGCCCGAACCTTCCGAGCAGCTCGACCAGCCGCTCCTCCACCTGTCCGGCCCATCGGGTCGGGTGTTTGGTCTCGATGGCCAGCTCGACCCGGCGTTCCGCGTCGGCGACCAGCTCCAGCAGCCGCTCCAGGGTCAGCACGGACGTCCGCTCGGGGTCGTCGTACTGCAGGTCCGGGGCCTCCCGGTCGTGTGCGCCGGCCTTCCAGGAGCCGAAGTCGAGCGTGGCGAGGTCGGCCAGCTCCAGGGCGGAGACGGCGCCGCGCCCGTTGGAGGTGCGGTTCACCCGCCGGTCGTGGACGCAGACCAGATGTCCGTCGGCGGTCAGCCGGACATCGCACTCCAGGGCGTCCGCGCCGTCCTCGATGGCCTTGCGGTAGGCGGCCAGGGTGTGCTCCGGGGCGTCCTCGGAGGCACCTCGATGGGCTACCACGGAAATGGCGTGCGGACCCGGACGGGCGTCCTGGGCGGGGCGTGCATAGGTCACCGCGTTATCGTGCCATCCGCCGTCGTGGGGCCGCCTGTGCGGTACCTGATGGGCTTCGCAGGGGATGCGCCGGATTTGTCCGGCATAAAGGATGGGGGGAACGGTCACAGCCTCGGCTTACGGCGCTCTGACGCGCGGTGAGTAAGGCTAGGACGTCGAGACTCGCCCGTATCGCCCGGATCCTGAATCCTGGAGTTCCGGAAATCCCGGAGTAGCGGATCCTGGAGGTCCGGTTTGGCATCCCTGTAGGCAGAGGAAGCGGTAGATCCGGAAGAAACGGCCCGGGGCCGTGGGCCGGCACGGTCATGAAGCTGAGGAGAGAGCTGTGAGCACCGAGAACGAGGGAGCCACCGGCCCGTCGGAGGCCATGCCGCCAACGGGGCCGCAGGCGTCGGACAGCGCCCCCGCGTCCGCCTCCGGCGCACAGACTCCGGACACCCCGCCCGTGCCGGCCACTCCCCCCGCGGCGCCCCCGCCGCCGGACTTCGCGCCGACCACCTCCGGAGCCCCGCACGGTCACGCCGGTCCCGCCCCCGTCGGCGGCACCCCGGGCGATCAGGACCGTACGGTGACGATGGGCGCGCACCCGCAGCCGGGCCGGCCGCACTCCGGTGGCGGCTGGGGCCAGCAGCCTCCCTACGGGGGCGGCGGTGACCCCTGGGGCGCGCCCGGCGGCTCCGTCCCCAGGAAGCGCAACGGCGGCCTGATCGCGGCCGTCCTGGTGGCCGCGCTGGTCGCGGGCGGCATCGGCGGTGGCATCGGCTTCTGGGCCGCGGGCCGCGACGACACCGCCTCGACGACGGTCAGCGCCCCCGGCAACCCCGAGGCACTGAACCGCAAGCCCACCTCCGTCTCCGGGATAGCGCAGAAGGCGCTGCCCAGCGTGGTGACGATCGAGGCGCAGGGCATGACCGGCGAGGGCGGCACCGGCACCGGCTTCATCTACGACAAGCAGGGCCACATCCTCACCAACAACCACGTCGTCGCCAGCGCGGCCGAGGGCGGCGGCAAGCTCACCGTGACGTTCTCCAACGGCAAGAAGTACGACGCCGAGGCCATCGGCCGCGCCGAGGGCTACGACGTCGCGGTCATCAAGCTGAAGCACGCCTCGGACGCGGTGCTCCAGCCGCTGCCGCTCGGCAGGTCCGCCAATGTCCAGGTGGGCGACGCCACCATCGCGATCGGCGCGCCCTTCGGCCTGTCCGGCACCGTCACCACCGGCATCATCAGCGCCAAGGACCGCCCGGTGGCCTCCAGCGACGGCGGCGGTACCAGTGCCTCGTACATGAGCGCCCTGCAGACGGACGCCTCGATAAACCCCGGGAACTCCGGCGGCCCGCTGATGGACGCCGGCGGCAATGTCATCGGCATCAACTCCGCCATCCAGTCGGCCGGCAGCGGCGGCCTGGGCGGCGAGCCCCAGCAGTCCGGCAGCATCGGGCTGGGCTTCGCGATCCCCATCGACCAGGCGAAGCGGGTGGCGCAGGACCTGATCAAGACGGGCCGGCCGGTCTATCCGCAGATAGGCGTCCAGGTCGGCATGAAGGACACCGGCGACGGCGCGACCATCGCCCAGAGCGGCAACAACGGCACGGACGCGGTGACCCCGGGCGGCCCCGCCGACAAGGCAGGCCTCCGGCCCGGCGACACCATCACCAAGCTCGACGACACGGTGATCGACAGCGGCCCGACCCTGATCAGCGAGATCTGGCAGCACAAGCCCGGCGACCAGGTCACCCTCACGTACAAGCGGGGCGGCAAGGAGAACACCGCCCAGGTCACCCTGGGGCAGCGCACGGGCGACAAGTGACGCGCTAGGCTGATCCCGCGACACCGCTCGGCGGTGCCGCGGGGAGGCTTGCCCGAGCGGCCTAAGGGAACAGTCTTGAAAACTGTCGTGGCGGCAACGTCACCGTGGGTTCAAATCCCACAGCCTCCGCAGAGGGTCACAAAGCGCAGGTGAGAGGGCCACCCGGTGTTCTGCCGGGTGGCCCTCTCGGCGTTCCGATGAGAGGCAGTGGGCACGTGGCGTCGCGGAGGGCGGGTATAGGGGGCAGCGTCACAGGGCGCGGGGCGTACCGGCCGACGGTGTTGATCCGGCGGGCGGTCGTTCGCGACGGCAAGCGGCTCACCCGGCTCGTACGGAACTCGGCTGCCTACCAAGGTCCGTATGCGGCGATGGTCGCGGGGTATCGGGTGGGTCCCGACTACATCGAGGCGAACCGGGTCTTCGTGGCCGTCGACGAGGCTGATGACGGCCGGCTGCTCGGCTTCTACTCGCTGATCGTCGACCCGCCCGAGCTGGACCTGATGTTCGTGGCGGACGACGCGCAGGGCCTGGGCATCGGCCGCCGGCTGATCGAGCACCTACGGGGCGAGGCGCGGGGTGCCGGGCTGGACAGCGTACGGATCGTCTCGCACCCGCCGTCCGAGGGCTTCTACCGCAGCGTGGGTGCCCGGCTCACCGGGAGTGTGCCGGCGAACCCGCCGGCGGTGATGTGGGCCCGGCCGGAGCTCGCCCTTGCGGTGGCGTGAAACTCCAAGTCGCCCATTGTTGCTGGCATTTGCCATGGCGTAGAGGTGAACTGCGCTTTGTTCAATGTTTCTGACGGGTAGTTGTGGCTGCTGATGTCTCGTGTCCTGCGTGTCACAGCCGGCAAATCCAGTCCCCGAAGGGCGAGTTCGGCGAGGCGCCTTCCATTGACTTCCCGTGTGTGTCCAAGTCCCGTCATTTTCATGGCTATTTCGCTCCCCGCCGCTGGTGTTTCGATTGATCGATCATTTCGCCCGCGTTATAGGAAAGATCGTCAGCAGGAGATTTGGCCGACCTGGCGGCAAATGTGATTTGCGCTACGCCCCGTAGGGGAACTGGCACTGCGTTCCCTGCGGGCGGCGGGAGTTCCTCCTGGTGGAGGCCTGGATCGCATCCGGCGAAGGTCTATACAAACTTCCTGACGGGCACGCAGTGCCGGTTTGCGTTACGGCCGGAGAGGTGTGCAGGGGATCGTGCGATGGCGGTGCCGACGACGCCGACCGGTACTGTATGGGGTTACCAAACGCCGAACTTCTGAGCCACTGTGCGTCGTGGGTCTCCCCATGGGGTCCACGAATGCTGGCCCCGGAAGGGAGGTGGCCCGATGGGCTCTCGACATAGCCCAAGGGTCACCGCAGCAAGTGGGACCGGGTGTGCGCAATGCGGCCTGGTGGTCCGGTCCGTTACTCACGACTCACTGGGTTGTGAAGGACCGGATTCTTCCCCCTTGCAACGCGAAGGGCCCCGACCAACTGGCCGAGGCCCCGCGCGCGGTGAGTGGTAGAGAGCCTCATCCCCAACGGCTTCGCGGGCTACAGGGGGTGGGGCTCTCGCCCGTTCACGTCTGCATGATGTCCGCCGACCCGAGACTCGGGTTCATGATTCGCCGCGTTTCTCACACCGAGAGGTGTGATGCAGATCACCTTTTCGCGAACACGTTGGCTCCATCTTGCCTCGTAATTGGGGTGCAGTGCGACCATTGGCCGGATCTGGCTCCAGCTCTGAGCTTGTTACTGACTGGAATCGTCGCAGTTCATAGTCGACCCGGCGGGATGTAAGTGGTGCGGATCACATCATTTCCGCTGCTCGTCGTGACGCATTCACCACGATTGATTCTCACCTGATCGGGTGAGTTCGAACGTCTGGATGTACCGGTTGGGGCGAAATGTCGCACCCATGGCGCGTACGGGGTGGAATCGGCGTGGTAACGGGCTTCTTTGACAGTTCTTCGGCGGTTCTTGGTCGATGATGACGCGCCTGGCCCGTCTCGCTACGTTCGGTGATCGATTGCTGGTGCGGGCGGTCGATCGGGCAACTCGCTGGTTTATGGCCGCCTTTGCGGAAAGAACTCGTTAATGCCGCATACATCGCGGACTTTTGAGGATCTGGTGGCCGACGTCGAGGCCGAGGCCGTATCGGTGGACGGCTGGGACTTCACCTGGCCGGCGCGGGGCGGCTGTCCACTTCCTGCGGAAGGTGGTCGGGCTGGGTTGGGGTTGGGTGATCTGCCTGGGTGAGCGGGGCCCGAAGGGGGAGGGCCCCGCTCGCCTCGCCCCCTGTCACGCCGGCGCGATGAGCTCCACGTGGTCCGGGCTCCACAGGTCTTCGGTGCCGTCCGGCAGCAGCAGGACGCAGCGGCAACAAGCGACAACGGCGCCGCACCCGTCAACGTACCGGCCCCCCGTCGGCGCAGGCCAAGCGCAGCGGCTAGCGGTGGGCCGCCGACGCGATCGTGGCGCGGGCCTCCCGTTCGGACAGGCCGGTGTGGCGGGCGGCCTCGATGAGCCGGGCGGCGAGTTCGTGGCTGAGACCGGACTCGCAGGCGCGGCAGGCGGCCCAGAAGAGGCGGGCGTTGCGCTGACCCGTGGGGGAGGCGCGGACGAAGCGTACGAGCGCGGCGGCGGGGTGGTGCGGGGCGCCATGGCGTGCGGGCGGTGGCGGGGGCGTGAGGAGGGTGAGCAGCGCGCGCGGCGCGGCGGCGGGTCGGCCCGGGGTGCCGGGGGCGAGGACGTACCGGCCGCGGGTCGTCAGTGATCCGGGGCCGACCAGATAGCCGCCGGCGCCGCGGATGTCGATGCCGGGGGCGAGCCGGCCGGCGGAGTTGGGGACGGGCGGCGCCGGTGGGCCGGTCAGCCAGAGGTGGCGGCCGCCGCTGGGGGTGAGGACGGTGACCGTAGGCGGGATCGGGAAGCGGTGCTGTTCAGCGATGAACTGGAGGGCGGTGAGGCCGTCGGCGCCGTTCTTGGTGTCGAGGTCGAGGCCGATGAGGTGGTGCGGCGGCAGGCCGCAGGCGATGCCGTAGCCGGTGGCCCAGGGGGTGGCGGCGAACATCCGGCGGATCTCGAAGGGGTCGGTGCTCGCGTCGTGTGCGCCGTGTCCGAGGCGGCCGCACTCACCGCGGCAGGCCGCGGTGTCCGGGCGGTCGTGGCGGCCGTGGTGCGGTGAGCGGATGGCGGGGAGTTTGCCGCGGGTCAGCGGGATGACGGCGTAGCCGCGGTCGGCGGCGGTGAGCGCGTGGGCGAGTGCGGCGGAACCGGGGTCTCCCCTGCGCATGGGCGTCCCCCCTGCTTGAGCGGAGTCGAGAGCTTGGGGGAGCAGTGGAGAGCTTGGGGAAGGGTCCGGGTGGTCCGGCCGGGCGTGGGCGTACGGCTGGGAGCGACGGGCGGGCCGGAGGTCGGGGCGCGGCTCGGGCGGGAGGCCGGCGGGCGGTGCGGCATGGCTTCGGGGCATGGCCATGGTTCTATTTTCGTACAATTGTTCGAGAAGGGGAAGGGGGTGGGTGGGGGGATCGGGGGGTGTGTAAGGGGGATCAGGGGCGCGCTCAGGGTTTACCCGGGGTTCCTCACGCTTGCGAGCGAATCGCCCCTTCCCGGTGGGTTCGCCGGGGATTCGGTGGGCAGTCCTGAGTCCGCGACGTCGAGGCAAGATCCGCGGTGGCCGGCCAACCACCCGGTGGACAAACGGAGTTCACGAAGGTCAGCTCGCAGATCAATCCACGCAGACAGATCAATCCACGCAGATCGAGAGCGGATCGAGAACTTCCACAGGTGGCACCGGACTTCATCGGACCCGCAGGGTCCACATGTCCCAACAGGTCCGGTAGATCCAACGGGTCCGGTGGCTCCAGCAGATCCAGCAGGTCCAGAAGTTGTGTTCCGTAGGAGGAATAGACATGGCAAGCACCCGTACAGCCCGCGTCATCGCTGTCGCTGCGGCACTGCCCTTTGCGGTCGCGCTCCTCAGCGGTGTGGCGCAGGCCGACAACGGCGGCTTTGCGAACAACGGGTCGAGCGCGGCGGCGGTGAGTCAGGGGGGAGTCGGCGTCGGCGGGGACAACGACGGAAACGCGACCAACGGCCAGCAGGTCGCCAATGGCGCCGGCGCCTCCAACCAGAACAACACCGCGAGCGTGAACGGCTCCGGCTTCACGGAGATCGAGCAGGCCAACACCACCACCACCGTCAACTTCGCGGAAATGTGGTGACGCCGAGCGCCGCTGGGGAGAGCGGCGCCTGACCGGCGGGTGATACGAGGTACGGCGCAGGGGCAATTGGGCTGCTCTGGGGTTCACTGCGCCGACCTTGACAGCGAGCGGGTTTCTGACGGACAGTCAGAAACCCGCTCGCTCGTTCGTGCGCCCGGCAGGTTCACCGGAAGGTCCAGCCGGGAGTACGCCGACGCCGCCACCAGGAGGCCGCCGACGTGCACCTCGCCCCTACCGCGCGCCAGCAGCGGCTGCGTGCCGAACTCCGCTCGTACTTCCGGGAACTGCTGCCCCACGGGCCGGTCGAGGACGCCGCCGGGCAGCGCGCGGTCCTCCGCCGGATCGGCGCCGACGGCATGCTGGGCCTGGGCTGGCCGACCGCGTATGGCGGTCAGGGGCGCGGTGCCGACGAGCAGTTCGTCTTCTTCGACGAGGCCTACCGCGCCGGCGCGCCGGTCTCGATGGTCACGCTCAACACCGTCGGCCCGACCCTGATGAAGTACGGGACCCGGCGCCAGAAGGACTACTTTCTGCCGCGCATCCTCAGCGGCGAGATCGTCTTCGCGATCGGCTACACCGAACCGGACGCCGGCACCGACCTCGCCTCGCTCCGTACGAGAGCGGTGAAGGACGACAGCGATGGCGGCGGCAATGGCGATGGCGGCGGCAATGGCGATGGCCACGGCAACGGCGATTGCCACGGCGATGGCCACGGCAATGGCGGCGGCCACTGGGTGATCGACGGCAGCAAGAGCTTCACCAGCAACGCCCAGCAGGCGGACTGGATCTGGCTCGCCTGCCGTACCGACCCCGAAGCCCCCAAGCACAAGGGCATCTCGATCATCCTCGTACCGACCGACGCGCCCGGCTTCTCCTGGACGCCGATCGAGACGGTCGGCGGGCTCACGACCACCGCGACCTACTACGACGGCGTCCGCGTCCCGGCCGGGAACCTCGTGGGCGAGGAGAACGCCGGGTGGGGCCTGATCACCAACCAGCTCAACCATGAGCGGGTCGCCCTCGCCGCCATCGGCATGCAGGCCGAGGACGCCTTCGACGCGGCGCTGGCGTACGCCCGCGCGCCGGACGCGGGGACCGGGCAACGGCCCGCCGACCGTGCCTGGGTACGGTCCCGGCTCGCCGAGGCGCACGCCCGGCTGGCCGCCACCCGGCTGCTGAACTGGCGGCTGGTCGGCGATGTGGGGGCCGGGACGCTCGGCCCCGGCGACGCCAGCGGCGTGAAGTTCGCCGGTACGGAGAGCACCGTCGAGGTCTACCGGATGTGCCAGGAGGTGGTCGGCGACACGGCGCTCGTGCGGGCCGGTTCGCCGGGCGCCTTCGGGGACGGCGAGCTGGAGCGGATGAACCGTGCGGCGCAGATCAACACCTTCGGGGGCGGCGTGAGCGAGGTCCAGCGGGAGATCGTGGCGACGATGCGGCTGGGGATGCGGAGGGGGCGGCGGTGAGCGAGGACGTGTATCCGCGGCTGAAGGCGTACGAGGGGCAGGCGGCCGCCGTCGCGGCTGTCGGCAAGGACCCCGTCAACGAGCCCATGATCAGGCACTGGTGCGAGGCGATGGGGGACACCCACCCCGCCTACCAGGGGCCGGATGCCGTCGCCCCGCCGACGATGCTGCAGGCCTGGACGATGGGCGGGCTGTCCGGGCACACCGACCGCTCGGCGGCGTACGACGAGCTGTTCGCGCTGCTGGACGGCGCCGGGTACACCTCCGTCGTCGCCACCGACTGCGAGCAGGAGTACCTGCGGCCGCTGCGCCCTGGGGACCGGATCACCTTCGACGCGGTGATCGAGTCGGTGTCGGAGCGCAAGACCACCAAGCTGGGGACGGGGCACTTCGTCACGACGCGGATGGACGTACGGGTGGCGGGGCGGCTCGCCGGGACGCACCGCTTCCGGATCCTCAAGTACGCGCCTGCGGCCAGGAAGCCGAAGGAGACGGAGCATCGGCGCCCCCGCCCCGTGATCAACCGCGACAACGCCGGGTTCTGGGATGGAGTCGCGGCGCACAAACTGCTGATCCAGCGGTGCGGCGGCTGCCGGACGCTGCGTTTCCCCTGGCTGCCGGGGTGCAATGGGTGCGGCTCGCAGAAGTGGGACACGGTCGAGGCGGGCGGCGAGGGCACCGTCTACTCGTACGTGGTGATGCACCACCCGCGCTTCCCCGCCTTCGCGCCTCCCTATGCGGTGGCGCTGATCGAGCTCGCGGAGGGGGTGCGGATGGTCAGCAATGTGGTCGGAGTGCCGTACGACAAGGTGCGGATCGGGATGCCCGTACGGCTTGAATTCCAGTGCGTGGAGCCCGGGTTGGAGCTGCCGGTCTTCCGGGTCGAAGGTGAGGGCTGAGATGGACTTCACGCCTACGGAGGAGCAGCGGGCCGCGAGCGGGCTGGCGGCGGAGATCTTCGCGGACCGGTCCACGCCCGACCGGCTGGCGGCGCTGGGCACGGCCGCCGACACCGAATTGTGGAAAGCGCTGTGCGCGGCCGGGCTGCCGGGCGCCGTCGAGGACATCGGGCTGCTGGGACTCGTCCTGCTGCTGGAGGAGCAGGGGCGTACGACGGCACAGGTGCCGCTGGCGGCGACTGCGGCGTATGGGCTGTTGGCGGTCGCCGCGCATGGGACGGATGAGCAACGGGCGCGGCTGCTGCCGGGGCTGCGCGAGGGGTCGGAGGTGGCGACCGGTGCGTTCGTACGGGGCGGCGGAGGGGCTGCGGTACGGGCAGCGTCCGCCGGTCGGCGCGGTGCGCCGGGCCGGGGCCGGAGGCGGGCGCGGGCGCGGCTGACCGGCGCCGTCCCTGTGGTGCCGTGGCTGTGCGAGGCCACCCTGCTGCTGGTCCCGGATGCGGACCGACGGCTGTGGCTCGTACGGGCCGGGGACCCCGGTGTCGGCATCGAACCGGTGGCGACCACCGCGCCGTGGTCGGCGGGCCGGCTGACGCTGGACGGCGCGTGGGCTGAGCCGTTGGGGGACGATGCCGGCCCCTTGCAGAACGAGGCCGGGCCGGAGCCGTCTGACGACGTCCTGAAGCGATACGACGGAGATGTGACGCCGCACGACGAAGCTGTGACGCCGTACGACGACGTCCTGGCGCGGCCCGACGAAACCGTGACGCCCTACGACGACGTCCGGGCCACCGCCCGCACCGCCTTCGCCGGGCTCCAGGCGGGGGTCTGTGCGGGCGCCCTGGCCCGCGCCGTGTCCCACGCCTCCATGCGTGAGCAGTTCGGCCGCCCGCTCTCCACCAACCAGGCGGTGCTGCTGCGGGCCGCCGACGCGTACATGGACACCGAGGCGATCCGGGTCACCGCGTACGAGGCGGCCTGGCGGCGGGACGAGGGCCTGGATGCCGGCTCACACGCGCTGACCGCCGCCTGGTGGGCGTCCGAGGCGGGGAAACGGGTGGTGCACGCGGGCCAGCATCTGCACGGCGGCATCGGCGCGGACGTCGAACACCCCGTCCACCGGCACTTCCTCTGGGGCAGGCAGCTGGACGCGTACCTCGGCTCCGGCGCGCAACTGCTCGAAGAGCTGGGCGAGTTGATCGCAAAGGAGACCGCGGCATGACCACCGTCACAGCGACGGTCGGGGACGAACTCCCATCCCTCACCGTCCCCATCACCCGCACCCTGATCGTCGCCGGGGCGGTCGCCTCGCGCGACTACCAGGACGTGCACCACGACGCGGAGGCCGCCCGGGAGAAGGGCTCCCCGGACGTCTTCATGAACATCCTGACCACGAACGGCCTGGTCGGCCGCTACATCACCGACCACTTCGGCCCGCGTTGTGTCCTGCGCAAGGTCGCCATCCGGCTCGGCGCGCCCAACTACCCGGGGGACACGATGGTGTTGAGCGGTACGGTCACCGCCGTCGACGGCGAGACGGCGCAGATACGGGTCGTCGGCGCGAACGGCCTCGGCCGGCACGTCACCGGCACTGTCACGGTCACCGTCGGCCTTCCGGAGGGCGCGATATGAGCGTGCGCCGCGCGGATTCGCTCGGCGGCCGGGCCGCCATCGCCGGCATCGGCGCGACCGAGTTCTCCAAGGACTCCGGGCGCAGCGAGCTCAAGCTCGCCGTCGAAGCGGTGCACGCCGCGCTCGACGACGCCGGGCTGACCCCGGCCGATGTCGACGGCCTGGTCACCTTCACCATGGACACCACCCCCGAGATCACCCTCGCGCAGGCCGCCGGTATCGGCGAACTGTCCTTCTTCTCCCGCATCCACTACGGCGGTGGCGCGGCCTGCGCCACCGTCCAGCAGGCGGCGCTGGCGGTCGCGTCCGGCATCGCCGACGTGGTCGTCTGCTACCGCGCCTTCAATGAACGATCCGGCCGCCGTTTCGGTTCCGGCGTGCAGCAGCGTGAGCCGTCCGCCGAGGGCACCGCGCTCGGCTGGAATCTCCCCTTCGGGCTGCTCACCCCGGCCTCCTGGGTCGCCATGGCCGCCCAGCGCTATCTCCACACGTACGGGCTGGCACCGGACGCCTTCGGCCATGTCGCCGTCACCGGCCGGCGCCATGCCGCCCGCAACCCGGCCGCCTACTTCTACGGCCGGCCCATCACCCTCGCCGATCACGCCGCCTCGCGCTGGATCGTCGAACCGCTGCGGCTGCTGGACTGCTGCCAGGAGACGGACGGCGGCCAGGCGCTCGTGGTGACCTCGCCCGAGAGGGCCCGCGATCTCCCTCAGCCACTCGCGCTGATCACCGCCGCGGCTCAGGGAGCCGGCCGCGCCCAGGAGCAGATGACCAGCTTCTACCGCGACGATCTGACCGGCCTGCCCGAGATGGGAGTCGTGGCCCGCCAGCTCTGGCGCACGGCGGCGCTTGCCCCCTCCGACATCGACACCGCCATCCTCTACGACCACTTCACCCCCTTCGTTCTTCTGCAGTTGGAGGAGTTCGGCTTCTGCGGGCCGGGCGAGGCGGCCGATTTCGTCGCTGCGGACGTGCTGCCGCTGAACACGCACGGCGGGCAGCTCGGCGAGGCGTACCTGCACGGCATGAACGGCATCGCCGAGGCCGTCCGCCAGATCCGCGGCACGTCGGTCAACCAGACTCCGGGTGCCGCGAACGTCCTGGTCACGGCCGGTACGGGGGTCCCGACGTCGGGACTGATTCTCAGCAGGGACGGCTGACGGCCGCGGGGGCGCCCGTCTCACCCGGCCGGGTCACCCGTCCCTAGGGCCTACGGGTAAACCCCCATCCGTCAGTCCTGAGGAGGTGGGGCCGGCATCACCCGTACAACTTGAGAGGGATAGCGCTTCGGCACCTGGGGCCGATCCCTGGACCCCGCCCCCGCTTCTAGCGTTGAGCCATGACCACGCCAGTGTGCACAAGCGCTTCGACGGCCGCTGTGTTCCCGTCGTTCTCGTCCTATGTACGGGCCCGGGGGCCGGTGCTGCTGCGCGCCGCGCGGTCGCTCACCGCGAACCCGAACGACGCCGAGGACCTGCTGCAGACCGCGCTGACCAAGACCTTTGTGGCCTGGGAGCGCATCGAGGACCACCGCGCCCTGGACGGCTATGTCCGCCGCGCGCTGGTCAACACGCGCACCTCCCAGTGGCGGAAGCGCAAGGTCGAGGAATTCGCCTGCGACGAACTTCCCGAGCCGGAACCCGTCCCGGCCCCGGACCCGGCGGAGCTCCAGGGTCTGCGCGACGCGATGTGGCGCGCGGTGATGCGACTGCCCGCCCGCCAGCGCGCCATGGTCGTCCTCCGCTACTACGAGGACCTCAGCGAGGCCCAGACCGCCGAGGTCATGGAGGTCTCCGTCGGTACGGTCAAGAGCGCCGTCTCCCGCGCCCTGGCCAAGCTTCGGGAGGACCCGGAGCTGGCGATGACGTGGTGACCCATTCCGACGGGTGGGCCAGAACGGGACCGGACACCGTTTCCGCCCCGGCGGTGTGCAGCAGCCAGCGCACCTCATCACACGCATAGAAATCCTCGCCCCAGCTGTCGGCCCAGACGCGGACCCGACGGTCCCCCGACTGCGTTGCGTCCCACCACGCCCAGCCCCGGGTCTCGCTGTCGGGATCGAATTGCCACAGCCACCACTGGATATCCCAGGGCCGGTTGCCGAATTCCTCCTGGTAGCGGGCCTTGCCGCGCCGGGCGAATTCCGTGAGGTCCGCATCCGGCTCACCCGGCTCACCCGGCTCACCCGGCTCATCCGGCGTACGGCTCACCGCGACGAACCACGCCGGAATCGCCTCGACCGGCAGATCCTCATCGTCGAACGTCGCCGAAACGGCCAGCTTCAGTGCGGCGGATACGACGGCCCGCACCCGTTCCATGTACGCCGTCGGATCCACGTCCTGGTGCAGGACCACGTCGAAGACGGAGAGGACGGGTGGAGCCCCGTCCTCCGGAGGACGGGCCGCTACCCGCTGCTGCTCCTCCCGCAGATCACCCAACTCGTGAAACATGAGGCCACCCCCGGTGCAGCATGCCACGCGGCTGGTCGTGATCCGTGAACGACGGTGGCCACCGCCCCTGTTACTCCGAGGACCGGGTCGGCATCCGCCTGGAATTCACGGAGTTCGTGGAGCTGCCAGGGTTCGCGGTCTGTCCTCGCGACGCCGGGCGGCCCGCCTCATCCAAGCCCCGTGCCGCGTGGCGAGCGCGTCCGCTGCGCTGCCGCCGGGGCTCGCGCAGCAGCAGCCCGGTCACGGCCACAGCTATGCCGGCCACTCCCGCCCACAGTTGGCGGGACATCCCCCACTCCGGTGTGAGCGGCTGAGGGAAGAGTGCCACCCCGTCGGGCAGCGGCAGGAGCATCGCGGTCAGGAGGAGCAGCGCCGCCCCCGGCGCGGCTACCAGGCCGCCGCCGATACCTGCCGTGGCCTTCAGGCCCGCCGATGCGAGCATGAGTACCACCAGGAGCAGCGCCCCGGCTTCCAGGGCGAGGCCGGGCTCCGGCAGTAGTTCGCGTTCCTCGCCGGTGATGGCCGACCGGCCGAGGAGCAGTACGGCGGTCCAGAGCGCGCCGGCGGTGATCACAGCCGTGAAGGCTCGAAGGCCGTGCAGCAGCAGGCGGGGCGTGGGCACCACCTCGGTCGTGCGGGCCGCCGGGTCGTCCAGCATGAAGGCTGCGCCGAGCGCGATCAGAACCGTGGCCACGCGCATCAGGAGCACGCCGTCGGTGAGCCGCAGATGCGCGGACAGCGCGGCGGGGATCCCCACCAGGAGGACGGCCGCGAGACCGGCGCCCAGCAGCGGTGTTGTCCGGGCGGCGCGCAGCACCGGTGGGAGGAGGACCAGGGGGAGCGGCTTGCCCGGTCGGCTCATCGGCAGGCCCCTTCCGTGCCGGGGACCGGCGCCGGGGCGGGCACTCCGAGGAGGTTTGCGGCCCGGTCGGTCGAGGTGTGCGCGGAGGACAGCTCGGCCCAGGACGCCTTCACGCGGGCACCGATCTCGTCGGCCGGCCGCCGCAGCAGGCCCATCGCCAACTCCTGCTCACGGGAGTCGAATCCGAGCCCCGTCGCGGACTCCAGGACGAGGAAGCTGAAGCCGCCTGCGGAGCGGGTCGCCAGGTCACGGAGGGCGCGGTGCGTGCCGTCGGTCGCCTGACCGGCCAGCCACAGGACGAGCACCCCGCGCGATCCGCACACCATGTCCGTCTTTGGGCCGTGCGGCACGGAGCCGGTGACCGCCCGATGGGCGAACAGCGCCGAGAATTCGGCCACGGCGTCGCCGGCCGCGTCGCCCCCGGCGTCGCCCTCGCTCCACCACGTACCGACCGGGACCGCTCGTGGTGTACCGGCCCGCAGATCGTCGGCGTCCCAGGCCGCCTGAGGAAGCGGCGTATCGCGGTGGGACTCGACGCCGCTGCGGAAGGTGCGCTGGCGGACCGCGTAGCGGGCGTCGGCGACCTTGCGGGGGGTGCGGGCGAGGACGCCCCGTACGACCTTGTCCCAGTCCTGGGCGCGGTCCTTGAACTCGGGAAACGCGCAGTACTCGACGGTGTCGAGCGTGGTGCACACCTGCTGGGCCACCGGGTGCTCGGTGGCTTCGGCCCGCGCTTGGACGATGTCCGAGGGGAGGGGCCGGGTCTGGAGTGTGCCCGCGAGGACGGCGAGCGTCGCTGCGGCCGCGGTACCCAGCCGCAGCGGGCCCGCGCCCGGCTGCGCGGCGGCCGGAGCATCGCTCGGCGCGCGCCGCAGCAGCGCGAGCGCGGCGCAGAGTCCGGCGAGGGCGAGCAGCCACAGAAGGTGCCACCCGGCGGGCCGTCCCACCAGGTCCGATGGCAGCGGTGGGGCGAATTCGTCCTCGATGGCGACGATGGCGAACCAGCGCCAGGCGGCGGTGTTCTGCACCGCTGCGACGAAGGTGCACGCGGTCAGCCCGGCCAGTACGAGTGGTGCCACCGAGGGGGATGCGCTGAGGCGGGCCAGCAGTACGCCAAGGGCTCCGGCCAGCAGCACCGTTGCGGGCGGCGTCGCGATCTCCGGCCACTGGACGGTGCCCACGGCGCCCGGCTTCGCCGCGAGATATCCGATCCGTGCGAGTGCGAGCGCCGCGGTCAGTGCCACTGCGGGCAGCAGCGACAGGAGATGGGCCGTGGTGCGGTTGCGCGGGCCCAGGCCCAGCACCTCGTAGAGGGGCTCGACGCTGTGGCGGCGCCCGCGCAGCATGCCGAGATTGGCGGCGAGCAGGGTGCCGATCGCGAGCAGCAGCAGCGGGACCTGGAGGTACCGGGATTCGTCCTGGAGCACCGGATAGCGGTTGGCCGCGTCGCCGGTGGCCGCCGCGTATGCCCACAGCCCCAGATATCCGGCGAGGGATGCGAGCATCGCGGGGTGCCGCAGCAGACGGAGCGCCTCGACGCGGGCAAGCGCCAGGACGGCGCCCCGGCTGGGGCCGGGCGCGGGCGGCCGGGCGGAGGTGCGGTTGCCGGCGCGGGCACTGGCGGGTGGTGTGAAGGGGCCGGTCATCTCGGTCATGTCCTTCATGCCGCGTTCTCCCGTGCGGCGGTGGCGTCGAGGAGCAGCAGATAGCCGTCCTCCAGGGTGGGTTCGAGCAGCGGGGCGCCGGGCGGCGGCGAGCCGATGTTGCGTACGGTGCCGACGCCGGTGCGCCAGCCCGCCAGCGCGCGGGGATCACGCTGCTCGCTGCTCCACACCCTGCCGCCGGCGACGGCGGCGAGCGCGGGTGGTTCGCCGTCGAACTTGATGGTGCCGCTGTCGAGAACGATGACCCGGCGGCAGAGCGCGGCGACATCCTCGGTCTGGTGCGTGGACAGCAGCACGGTGCGGCCATCACCGAGATCGGCGATCAACTCACGGAAGCGGAGGCGCTGTTCGGGGTCCAGGCCGACGGTCGGCTCGTCGAGAATCAGCAGCTCGGGGTCGCCGACGAGCGCGGCGGCGAGCGCGACGCGCTGCCGCATGCCCCCCGACAGCTGTTTGATCTTCTTGCCCCGGCGGTCGGGCAGGCCGACGGCATCAAGGACGCGGAGGACCTCGCGGTGTCTGGCGGCCCGGTCCTTCATCTCCTTGAGGATGGCGACGTAATCGACGAACTCGAAGGCCGTGAAGTGGGGATGGAAGCCCGGGTCCTGCGGCAGGTAGCCCAGTCGGCGGCGTATTCCCAGCCGCCCCTCGGGGGTGTACGGGTCCATTCCGAGGACGGTGAGCGCGCCGCTGTCGGGCAGCGCGGCGGTGGCCAGGGCGCGCAGCAGGGTTGTCTTGCCCGCGCCGTTCGGCCCCAGCAGGCCGGTCACGCCGGGCTCCAGTACAAAGGAAATCCCGTTCAGCGCACGGAATTTGCGGTACGCGACGGTCAGTCCCTGGGCCGACACGGCTGCGCGGTTCATGGCACGTTCCCCTCTTCACGGCAGTGAGATCAAGCGGTCTTTACGGCGGGGTAGGTGGGCTTTGCGGTGGTGGCGTGGGCTTCGAGGGTGCGGTGGACCGCGTGGCGGTGAGATCGAGCCAATCGCCGGGTGGGGCGCTGGTGGGATCGCCGGGCAGGTCGCGGGGCGCGCCGTCTGCCGGCGCCGGCAGACGTCATGCATGCGGCAGCCCCCTGTCGAAGCTGGACCGGGTCAGCGCGATGACGGCGCAGGCCGCCAGCGCGGCCCCGGCCGCGGCACACTGCCCGGCGCCGGACAGCAATGGGCTGTCCCCGTCCCCGAACGTCAGCACAAGGGCCAGCGTCCAGCCGCCACCGGTCACCCCCGCCGCCACCGCGGGATCGAGCCGCGCGGACAGCGCCAGTGTGATCAGGGTCAGGGCCAGGGAAGGCAGCAGCCAGCCGAGCGCCCGCAGCGCGGGGCCGGGCAGTGCTACGGCGGCCGTACCCACCAGGGCGGCCGTGGTGCCGACCACCGCGACCGTGCGCACCAGCAGCAGCCGGAGCCCGTGCACCGGGGCGACCAGCGTCATTTCGTACATCGGATCGGAGCGCGGCCCGAACGACGCGGCGACCCCGATGACCGGCAGGGCCGGCGCCAGGACGAAGAACGGCAGCGGTGCTGCGTCGGCACGGCCCCATCGCGCCACCATTACGGTCAGCAGCAATGTCACTGCCGCCCCGATCAGCCAGGAGCGGCGCAGTGCCGGAGTGGCGGCGATCAGCCGTGCGGTGTGGTCGGGGACCTGGCACCGCAGCAGCGCGCGCTCGACGGGGCCGGGCCGGGGTACGTCCATGACGACACGCAGCCGGGCCCACCCCGCGTCCGTGCGCGCCCGGTCGCCGAGGTCGCCGAGCCGGGAGCGGCAGTGCGGGCAGTCTGCTACATGCGCGTCGGCGTGTGCCAGCCCGGGTGGGGCCAACTCCCCGAACGCGTAGGCCCGTAGCATCCGGTCCTCAAGATGCGGGCTGGGCGGCGTTTGCGGGCTGTACGGCGTGCGCGGGCCGTAGGCCGGTTGGGGGCCGTACGGCGGACCTCCCGTCACCCTCATCGCTCGCTCCTCTCTGCCGCCGGTCATGTCGCTGCCTTCCGTCATGTGAGTTCCTTACGGAGCCGTCGTCGGGCCCGCATCGCGCGGGTCTTCACCGTGCCCGCCGGAATGCGCAGTACCGCGGCGGCTTCGGCGGTGGTCAGCCCGTCCACGACGGTGGCCTGGAGTACGGCGCTGAGCTCGGCCGGAAGCCGGGCCAGCGCTTGGGCCAGGTCGCTGTGCGGAAGGCCCTCCAGTACCTCGTCCTCGGCGGACGGCTGGTGCGTGGTGCGGAACCGGCCGAGGGCCTGCAGAAGCCGCTGCCTCGTGCCGTGACCGCGCTGCGCATCGGTGAGCCGTCGGGTGCCGATGCGCCACAGCCAGCCGGCGGCGTCGGCACCGGGCTGCTCGCTGTAACGAGCGGTGCCGCGCCAGATGGCGAGGAACGTCTCCTGGACGACGTCATCGACAAGGGCGGCATCGGAGCAGCGGTACCTGAGCCGGGTGACCAACCACGGCTCGTAGCGCCGGTAGAACAGCTCGAAGGCCCGACTGTCGCCTTCCGCTGCCGCGCACAGCAGTTCCGCGTCGCTGCTGTGCTTCTCGTCCATGCCTGCCACATCCCTTCATCGGATGGGCGGTGGCGATCGGTTCACGGTTTCGAAAAAATCTTCTACGGGCCGCCACCGCATGCCGCCTGGGCGTTGTGCAGGGCACGCATCGTTCCACCGGATTCACCGTGCGGCAAATGGACTTGGATCGTCCGCTCAACTCCCCCATTGGAGCGCTTGATTCCGCCCGTAAAAGGCGTCGAATCAATATCGTTTTCCCTGGCTTGAACCGTCCGTGAATGGATCTCGGAAACGCGAAGGACACTTCAGCGGAATGCTTTCGTCCTCGTCGTCGACGTGAGTAACGTCCGTTCAACTTGGGTCCGACCAACCCGAGTTCGGGCCCGACCGACCCGAAAACAAGGGGGACAGCCATGACCAATGGCCGAAAGAATCTCGCCCGCTCAGCCGCCGTCCTGGTGGCATCCGGGGCCATATTCGGAGGGATGGGTGTCGCGCCTGCCAGTGCGGCCTCCTCCGGCGAGATCAAAGCACCTTCCTGTGTGAAGACCAGGAGTACATCGAGCTGGGCCACCACCACGACCAAGGCTACGAACAACTGTTCATATTCGGTCCGTGTGTATTTCAAGTGGGACCGGCACGTCGATGGCCCCTGCACCACCATTGACGCGCGAGGCGGATGGCACAAGGAAACCGTGGCGCGCACCGCACGATTCGCCGGCCTCGGCAATTGCTGACCGGAGTCTGAAAGTCTGCGGCGCTTTCCCCGAAACGCAACTTCAGGGAAAGCGCCGCACGCTCGGAATGCACCGCGTGCGGTGTATCCGGTGTCCCTACCGCCCCCGCCTGGCCAGCAGCCGGCCCACGGCCTGCTCCAATTCGGCGATGCGGTCGGCGAGACCGTCCGGCTCGGGGCCGTCCGTCTCGCGTAGGAGCAGCTCCACCTGGGCGAGTTGACCGGCGGCCTCGGCCAGGCGGGCCGCGTCGCCGGCCCCCGCGCTGCGGCCGCCGGCCGGTTCGCGCGGACCGGTGGGTGGCTGGCCCGCCGACAGGGGGCGTTCCAGGGACTCCGCGGGCTCTGGGAGCCCCGTGGACTCGGGGGGCTCCGGGGGCCTCGGCGATTCCGGACGTTCCAGGGGCTCTGGGGGCTCTGGACGGCGCTCTGCGGTCTGCTCGGCTGCCTCCAGGGTCGGTGTCGTATCGCCGCCGGGGGGGTGCTCTGCGGTGAGCAGCCGCCGCAACTGCTCGGCCTGGGCAGCGAGTTGGCGGTTCTTGCGGTGGAGGTCCAGGAAGACGTTGACCTTGGTGCGCAGCAGCCAGGGGTCGAACGGCTTGATCAGGAAGTCGGCCGCGCCGACGGTGTAGCCGCGGTAGGCGTAGTCCGGGTCGACCGACGCCCCGGTGAGGAGGATGACCGGGACGTCCTTGGTCTGGTCGAGTCCCTTGATGTTGGCGGCGGTCTCGAAACCGGTCATGCCCGGCATCAGGACGTCGATGAGGACGACGGCGAACTCCTGACGCAGCATCGCCTTGAGGGCTTCCTCGCCCGAGTGTGCGCGGACCACGTGGGCGAGCGAGCCGAGCACGGCTTCCAGGGCGACCAGGTTCTCCTCCATGTCGTCGACGATGAGGATGGAGGTATCCGTCGGAGTCGTGGTCATGGCCGCTGCTCCGGCGTGCCGCCGTTCTCGTCACCCGGGGCGGCTCCGGTGGCTTCGGGCGATCCGGTGACACCTGCGGCTCCGGTGGCGTCGGCTGATCCAGCGGCTTCGGCCGCTCCGTTAGCTCCGCCGCTGTCGGGGGACTCGGGCGGCCGCGGCGCCGCGGAGGTGCCCTGCGGGTCGAGGAGTCGGCAGATCACCGACAGCAGACGGTCGACGTCGACCGGCTTGGGGATGTAGTCGTTGGCCCCGCTCTCGATCGCCTTCTCGCGGTCACCCGGCATGGCCTTCGCGGTGAGCGCGATGACTGGCAGGTCCGCGAAACGAGGCGCATGGCGGATCGCTTTGATCATCTCGTAACCGTCCATTTCGGGCATCATGATGTCCATCAGCACCAGCGACACATCGGGTGTCCGGTCGAGCACCTCCAAGCCCTCACGCCCGTTCTCGGCGTACTTCACGCTGATGCCGACCCGGCCCAGTACATGCGTGAGCGCGAAGACGTTGCGGATGTCGTCGTCGACGATGAGGAGCCGGCGGTTGGCCAGCACGCGGCCGGGGCGCCCGCTCAGCCACTCCTTGAGGCGCGTCGTCTCCGGCCAGGTGACATCCGATCCGTCGGCCCTCGCTCCCGTACGGGCCGGGCTCTCCTTCCTGGCGAACACATCCCCCTGCTCGGTTGTCGGCCCAGGCGCGAGCTGGGGCATGACATGACCGGCCGGAACGGGGATCCCTGCCTCGGCCGGTGTCACACCGGTCGCGGAGGACGGGCCGGAGTAGCGCGCGGGTACGTACAGCGTGAACGTGGAGCCGACGCCCACCTCGCTCTCGGCGATGATCCTGCCGCCGAGCAGCGCCGCCATGTCCCGGCTGATGGAGAGCCCGAGACCGGTGCCGCCGTATTTGCGGTTGGTGGTGCCGTCGGACTGCTGGAACGCCTCGAAGATCCCGTCGAGCTTCTCCGGCGGGATGCCGATCCCGGTGTCCTTCACGGCGAGGGCGATGACGTCGTCGGCGTTCCGCAGCGACTCCTCCTCGAAGTCCGTGCCCGGTACGCGTTCGACGAGCAGCTCGACGCCGCCGGACGAGGTGAACTTCACGGCGTTGGACAGCAGGTTGCGCAGGATCTGCTGGAGGCGCTGCTCGTCCGAGAACAGTTCGCCGGGCACGCTTTCGCCGACCTTCACATCGAACGAGAGGCCCCGGTCGACGGCGAGCGGCCGGAACGTCGCCCGTACGTAGTCGAGCAGCTTGATCAGCGGCAGCGTCTTGGGGTGCACGTCCATCCGGCCGGCTTCGATCTTCGACAGGTCGAGGATGTCGTTGATCAGCTGGAGCAGGTCGGAGCCCGCGCGGTGGATGGTGACGGCGAACTCCACCTCCTGGGAGGAGAGCCGGCCGTCGGGGTTGTCGGCGAGCAGCCGGGAGAGGACCAGCAGGGAGTTGAGCGGGGTGCGCAGCTCGTGCGACATGTTCGCCAGGAACTCCGACTTGTACTGCGAGGACGTCGCCAGCAGGGCCGCCTTCTCCTCCAGCTCGGCGTTGGTGAGCTGGAGTTCGTCGGAGCGCTTGCGCAGCTCGGCGGTGAGCCGCTGGGACTCCGAAAGCAGGGCCTCGGTACGGGAGTTGGCGATGATGGTGTTGATGGAGACGCCGATGGTGTTCACGAACTGGTCGATGAAGGCGAGGTGGACATCGCTGAACTTGCTGAACGAGGCCAGTTCGATGACGCCGAGCACCCGGTCCTCGAAGATGATCGGCAGGATGACGACGCTGGCCGGAGGCGCGGCGCCGAGTCCGGAACGGATGGTGATGTAGTCCGGCGGGACGGCCTCGACGAGGACCCGCTTCTTCTCCATGGCGGCCTGGGTGATCAGCCCCCAGCCGGGGGTGCCGAGGCGGAGGCGGGGCAGCGAGCGGCGGCCTTCGGCCTGCCCGGTCCCATAACCGGCGATCAGCTCCAGGCCCTCGCCGGGCTCGGCGCCCGCCTCGGCCAGGAAGAAGGCGCCGAACTGCGCGTTCACCAGGGGGGTCAGCTCGCGCAGGATCAGGTCGGCGACCTCGACCAGGTCGCGGTGGCCCTGCATGAGGCCCGCGATACGGGCGAGGTTGGACTCCAGCCAGTCCTTGGCGCGGGTGGTTTCGCGGAGGTTCGCCACCATGAGGTTGACGTTGTTCTTCAGGGCGGCGACCTCGCCCTGCGCCTCCACCGAGATGGAGCCGGACATATCGCCCTGGGTGACGGCGCTGGCGACCTCGGCGATCGCGCGGACCTGGGTGGTCAGGTTCAGCGCCAGCTCGTTGACGCTGGTGGTCAGCCGCTTCCAGGTGCCGTAGACGCCCTCGACCCGGGCCTGGCCGCCCAGCTGCCCTTCGCTGCCCACCTCGCGGGCCACGCGGGTCACCTCGGAGGAGAACGAGGACAGCGTGTCGACCATGGTGTTGATCGTGGTTTTGAGCTCCAGGATCTCGCCGCGTGCGTCGACGTCGATCTTCTTCGACAGGTCGCCCTTCGCGACCGCGGTGGCGACCTGGGCGATGTTGCGGACCTGGGAGGTCAGGTTGTCGGCCATGAAGTTGACGTTGTCGGTGAGGTTCTTCCAGACCCCGGACACGCCATGGACCTGGGCGCGGCCGCCGAGCCGGCCCTCGGTGCCGACCTCGCGGGCGACCCTCGTCACCTCGTCCGCGAACGCCCGCAGCTGCTGGACCATGGTGTTCACGGTGTCCTTGAGCTCCAGGATCTCGCCGCGTGCGTCGACGTCGATCTTCTTCGACAGGTCCCCGTTGGCGACGGCGGTGGTCACCTGGGCGATGTTGCGGACCTGCGAGGTGAGGTTGAGCGCCATGAAGTTGACGTTGTCGGTGAGGTCTTTCCAGACCCCGGATACATCCCTGACCTGCGCCTGACCGCCCAGGTTGCCCTCCGTGCCGACCTCGCGGGCGACGCGGGTGACCTCGTCGGCGAAGGCGGAGAGCTGGTCGACCATGGTGTTGATCGTCGACTTCAGTTCCAGGATCTCGCCCTTGGCCTCCACGGTGATCGTCTGGCCGAGGTCGCCCTGCGCGACGGCGGTGGCGACTTTGGCGATGTTGCGGACCTGGGAGGTCAGGTTGTCGGCCATGAAGTTGACGCTCTCGGTCAGGTCCTTCCAGACCCCGGATACGCCTCTGACCTGGGCGCGGCCGCCGAGCTGGCCTTCGGTGCCGACCTCGCGGGCGACCCGGGTGACCTCGTCGGCGAAGGCGGAGAGCTGGTCGACCATGGTGTTGATCGTCGACTTCAGCTGGAGGATCTCGCCCTGTGCGTCCACCGTGATCTTCTGGCTCAGGTCGCCGTTCGCGACGGCGGTGATCACCTGGGCCGTGTTGCGGACCTGGGAGGTCAGGTTGGACGCCATGAGGTTGACGTTGTCGGTGAGGTCTTTCCAGACCCCGGATACGCCTCTGACCTGGGCGCGGCCGCCGAGCTGGCCTTCGGTGCCGACCTCGCGGGCGACGCGGGTGACCTCGTCGGCGAACGCCCTCAGCTGGTCCACCATCGTGTTGACGGTGAGCTTGAGCTCCAGCAGCTCGCCGGTGGCCTCGACCGTCACCTGCTGCGTCAGGTCGCCGCCTGCCACCGCCGTCGTCACGACCGCGATGTCCCGCACCTGCGCGGTCAGCCGCGACGCCATGGTGTTCACGGCCTCCGTCACATGGAGCCAGTCGCCGGACAGGCCCTGGGCCTTGGCGCGACCGCCCAGCCGGCCTTCGGTGCCGACCTCCCGGGCGACCCGGGTCACCTCGCCGGTGAACAGCGAGAGCTGGTCCACCATGCGGTTCACGCCGATGCCCAGGCGCCTGAGGTCGCCGCGGAGCTGGCGTTTGCCGTCGTGCAGTTCGACGTGCTGGGTCAGGTCACCGTCGGCGACGGCGTCGAGCACCCGGGTGGCCTTCGCGACCGGGACGACCAGCGCCTCAAGCACCGTATTGGCGGCGTCCACGTTCGTCGTCCAGGTCCCCTGGCCGGGGCTCGCGGTGATCCGCTCGTCCAGTCGTCCCTGGCGGATGATCTCGCGCCGGACGCGTTGCAACTCTTCGGCCAGATGGGCGTTCCGCGCGACGATCTGGTTGAAGAGTCCGGCCATATCGCCGACGAGACCCTCCTGGCCGGTCTCCACGCCGGCCTTGAAATCTCCGTCGCAGAGGGAGTGCATCGCCGCCAGCAGCGGGCGCAGCTCGGCCGTGCGGACCCACTGCTCTTCGGGCGCAGCAGTGGGCGGGGCCGGGGCGGAGGCGGTGCCCGCCCGGCTCTCGGGGGTGTAGTTGTCGGAGCCCGGGGGTGGAGCAGCGGCATCGGGCCGGGCCGGGTCTAGCGCCATGGCACACCCTCCCCCCGTGATCCATAAAGGGCAGATATGTCATAGTATAAAGGGCTTGCAAGTACTTTCTCCCAGGCGCATCCAGGGGGCGCAGTGGGACCAATGTCCGCGCGCGCGACCGCATCCGTGTCCCGGAAGGCTCTGCCGGCGAACCAGCTCGCGCCCTCCGGGGCACGGAGATTCGTACG
Source organism: Streptomyces sp. NPDC050636 (assembly GCF_040654775.1). NCBI lineage: Bacteria > Bacillati > Actinomycetota > Actinomycetes > Kitasatosporales > Streptomycetaceae > Streptomyces > Streptomyces sp. NPDC050636. Next base: position 28,925 of record NZ_JBFAIP010000015.1, read on the forward strand.
GGCCGTGCTCACCGGCGAGGGCCGGGAAGCGGCGCCTGTATCAGGGGCGGCGCCTGCATCCGTGACGGGCGGCGGAGGCGCGGTCTCCGAGGGGCTGCTCGACGACGCCCTTCTCCTCGTCAGCGAGCTGGTCACCAACGCCGTCATGTATGCCGGCACCGATATCGACGTGGTCTGCCGCCTGGAGGAGAAGCCCTCCAACGGGACGGGTGTGGTCATCGAGGTGGCGGACCACCACCCCTCCAGGACGGTGCACGGCGGAGTGGACGCGCGGGAGGGCGAGCCCGGTTACGGCCTCCAGGTGGTGGGGGCGCTCGCGGAGTCGTGGGGGGTGACGTACCGGCAGTCGGAGAAGCGCGTGTGGTTCCGGCTGGAGGCGGAGGAACCCGGTGAGGCCGGGGAGCCCGGTAAGGCCACGGAGGGTGACGGCGGGGCCCTCAGGGGGGGTGCCGGGACGTCGAAGACCGGGGCATCGGAGACCGGGGCCGTGTTCGCGAGCGAGGTGCCCGATTCCCAGACCCCTGTCTACGAGTTTCCCGCTCCGGCGCACAGTGCGCCGGAGCACCACGTAGGCGTCACCCACGGCCGCGGTCGGCCCGCCGCCGAATGGGCCGACCGGGGCGGGCCGTCGTTCCTCGCCGAGACCAGCGAACTCCTGGCCGGTCAGCTCGACGAGGACATGGTCACCGCGCTCGCCGCGCAGCTGCTCGTCCCCCGGCTCGCCGACTGGTGCGGCATCTGGCTGACCACCCAGGGCATGGGGCTCCAGCTGTCCCGGGTCTGGCACGTGGACGAGCGGCGCATCAATCCGCTCCGCGCCGAACTGGAGCGGGACCCGCCGTCCGTCGGTGCCCGCACCGCGACCCCGTGGCCGTGGCCGGAGAGCGCGGGCGCCGTTCAGACGGGTGGGTCGGCCCTGGTGTTCCCCCTGGTGGCCCGAGACACGGACCAGGGCGTGCTGCTGCTCGGCCGGGCGGGGCAGCTGCGGATGACCGACACCGTGGTGCGGATGGTGGAGGACGTGGCGCGGCGGGTGGCCCAGGCCGTGTTCACCGCCCGCCAGTACACCCGGCAGACCATGATCAGCCGGGCGCTCCAGCGCAGACAGCTGCCCTCGTCGCTGGCCAGCATCGTCGGCGTCGACACGGCGATCGTCTACGAGCCGCACGGCGAGGGGCAGACCGTCGGTGGCGACTTCTACGACATCTTCCCGATGGGCGAACGCCGCTGGTGCTTCCTGCTGGGTGACGTCCAGGGCAAGGACCCGGAGGCGATGTCCGTCACCGGCCTGGCCCGTCATCTGGTGCGGCTGCTGGCGCGCGAGGGCCATGGCGTCGAGTCGGTGCTCGGCAGGCTGAACGCCGCCATGGCGGAGGAGAGCGCGGAGGCGGTGGAGCTGGGCGGCGAGCAGGCCGGGCCGCGCTTCCTGAGCCTGCTGTACGGGGAGCTGGAGGTCGAACCGGGCGTGGCCGGAGCCCACTGCACGGTCGCCAGCGCCGGCCACCCGCTGCCGCTGCACCTGTTCGTCGACGGTACGGTGCGCCCCGCGTCCGATCCGCAGATGCTGCTGGGGATCGACGAAGGCGCCGAATTCCATGCCAGCTCCTTCGATCTCGCGCCGGGCGAGACGCTGTTGTGTGTGACCGACGGTGTCACCGAACGCCGGTGCGGGAACTGGCAGTTGGACGACAACGACGGCCTGGCCGACATCCTGCGGCAGGGCATGGGGCTGGGCGCGAAGGCGCTGGCGGAGCATGTCCGGCGGGCGGCGCACGACTTCGGCACGGGGCCGGTCGAGGACGATCTGTCGGTCCTGGTCCTGCAAGCGGTGGCGAAGGGCGGACGCGGGCGGGGATGACCGCCGCCCCGCCATCTCGTCCACTCACCGTCCCTCTCTGAAGTCGTCCCTCTCTGAACAGTTCCTGGCTTTCTTGGAACCACCCCACTAAACCTGACACTTGTCATGTGAACTTGGGATCAAGGTAGTTCCACGGGTTGATGGCTCGGTGACGCTCCGTTGCGAAAATCGAGGCAACGAAGATCGCACGCCCGCACGGGCCTCGAACCGATGGAGAAGCCATGTCCCTGGCACACCTGCGCCCTTCCCTGCACCTGGAGTTGCACGTCAAGCGCCGCCGCGCACGGCTGGCCGGGACGGCCACGGCGGTCTTACTGGCGCTGGCAGTACCGGCGGCTTCGGCAGCCCCGGTGTGGGCCGCGTCCGCCGACGGCCCCGCCGCGGTGGCCACGGACCACCGGACCGGGCTGGACCGCCCCGCGCTGGAGGGGACGTTGCGGGCGTTCCATGAGGCGGGGATGTACGGCGCCTATTCGGCGGTCCGGGACGGTGCCGAGGAATGGCAGGGTGCCGCAGGGGTGGCCGACACCGACACCGAGCGCCCCATGACGCCACAGATGCGGCACCGCATCGGCAGCATCACCAAGTCCTTCACGTCGGTCGCCGTGCTTCAGCAGGCCGACGCGGGTCGCATCGAGCTGGACGCGCCGATAGGGCGCTATCTGCCCGACCTCATCCCCGGGGAGCGCGGCCGGGCCATCACGGTCCGGATGCTGCTCAACCACACCAGCGGCATAGGCGAGTACACCCCAGCGATCTTCGCGGCACCGGACAGCATGGAAGCCAACCGCTTCCGCACGTTCGACCCGAGAGAACTGGTCCGACTGGGTCTGAAGGCCAAGCCGTCGGGAAAACCGGGCCAGGCACACCACTACGCCAACACCAATTACGTGATCGCCGGACTCCTGCTGCGCAAGGTCACCGGCGAGTCCCCGGAGAAGTACATCACCGAGCACATCATCCGTAAGGCCGGCCTGCGGCACACCTACTTCCCGCGCTCGCCGTACCTCACCGGACCGCACGCCAAGATGTACGACGCCATGTACGGCGTATACGACCCGCCGCGCGACTACAGCGTCTACAACATGTCCTGGGCCGGCACGGCCGGCTCACTCGTGTCGACGATGGCCGACCTCAACCGGTTCTACCGCGCACTGCTGGGCGGCGAGCTCCTCGCCCCGGCCCAGCTGTGGGAGATGAAGAGAACGGTGCCGATCGAAGGCAGCACGGTGCGCTACGGCCTCGGCCTGTTCCGTATGCAGCTTTCGTGCGGAGAGTTCTGGGGGCACAACGGCCAGGTACCCGGCTCGATGTCCTGGTCCCTTTCCAGCGAGGACGGGCAGCGCCAGCTGTCCCTGGGCTTCAATCTGACGAACTATCAAAACCTCGACGGGAACGGCCTCCCCATACCCAGCCGGATAGACACCGCCATGAAGGCCCACCTCGTACAGGCGCTGTGCGGGAGCGGCAAGCGTGGCGCCGGCCCGGACGGAAGTCCCCGGCCAGGTCGTACGCCCTCGGACGTACCTCTCTTGGCCGAGGTGGCGGGAGCGCGTGATCAGTAACCTCCGGCCATGACTACCTACCCGCCGGCCCGCAGTGCCGAGCAGCGGAAGCGTGATGTGCTCCAGCGATGGGAAACGGACGAGGACGCATGGGTGTCGTCGGCATCCAGCGATGGCACGCCCTGCCTGGTCCCGCTCTCCTTCCTGTGGCACGGCGACCGGCTGCTGATGGCCACCAAGGCGGCCAATCCCACCGCCCGCAATCTCAAGGCCCGCGGCGACTGCTGGGTCGCCATGGGCCCCACCCGGGATGTGGTGCTGGTGCAGAGCACCGCGGAGGTCATCGGGTCGAGCGACCTCCCGGCCGATGCGGGGGATGCCTTCGCGCAAAAGCTCGGCTGGGATCCGCGGGGCCGCAGCGCATGGGTGTTCCTGGAGTTCCGGCCGCACCGGGTGCTGGCCTGGCGCGAGGAGAACGAGCTGGCCGGGCGCGAGCTGATGAAGGAGGGGGTCTGGGCGGTGTGACGGGGGACGGAATGCGGTGCCCCGAAGGTGGTGCCGCCTGCGTGCGACTCACCGCTCACTCACCCCCACTCACCGTAAGCGGTAAAGAACACATCACAGGGGCGTGACATACCAGCTGGTATGCGTCGACAATCGCAGCACCACTACCCGCCCGTAACAACGCGGAGGCACCCGGTGCTCAGCACGATGCAGGACGTACCGCTCACGGTCTCGCGGATCCTGATCCATGGATCGACGATTCATGGCGAGTCGGAGGTCATCACCTGGACCGGCGCAGATCCGCAGCGGCGCACGTTCGCCGAGGTCGGCCGCCGTGCCGCACAGCTCGCCAACGCGCTGCGCGATGAGCTCGGCGTGGCGGCCGAGGAGCGGGTCGGCACGCTTGCTTGGAACAACGCCGAGCATCTGGAGGCCTATCTCGCGATTCCCTCCATGGGGGCGGTGCTGCACACCCTCAATCTGCGGCTGCCCGCCGAACAGCTGGCCTGGATCATCAACCACGCCCAGGACCGGGTCGTACTCGTCAACGGCACCGTGATCCCGCTGCTCGCCCCCCTGCTGCCCCAGCTGGGCACTCTGGAACACCTCGTCGTCATCGGCCCCGGTGACCTCTCCGCACTCGCGGACGCACGGGTGCGGGTGCACGACTACGAAGAGCTGATCGCAGGGCGGGCGGAGACCTTCGACTGGCCGGAGATCGACGAGCGGGAAGCCGCTGCGCTCTGCTACACCTCCGGGACGACCGGGGACCCCAAGGGCGTCCTCTACAGCCACCGTTCGCTGTATCTGCACTCCCTTCAGGTCAACAACGCCGAGGCGTTCGCGCTCAGCTCCCGGGACATCGCACTGCCGGTCGTGCCGATGTTCCATGTCAACGCCTGGGGCCTGCCGCACGCCGCGTTCATGGCCGGCGCGTCCCTGCTGATGCCCGACCGCTTTCTGCAGCCGGCCCCGCTCGCCGAGATGATCGAGACGGTTCGCCCGACCATCGGCGCCGCCGTACCGACCATCTGGCAGGGCCTGCTCGCCGAACTGGACGCCACCAAGCGGGATGTCGCGTGTCTGCGCACGGTCATCATCGGCGGTTCCGCCTGCCCGCCGGTCCTGATGCGCGGCTTCGAGGAGCGGCACGGCATCCGCGTCGTCCACGCCTGGGGCATGACGGAGACCTCCCCGCTGGGCAGCGTGGCGCATCCGCCGGCCGGCGTCAGCGGCGAGGAGGAGTGGACCTACCGCGCCACCCAGGGCCGTTTCCCCGCCTCCGTCGAGGCGCGGCTGATCGGCCCCAGCGGAGAGGAGCTCCCCTGGGACGGCGAGGCGGCGGGCGAGTTGGAGGTCCGCGGCCCGTGGATCGCCGGCGCGTACTACGGCGGTGCACAGGGCGAACCGCTGCGCCCCGAGGACAAGTTCAGCCCCGATGGCTGGCTGCGTACCGGCGACGTCGGCACGATCACCCCGAACGGCTATCTGACCCTGACCGACCGGGCCAAGGACGTCATCAAGTCCGGCGGCGAGTGGATCTCGTCCGTCGAGCTGGAGAACCATCTGATGGCGCACCCGCATGTCGCGGAGGCCGCGGTGGTCGCGGTACCGGACGACAAGTGGGGCGAGCGGCCGCTGGCGACGGTGGTACTGACGGACGGCGCGGTGATCGGTTACGAGGAGCTGCAGGCGTTCCTCGGTGAGCGGATCGCGCGCTGGCAGGTGCCGGAGCGGTGGGCGGTGATCCCGGCGGTGCCGAAGACGAGCGTGGGCAAGTTCGACAAGAAGGTGCTGCGCAGGCAGTACGCGGAGGGTGCGCTGGATGTGACGCGGCTGGCGTGAGTGAGGGCGGAGCCGTAGGGCAGCCGTAGGGTCTGTCTGATGGGTCAGGGTCGGAGAGGCCCTACGGCTCCGTCAGCCCCTTGCCCACGGCTCCACCAACCGGCCGCCTCGTCGGCCGCCTCGCCGTCCGCAAGGTCCCGTCGTCCCCAACAGCCCGCCGCCTGGCCGTGCCCAACGCCTCGGCGTCAGTTCGTGCCGATCTTGGCGAGCAGGTCGACGATCCGGGCCTGCACCTCGGCGCTCGTGGAGCGCTCCGCGAGGAACAGGACGGTCTCGCCCGCGGCGAGCAGCGGCAGCTGGGCCGGGTCCATGTCGGCGTAGGTGTAGACGACCAGCGGGGTGCGGTCGAGCAGCCCGTTGGCGCGCAGCCAGTCGACGATGCCGGCCCGCCTGCGGCGTACCTGCATCAGGTCCATCACGACCAGGTTGGGCTGCATCTGTGTGGCGAGGGTGACCGCGTCGGTGTCCGCGTCGGCTCGGGCGACATGCATCCCGCGCCGTTCCAGCGACGTGGTCAGGGCGCCCGCGATGGCGTCGTTCTGCTCGATCAGCAGCACCCGTGGCGGGTGCTGTTCGCTGTCGTGCGGCGCGAGCGCCTTGAGGAGCACGGCCGGGTCGGCGCCGTACGCCGCCTCCCGGGTCGCCTGCGCCAGACCGGCGGTCACCAGCACCGGGACCTCGGCTGCGCCCGCCGCCTGGCGCAGCGACTGGAGCGCGGTGCGGGTGATCGGCCCGGTCAGTGGGTCGACGAACAGCGCCGCGGGGTACGCCGCGATCTGCGCGTCCACCTCCTCGCGGGAGTTGACGATCACCGGGCGGTAGCCGCGGTCGCTCAGCGCCTGCTGGGTGGAGACATCCGGCGCCGGCCAGACCAGCAGCCGGCGCGGATTGTCCAGCGGCTCCGGCGGCAGCTCGTCGTCCATCGGCAGCGGCTGACGGTTCATCACCTCTATGGCCCCGTTCGGGCCGTCCAGCGGCTCGGGGCCCTCGCTGCCCTCGTCGGGCGCGGAGATCGCGAAGGCGCGGCCCTCGCCGGCGTCCATCAGACGCGGCTGCGACTGCGCCGGGACTGCGGGCTTGGGCTGCGGCTGGTGCGCGGGCTGGGCCGGCTGCGCCCCTGCCTGGGGCCCCGGGTGCGGCCGCGCCTCGGCCGGAGCAGCGGACTCGGCGGCGGTGGTGCGCTCACCGTCCTGCGGGGGTGCGGCGAGCTTGCGGCGGCGGCCCGAGCCGGCGGACGTGCCACCGGGGGGCGTGCTGCCGGCGGGTGGCGCCGGGCGCTGCTGGTCGGCGAGCTGCTGGGCGAACGGCACGCCCTGGCCGAGCGTGCGCACGCTGAACGCCCGCCCGTGGGAGTGTCCCGCCGCGTGGCCGCCGTCGTCCTCGGCGGGCGGCAGCGGCTGCCGCTGCGCGGGGGCGGGCCCCCGTCCCTGCGGAGGGACGGGGGACGTGTCCTGTGCCGCCGCGCCCTGATCCGGAGCCTGCGCTGCTCCGCGGGCCGGGGTGTGCTCGGGGTGCTGGCCGGTGGCCGTAGTGGCCGCGGCCTGGCCGCCCGGGGGCTCCTCGGCGGGGCTGGGGCGCCCACGCCTACGCCCGGTCGGTGCGGGCGCGGCCGGCGCCGGCCCGTCCGTCACCGGGGCGATCCCGGCCACCGTGCCCGTCGCCGTACCGGTCTCCTCGCCGGGCTCGGTCGGCTGTGCCACGAGCCCCTCCGGGCCCGCCACGAACGTGCCGGACGCCTCGGAATCGGCCATCGCGGCCGCCGCCCGTTCCTCGGCCGCGGCCCGCCGGGCACGCCGTCGGCCGGTCGGCTCGGCATCCCAATCGCCTTGCGGGTCACCGGAGTCGGCGGCCGCTTCCAGCTCGTGCCCCGGCTGCGCACCGGGCGTCCCGTCCACGCCGCCACCGACCGGCCGACGTGCCCGGCGACGGCCCGTGCCACCGCCGTCCTGCGGACCGGCCTCCCCCGGGCTCGGCTCCTCCGCCACTCGCGACGTCGCGCGAGCGGGGGCACCCCCATGCCCGAGCGTGCCCCCACGCGCGGGCACCTGACCGGCGACCGCGGGCAGGGCCGGCAGCGACTGCGGCGTCTGGTCCGCCGCGGCCGGCGGCAGCGCGAAGGCGGTACGTGCGCCGGCGGGCGACAGCGCGTCCGCGGACCGGGGGTCCGACGGCTGCTGAGCGGCACCTGGATGCTGCGCGGAGGCGGCCCCGTTCGAGGCGGCGGCGGACGCGGTCGACTGGGCCCGCTCAGGCGCCTCGGCCAGCGCCCGGCGCGCCCGGCGGCCGCTCGGCTGCACCGGTCCCAAACCCGCCGGCGGAACCGGGCCTTGGCCCTGCGGCTGCACCGGGCCGAGCCCCTGAGGCTGCCCCGGAGCCGACGCCGGAACCTGCCCGGGAGCCGACGCCGGACCCGGACCCGATGCCGACGGTCCCGTGGCCGGACCGGCCGCCTGAGCCCCGCCTGCGCCCTGCTGCGTGTGCTCGGCCGCATCGTTCGCGCCCGAGGGAAGCGCGGGCAGCGCCCTGCCCTCCGGCGTCCCCTGGCGGGCGCGTCGCCGTCCGCTCGGCGGTACGGCCTCGGCGCCCGCCATCCCCGGCGGCAGCCCCGCACCGTCCGCGCCCGGCCGGCCGGCGCCGTCGGACCCGCCCGCGGCACCGCCGTGGGGGCGCGCCCCCGGACCGCCGTCGGTCGCGCCGGAGCCCGCTTCGCCCTGTGTGCCATCGCCCACGGCGCCGTGCGGAACACCGGCCTCCGCACCGGGCGCGACCTCTCCGCCCGGTCCGCGGCCATTCGCCGCGTTCAGTTCCTGTGCGCCCTCGGGACCGTGGCCGGCAGGCCCGCCACCCGCGCCGAGCGCCCGCGGTCCGGTACCCGCGCCCTGCTCCGCGCCGGAGTGCCGTGCGCGCCGACGGCCGGTCGGCTGCTGCGGCCCGCCGTCTGCCTGGGCGGGCACTCCCGCACCACTCTCAACAGCCGCCCCGTGCTGCCCCGTACGGTCACCATCCCCGGAGGCACCACCGGAACCACCGGCACCCGTGTCACCGGCCTGGCCCCCCTGACCCGGATCGCCCGTACGACCGTCCGCACCCGAATCCGCGCCCGCATCGGCCCCGCCCGGCTGCGTTCCCCGCGCCCGGGCAGCCGGTACCGGCATCACCGTCGTCTCATTACCGGTCGCCTCAGGCGCCCGCTCCGCCCCGGCCGTCACCGACCCGTCCGGTGAAACCGGTAGCTCCAGCACATACGCGCTGCCGCCCGCGCCCGGCGCCCCCGGCATCTCGTGTGTCTGCATCAGACCGCCGTGCTGCCGCATGATCCCGCGGACGATGGGCTCATGGACCGGGTCGCCGCCGCCATACGGGCCGCGCACCTCGATCCGTACGACGTCCCCGCGCTTCGCCGCCGCGACCACGATCGTCGAGTCACCGGGGACCGGACCCGACCGCCCGTCCGGGCCCGTGCCGCCGTCGCCGACCGGCATCCGGCCCGTGGAGTCCACACCCGCGACATCCGCGATCAGATGAGACAGCGCCTGCGCGATCCGCTCGGCATCGACCGTGGCCTCTATCGGCGGCGCGTGCACCGCGAACTGCGCGCGGCCGGGGCCGATCAGCTCGACCGCGCCCTCCACACCCGCCGCGACGACGGTGTCCAGCGAGACCTTGACGCGGTTGAGCCGGTCCTGCCCGGAGTCCAGCCGCTGATAGCTCAGGACGTTGTCCACCAGCGTCGTCATCCGGGCATGGCCGGCGGCGAGGTGGTGCAGGATCTGGTTCGCCTCGGGCCACAGCTGCCCCGCCGGGTCGGACGCGAGCGTGCCCAGCTCGCCCTTCAGCTCCTCCAGCGGTCCACGCAGCGCCTGTTCCAGCACCGCGAGCAGCTGGCTGTGCCGCGCCGCCAGCGCGTCGTACGGACGCCGGTCCGTGAACGTCATCACCGCACCGACGAGCTGATCTCCGTCCCGCACCGGTGCCGTCGTCAGATCGACGGACACCGAGCGCCCGTCCTTCGCCCACAGCGCCTGCCCGCGCACCCGGTGCTTGCGCCCGGATTTCAGCGTGTCGGCGAGCGGGGTGTCCTCCCACGGCAGCGCCGAACCGTCCGCCCGCGAGTGATGGATCAGCGGGTGCAGCTCCTTGCCGCCCAGCTCGCTCGCCCGGTAGCCCAGGATCTGTGCGGCGGACGGATTGACCAGCACGACCTTGCCCTCGGCATCGACCCCGACCACACCCTCGGCCGCGGCGCGCAGGATCATCTCGGTCTGCCGCTGCTGGCGGGCCAGCTCGGTCTCGGTGTCCAGGGTCCCGGTCAGATCGCGGACGACGAGCATCAGCAGCTCATCGCCGGTGTAGCCGTTGCGGTGATCGGCGTACGCGGCCTCGAAGGCGCTCTCGTACGGGGTGCGCCCGTCCTCCAGATTGGCGCTGGTCACCTCGACCAGCAGCTCGGTCCCGTCGGTACGCCGCGCGACCATCCGGGTGGGCTTCGTACGGCCGCCCTCGGTCTCCTCGTCCCGGCGCCGCATGGAGCCGGGAATGCGCTTGGAGTCGAAGGACGGCAGCAGGTCCAGCAGACCGCGGCCCACGAGGGCGGTACCCGGCGCCTCGAAGGTCTCCAGCGCGATGGTGTTGGCGTTGACGACCGTGCCGTTGCAGTTGACGAGCAACAGCGCGTCGGGGAGGGCGTCGAGTATGGCTGCGAGGCGAGCAGCGCCTCGGGATGGCCTGCTGCTCACGACGACGCTTCCTCCCTGTTACCGCACCTTGCCGACCCACCGGGGCGGGTCGCTGGGATGGAGTCTACGGGCACTTGCCCGCGGCGCGGAGGCGCATGACGAGGAGGAAATGCCCCGACTTTGTGCGACTCACCGCACGCCGGACATGTGCCCCGCGTCCTGACCTGGCGCGCTACTCCGTCATCAACCGGGTCACGGGCCGGGCGGTGAACCGGGTGGCGAACTGAGTGACGAAGGGGGCGTTGAGCCCTGCCGCGTACCGGATTTCCTACCGGATCGCGCACCGATCAGCTGACGGATCACGAACCAGATCACGAGCCAGATCACGAATCGGCTCACGAATCGGCTCACAAAGTGGTACGCGGAAGCAGCGGCTCCGCTCGGTTCCATCGGCCGATCTCACACCCGTCGGTCCGCTTGAAGTCGGCGTTCACCGGCCGCCCCGCCCAGGTGCCTTCGACATGAGCGGTGGCCGGGCCGCCGTAGATCATCGTGCACCGGGCGCCCGGCGGCACCGGCGCGAAGGGGTCCTTGCCCCATGTCGTCACCTCGTCCAGCCCGTCGCAGGCCGCCTCGGCATCGGGGTGGTCGCCGCGGGTGGGGTGGCAGGACAGCTCGTACGTACCGTCCTGGTCCGGGTCCCCGGAGCCGGTGACGGTCAGCGTGAGGTGGTCGCCGGACGAGAGATGGCTCGCGGGCGACGGCGGGCCGGCCACGGCCCGGCGCTCCGGCAGCGGGATCGGAGCGGCCGACGCCGTCGCGGCGAGGGCCGACACGACGGACACGGCGGCGGCCGTGGCGGCGGCCGCCACGGCGAAGCGGGACGTCTTGCGATGCGGCATCACGGCTCCAGAGGGACGAGAGCGGGGCGGGTACGCGACACGTACGCGCCGGGGCGTACGGCTGTGTCCCCATACGGCCCCGCCTCTCCTAACGCGCCGCCGACCCCGACGTTGCGCCGCAAAAACGTCTTTGCCGGGTGGCGCGCGAGCCGAGTACCGTGGGGGGCGATTGGTGACAGCCCGCAGAGCTGTGCCATCATCTGGACACGCCACAGCGCGCTTGCGCGCGTGGGGTGTGTGGAGGCGTCGCCTAGTCCGGTCTATGGCGCCGCACTGCTAATGCGGTTTGGGGCTTACCCCCCATCGAGGGTTCAAATCCCTCCGCCTCCGCTCTTCTTTCGTTCAGGCCCCGGTCGTCCGCGACCGGGGCCTGAACGCTTTTGTGCGGGTGGGAGTCCGAGTACGGAGGCCGGGGCGGGGCGGATGCGGGCGCCCGAAGAGGGCGACAGCCACCCGAACTTCGTCCGGATCGTCGAGGACGCCGGCCGCGACCGGCAGCCACCAGGAACCGGCCGAGAGCACATTTCCGCAGGTCAGGAGGGGTGCGGGTAATGGATTTCGCCTCACGGCGCAGGTCATGTAATGTTGTTCCCGCAACGCCGACCGGCCAAGAAAAACCGCCGGAAAGCCAAGCGCTCGTAGCTTAACGGATAGAGCATCTGACTACGGATCAGAAGGTTGCAGGTTCGAATCCTGCCGAGCGCACCGCAAGTCAAAGCCCCCTCCCGGTTCTCCGGGAGGGGGCTTTTTCGTGTCGTACGGCGGCGGTTGGGGGGCCTGGGTGGGTTGTGGAGAAAGGATTAGGCGTTGGCCCCATAGTCGCGTAGTGTTTGGTCTACCGACGCGGGGTGGAGCAGCTCGGTAGCTCGCTGGGCTCATAACCCAGAGGTCGCAGGTTCAAATCCTGTCCCCGCTACTGATGCCGCAGGCCCGGTGGATTTACATCCACCGGGCCTGCGGCTTTTTGCGTTCGGGTCACCCGTGGGCCGGTGCGGGCGGGGTTGTGTAGTGGGCGGACGGGCCATGGTGGTGCGGGGCGGCCAGGTGGGGGTGCAGGAGGAGGTCGTCGTCGTAGTCGCCGGTGTTTTGGTGGCGGAAGGGCAGCGGGGTGGTGGTGGGGAGGGTGTGAAGGCGGTCGCGTAGGCGGGTGGCGGCGGTTTCGTAGTCGGTGGGGGTGGCGCGGTCCGCGGCCGGGATCAGGAGGGGCGGGACGACGGAGATGCCGGTGTACCAGAGGGTGCCGTGCTGGAGGGGGAAGAGGAGGTCGTTGAGGTCGCCGTTGACGCCGCGCGGGCCGAGGGTGGCGGCGCGGGCCCCGGCGGTGACGATGACCATGGCGCGCTTGCCGGCCAGCTTGCCGTCGCCGTAGCGCTGCGGGCGGCCGGTGGCGGGGTCGGTGATGCCGAAGGCGAAGCCCTTGACGAAGACGCGGTCGAACCAGCCCTTGAGGATGGCGGGCATGCCGTACCACCAGAGGGGGAACTGGATGACGAGGGTGTCGGCCCAGGCGAGTTTCTGCTGCTCGGAGCGGATGTCGGGGCTCAATTGCCCCGTTGCGTAAGCGCGTTCCGAGGCGTCGCCTATGAGGAGGCGGTCGGCCGGGTCGTGGGCGTAGTCGTCGGCGTCGACCACCGGGTTCCACTTCATGGCGTACAGGTCGGAGACGCGGTGTTCGTGGCCGTGGGCATCGAGGGTGCGCAGTCCCTCGGTTTTGAGGGCGCCGCTGAGAGAGCGCTGGTCAGGGTGGGCGAACAGCCAGAGGACCTTCATGGCGTCCACTGTCGGGGTGGGCGGGGCGCCGAACGAGTGGCCGGATAGCCATGATGTGCAAGGATCGGGCCATGGCGGGCGACAAGGTGGTTTCGGTTTCGGGGAAGGTTTCCGTTTCGGGGAAGGCTTCCGAGGGTTTCCGGCGGCATCGGGTGGCGGTGCTGGTGCGGCACGGGCTGCTGCCGATCGAGGTGGGGATCGTGCACCGGATCTTCGGGGAGGCCAGGTCGGCGGCGGGGGAGCGGCTGTATGAGCTGGTGACCTGCGCGCTGGAGCCGGGAGAGGTGCGTACGGACACGGATTTCACGGTGAATGTGGCGCATGGGGTGGAGGCGCTGGAGGAGGCGGACACGGTCGTGGTGCCGGCTTCCGGGGTGGATTACGACCCGGGGACGGAGCGGAGCGCCGGGCGGCTGAGTCCGGCGATGGCCGACGCGCTGGGGCGGATCCGGCCGGGGACACGGATCGCGTCGATCTGTACGGGGGCGTTCGTGCTGGCCGCCGCGGGGCTGCTGGACGGGCGGCGGGCCACCACGCACTGGCGGTCGGTGGACGACTTCCGCCGGATGTTTCCGGCGGTCGAGCTGGATGCGGATGTGCTCTATACGGACGAGGGGGATGTGTTGACGGCGGCCGGGGTCGCCTCGGGGATCGATCTGTGTCTGCACATGATCCGGTGCGATCACGGTGCGGCGGTGGCCAATGATGTGGCCCGGCGGACGGTCGTACCTCCGCACCGGGAGGGCGGCCAGGCGCAGTACATCCGCCGGCCGGTGCCGGAGCCGCAGGTGTCCTCGACGGGCACCGCGCGGGCGTGGGCGCTGGAGAATCTGGACCGGCCGCTGAGCCTGCGGGAGCTGGCGGCGCGGGAGTCGATGAGCGTACGGACCTTCACCCGGCGGTTCCGGGAGGAGGTTGGGGTCTCGCCGTTGCAGTGGCTGACGCAGCAACGGGTCGAGCGGGCCCGGCAGTTGCTGGAGGAGACGGATCTGTCCGTGGACCGGATCGCGGCGGAGGCGGGCTTCGGTACGGCGGCATCGCTGCGGCAGCATCTCCAGGCGGCGCTGGGGGTCTCGCCGCGGGCCTATCGGAGTACGTTCCGGGGGTCGGGTGTGGAGCTGACGGTGGTGTCGTAGCCGTGTGTGGGGCGGGCGGCGGCGATGTGGGGCGTCGTGTCGTAGGGCCGCGGTGGGCGGGGCGGCGTTGTCAGTGGTCGGTCGTACGCTGACTGTGTGTGGCGATGTACGGGACCACGCTGGTCAGGTGGCGGATCGGGGCCGGCGGGAGGGTATGCGCAGCGGCTCGGCTGGTACTGCGCCGAGCGGGGCGAGGAGCGGGTGAGCCTGCTCCCCGCGGGCAAGGTGCTGGCGTTCGCCGCGCAGGGGGAGCGGTGCTGCCTGGGGGTGCGAAGGGCCGGCCGCTGGATCGTGTGTCCGTACGGGGCGGTGCTCGACGGCGCGAGCGCGAAGGACCAGTGCGCGCGGTGCGCCCAGTTGGACCGGTCGCGTTCGGTGGCGGCCGACACCATGGCCGATGATCCGCGGCCGTACGGCGTCTATCTGGCGTACTTCGGTCCCGGGCTGCTCAAGGTGGGGATCACGGCCGCCGAGCGCGGGCCGGCCCGGCTGGTGGAGCAGGGGGCGGTGGCGTACGCATGGCTGGGGCGCGGGCCGTTGATGGCTGCGCGGCGGGCGGAGGCGTTGCTGGGGAGCGCGCTGGCGGTGCCGGACCGGTTCGGGAAGGGGGCGAAGCGGGCGGCTCGCGGTGTGCTGCCGCCGCTGTCCGAGCGGATTGCGGCACTGCGTGAACTGCACGACAGGGCACGGGAGTTGGCGGGTTGGCCGGAAACGTTGGAGCCGGTGGACTTCGACGGTACGGACCATACGGAGCTGTTCGGGCTGGACCGTGTTCCGGCGGGCGCGGCGGAGCTGGGCGGGATGACGGCGGGGGCGGAGATCGTGGGCGAGGTGGTGGCCGGGGTGGGGTCGGACGTCTATCTGCGGCTGCGGGTGGCGGGGGATGTGCCGGGGCAGGTGGCTGCGCATGTTTCGGGGGACATGCCGGGGCGGGCATCGGGGGACTCTGAGGTGGTCGCCGTGCTGGATGCCAGGGTTTTGTCGGGGTGGGTTCTGGGGGCGGCCAAGGGGCGGGTGACGACGGTGCCCCTAAGGGCTGCGGCGTACGGAGCAGGGGCGGCGGGGGCGGCCGGACCCCAGGAGGGACTGTTCTGATCCGTACGGGTGTGTTCCCGGGTGGATGTGGGGCGGGGAATATGGGTGCCATATGCAGGTAGGTGTTGGGTGGGCGCCGGATGCGTGTGCGTCCGTGCCGTGAGCGGAATGGCGGGAAGGGGCTGGTGTGGCGGACGGCGATGAGCAAGTCGGCGTGTTCTGGCAGGAGTTGGGGCTGCCCGGGCTGATCGATGTGCATACGCATTTCATGCCCGAGCGGGTGATGGCGAAGGTCTGGGCGTACTTCGACGCCGCCGGACCGCTGGTGGGGCGGCCGTGGCCGATCGCGTACCGCTACGAGGAGGACGAGCGGCTGGCGGTGCTGCGCGGCTTCGGCGTGCGGGCCTTCACCTCGATGATCTATCCGCACAAGCCCGGGATGGCGCAGTGGCTGAACGGCTGGGCGGCGGACTTCGCGGCCCGTACGCCGGACTGCCTGCGGACCGCGACGTTCTTCCCGGAGGACGGGGCGGCGGAGTACGTCCGGGCCGAAGTTGCGGACGGGGCACGGGTTTTCAAGGCGCACGTGCAGGTCGGCGGGTACGACCCGGCCGGTGCGCAGCTCGACCCGGTGTGGGGCGCCCTCGCGGAGGCCGGCACGCCGGTCGTCGTCCACTGCGGGTCAGGACCGGCGCCGGGTAAGCACACCGGGCCCGAACCGATCGCGCGGCTGCTGGCCCGGCACCCCCGGCTGCGGCTGATCATCGCGCATATGGGGATGCCCGAATACACCGACTTCCTGGACCTGGCGCAGCGCTATCCGGGTGTGCACCTCGACACGACGATGGCGTTCACCGACTTCGCCGAGCGAGCGGCGCCGTTTCCGCAGGGTGAGCGGGATCGTCTCGCCGACCTGGGCGATCGGGTGCTGTTCGGCAGCGACTTCCCCAACATCCCCTACGGGTACGCGCATGCGCTGGAGGCGCTGAGGCGACTGGAGATGGGGGAGGAGTGGCTGCGGGGGGTTTGCCATGGGAACGGGGCGCGGTTGTTCGGGGTGTGAGGGACTCCGGACATACCAATGGGCGGAGGGATTCCGGGCGTATCAATTGGCAGCCAGGTCAGTCGTCATGACGGTGACCTGCGGCGCCCGGTGTATCCAACCGATCACTCGGTCGCTGCCGTGGTCAGGTGGTGCATGGCGGTTCGGAGGTCCGCCAGCGTTGCCTCGTCGGTGACCCGTTCCGTGGTGGGGTCGATCTTCGGGCCGATGGCGGGGATTTCTCGGCAGGCGGCGGTGACGATCTCGGCGGTCATCATGCGCAGGGTCTCGCGGAGTTGGGCGTTCGCGTGGTCGCCGCCGGTGGGGAACGGCGACGCGGTGATCACCGCGACCGGCTTGTGGACGCATTCGCCGCTGCTCACCAGCCAGTCGAGGGCGTTCTTGAGGACACCGGGGACTCCGTGCGCGTATTCGGGGCTGACGACGAGAAGGGCGTCGGCGGCCGCGACGGCGGCGCGGAGGGTGGCGACAGGGGCGGGGGGTGTGGCGTCCTCGCCGTCCAGGTCCGGGTTGAAGTGCGGGAGCGCGCCGATGTCCGCGGTGGTGGCCGGGCCGTCGACGAGGTCGAGGGCGGAGTGCAGCACGGCACTGTTGGAGGAGCGGGCGCGCAGGCTGCCGGAGAGGGCGAGGAGTCTCATGCCGCGACCGTACGGGGTGGCGTCGAGGGATGGGCCGGGCGGTGCGGGTGAGCGCCCCACAGGCGGCGTTATTGCTGGTCAGGGCGATTGTCAGTGGTGGGTGCGATGCTTGCGGAGTGCTGATCGGTTTGGACCGCGCGGGGGGCGGCCCAGGCCGGTTGCACGGGAATTGCCGGTCAGTTGGGGAGGGCTGGGAGGTACGGGGGAGAGGACAGGGGGGAAGTGGGGGAGGGGCAGAGGTAGAGGTAGGGAACAAGGGGGGAAGCAGGGGGAGAGCAGGGGGACAGTAGGGGGAGACCACGGGGGATTCTCAGGAGATTCACAGATACCGGAAAGGGAGCTCTCAGGGGAGCCGGTCACGCTCAAGGTCATGACCATGACTCCGGTGTCCTCTGCGTCGTCCCGTCTCTCGCCGGGCCGTTCGCCCGGTCGTTCGTCCACCCTCTCGTCCGGTCTCTCGTCCGGTCTCTCGTCCGGTCTCGCGTCCGGCCGTTCGTCCGCTCCGGCGTCCGGCCGTGCGTTCCGCGAGGTGTCATCCGTGCCCGCTGACGGGGCAGGGGCAGGGGCTGCGGTGCGGGCGCCTGGGAAGCGGTCGGAGCTGTTGCGGGCCGATGGCAGCCCGGTGCGGGTGCTGGTCGTGGATGACGAGTCCTCGCTCGCCGATCTGCTGTCGCTGGCGCTGCGCTACGAGGGCTGGGACATCCGGTCGGAGGGGGACGGCGCGGGCGCGCTGCGCTGTGCGCGGAGTTGGCGGCCCGATGCGGTGCTGCTCGATGTGATGCTGCCGGACATGGACGGGCTGACGGTGCTCGGCCGGCTGCGGCGCGAGCTGCCGGACGTCCCGGTGCTGTTCCTGACGGCCAAGGACGCCGTCGAGGACCGGATCGCCGGGCTGACGGCGGGCGGCGACGACTACGTCACCAAGCCGTTCAGCCTGGAGGAGGTGGTGGCCCGGCTGCGTGGGCTGTTGCGCCGTGCCGGGGCGGCCACCGCGCGCAGCGAATCGCTGCTCACGGTGGGCGATCTGGTGCTCGACGAGGACAGCCATGAGGTGTGGCGGGGCGGTCAGGAGATCCATCTGACCGCGACCGAGTTCGAGTTGCTGCGGTATCTGATGCGTAATCCGCGCCGGGTGCTGAGCAAGACCCAGATCCTGGACCGGGTCTGGAGCTATGACTTCGGGGGTCAGGCCAATGTCGTCGAGCTGTATATCTCCTATCTGCGGCGGAAGATCGACGCGGGGCGAGAGCCGATGATCCACACCCGGCGTGGTGCGGGGTATTTGATCAAGCCGGGCGGGTAGCCGGCCGATGAACTCTCCCGCCCCGGGTCACGGTCATGGACCTGCCCCGGTCCGCGCCGGTGCACCGGAGCGCGGCCATGCCCCCGCTCCCCGGCGTCGCTGGTCGTTGCGGACTCGGCTTGTCGTGTCGGCGGTGGCGCTGATCGCCGTGGTCGGGGCGGTGATCGCCACGGTCACGACCATCGCGCTGCACTCCCAGCTCCAGGGTCAGTTGGACAAACAGCTGAGGGAATCCGTCGACCGCTCCCGGGGACCGAAGCCGCACGACCTCCTCATGGGGGACCGCCCCGACTTCGTGGTGATGCCCGGCATGCCCATCGGGACGGTGGGCGCGCGGGTCGCGCCCGACGGGGCGATCGAGGGCGGGGCGAAGAGCAAGGGCTCCGCCAGCCGTACGCCCGAAGATCACCTGGAGGGGCTGACCCGTGCACAGACCGCGGCCCTGAACTCCGTGCCCCGGGACGGTGCGCGGCACACCACCGAGCTGCCCGGCCTGGGCGACTACCGCGTGCAGTACGCCAAGGACGGCTCGCTCGTCCTCGGCCTGCCGCTCGGCCACGTCCAGGAGACCGTCGGCACGCTCGTGCTCGTAGAGGTCTGTGTGACGGGTGCCGGGCTGATCGCCGCCGGCATCGCGGGCGCCGCCATGGTCGGTATCGCGCTGCGGCCGCTGCGCCGGGTCGCGGCCACCGCCACCCGTGTCTCCGAACTCCCCCTCCATCAGGGCGAGGTGGCGCTGCATGTCCGGGTCCCGGAGGCCGAGGCGGATGCGCGTACGGAGGTGGGGCAGGTCGGTGCGGCGCTGAACCGGATGCTGGGGCATGTCGGTTCGGCGCTCTCGGCGCGTCAGGAGAGCGAGACGCGGGTGCGCCGCTTCGTCGCCGACGCCAGTCATGAGCTGCGCACCCCGCTGGCGTCGATTCGGGGCTATGCCGAGCTGACCCGGCGCGGGCGGGAGCAGCCGGGGCCCGAGACCCGGCACGCTCTGGGCCGGATCGAGTCCGAGGCGGAGCGGATGACGGGGCTGGTGGAGGATCTGCTGCTGCTCGCCCGGCTCGATTCCGGACGCCCGCTCTCATACGAGAGCGTTGATCTCTCGCCGCTGGTGGTGGACGCCGTGAGCGATGCACGGGCCGCCGGCCCCGGTCACCGATGGCGGCTGGAGCTGCCCGACGACCCCGCTCTGGTGTGCGGTGATGCCGGCCGGCTGCACCAGATCCTGGTGAACCTGCTGGCCAACGCCCGGACGCATACGCCCGAGGGGACGACGGTGACCGCCCGGGTGCGGAGCGCGGGCCAGGAGCCCGCCGTCCGCCTTGAGGTGCGGGACGACGGGCCCGGCATCCCGCCCGACCTGCTCCCGCATGTCTTCGAACGCTTCGCGCGCGGCGACGCGTCCCGCTCCCGCGCTGCCGGGAGTACCGGACTCGGCCTCGCCATCGTGCAGGCGGTGGTCGCCGCCCATGGCGGGACGGTCGCGGTCGACAGCGCCCCGGGCCGGACGGTTTTCACGGTGATCCTTCCGGCCGCGAGGCTGGAGACGCCGATCGGGAGTCTGGAGACGCCGGCTGGGCGTCTGGAGACGCCGATTGGGCATCTGGAGACGGCGGCTAGGGGCCTGGAGACGCTGGCTGGGGGGCTGGAGGCGCCGGCCGCGAGCCCTCCGCCGACTCACAGCCCGGCCACAGGCTCACCACACCGAGGTGACAGCGCAGTTGGCGAGTGTCGTCGGCATGACGATGACACAGCCGGCCCGCACTCCACTGGGCTCCCTGCCGCCACGCGAGCATCTGCGCCTCGGCGAGATTGAGACGGTCCTTGATGTCGTGATCCCCGTCTACAACGAGGAGACCGACCTCGAACCCTGCGTGCGACGGCTGCACTCGCACCTGACCCGCACCTTCCCGTACGGCTTCCGGATCACCATCGCCGACAACGCGAGCACGGACCGTACGCCGGAGGCCGCCGCCCGCCTCGACGAAGCGCTCGACGAGGTCACGGCCGTACGGCTGGAGCAGAAGGGGCGCGGGCGGGCGCTGCGCACCGTATGGACGCACTCCGACGCGCCGGTGCTGGCCTATATGGACGTCGATCTGTCCACCGACCTCAACGCCCTGTTGCCGCTGGTCGCGCCGTTGATCTCGGGCCACTCCGACCTGGCGATCGGCTCGCGTCTGGCCCGCAGTTCACGGGTGGTGCGCGGCCCCAAGCGCGAGTTCATCTCCCGCACCTACAACCTCATCCTGCGCGGCTCGCTCGCCGCCCGGTTCTCCGACGCGCAGTGCGGATTCAAAGCGGTACGCGGCGATGTCGCCGAGCGCCTGCTGCCGATGATCGAGGACACCGGCTGGTTCTTCGACACCGAGATGCTGGTGCTCGCGGAGCGGGCCGGGCTGCGGATCCACGAGGTGCCGGTGGACTGGGTCGACGACCCGGACAGCACCGTGCACATCGTCCGTACGGCCACCGACGATCTCAAGGGCGTCTGGCGGGTGGGGCGGGCGCTGGCGACCGGCGCGCTGCCGCTGGACCGGCTGGCCCGGCCCTTCGGCGACGACCCCCGGGACCGTGACCTGTCCGGTGTGCCGGGCGGGCTGGCACGTCAGCTCGTCGGATTCTGTGTCGTCGGCGCGCTCAGCACGCTCCTCTATCTCGCTCTCTACTCTCTCTTCCGGTTGGGGATCGGGCCCCAATTCGCCAATGCCGGCGCTCTGTTGGTGTCGGCGGTCATCAACACGGCCGCCAACCGGCGGCTGACCTTCGGCGTACGGGGACGGGACCGGGCGGTCCGCCACCAGGCGCAGGGGCTGGTCGTGTTCGCCATCGGACTCGCCCTGACCAGCGGCTCGCTCGCCGCCCTCGACGCCGCCACCGGCACCCCGTCGCACGGCACCGAACTCGCGGTACTGGTCACCGCCAACCTTGCGGCGACGGTGCTGCGGTTTCTGCTCTTCCGCGCCTGGGTCTTCCCGGACGCGGAGCGGCGCGACGACGCCCGCGACGGCATCCGGGACGACGTCCGCGACGGTGCCTGGGTCGGCATCCGCGACAACGTCCGCGATGACCACCTCCGCGACAACGTCCGCGACAACCACGGCGACGGCCCCGACGAACCGCAGCCGCTCGCCCCGCACGACCGGAACGACCACACCAGGAGCGCTCGATGACCCCGCACCCGCCGCCCGGTACGCCGGCGCAGTCGCCGTACCCGACCCCGGTCACCGCACAGGAGAGAGCGCTGGCGTCGGTCGCCGTTTCCGCGCAGGGGCGACCCCTATCGCGCTGGGCCCGGCCCGCGCTGCTGGCGCTGCTGGTGGTCACGGCCGCGCTCTACCTCTGGAACCTGGCCGCCTCCGGGTACGCCAACCAGTTCTACTCGGCCGCCGTACAGGCCGGCAGCGAGAGCTGGAAGGCGTTCTTCTTCGGGTCCTCCGACGCTGCCAACTCGATCACCGTGGACAAGCCGCCGGCCGCGCTCTGGCCGATGGCGCTGTCCGTGCGCCTCTTCGGGCTCAGCTCATGGGCGATCCTGGTGCCCGAGGCGCTTATGGGCGTGGCGACGGTCGGCGTGCTCTACGCGGCCGTACGGCGCAGGTTCGGCGTGGCGGCCGGGCTGCTGGCGGGCGCGACGCTGGCGATCACGCCGGTCGCCGCCCTGATGTTCCGCTTCAACAACCCCGACGCACTGCTGTGCCTGTTGATGGTCTGTGCAATTGCCGCTGTTCTGCGCGCGCTTGAGGACGGCCGGACGAGGTGGCTGCTGCTGGCCGGTGTCTGTTTCGGGCTCGGCTTTCTCACCAAGACGCTGCAGGCGTGGTTGATCCTGCCGCCGCTGGCCCTCGTCTACGCGTGCTGCGCGCCGGTCAAGGTACGCCGCCGGTTCGGCCAACTGCTGCTGGCCGGTCTGGCGATCGTGGTGTCCGGCGGCTGGTGGGTGGCGCTCGTCGAACTGTGGCCGGCGTCCACGCGCCCGTACATCGGCGGATCGCAGACCAACAGCTTCCTGGAGCTGACCTTTGGCTACAACGGCTTCGGCAGGATCACCGGCAATGAGACCGGCAGTGTCGGCGGTGGTGGTCGGGGTGGGCCCGGCGGCGGTGGTGGTGGCTGGGGCGAGACGGGTATCACCCGGCTCTTCTCCTCCGACATGGGCGGCCAGATTTCCTGGCTGCTGCCTGCCGCGCTGATTCTGCTGGTCGCGGGCGTGTGTGTGCTCTGGCGTGCCCGTCGCGCACACGCCGCCGAAGAGGCCGGTGAGCGGGCCGAGTTCCTGGTGTGGGGCGGCGCGCTGCTGATGACGTTCGCGACCTTCAGCTTTATGTCCGGGATCTTCCATCAGTACTACAACATCGCGCTGGCGCCCTATATCGCGGCGTTGGTCGGCATGGGCGGGACGCTGCTGTGGCGGCGGGCAGGCTGCCGGCGCGTAGCGCCGCCTTCTGGGGGTGGAGGTCGGGCGACGGGCGGGAGGATCGCGCCGCTCGTCCTGGCCGTGACGGTCGCGGCGACCGCCGGCTGGTCGTACGTGCTGCTGAACCGTTCGCCGGACTGGCTGCCGTGGCTGCGCTGGACGGTGCTCGCGCTCGGATTGCTAGCGGCGCTGGGTCTGCTGCTGGCGCTACGGCAGACACGGTCGGCGGGATCGGCGGGATCGGCGGGATCGACGGGATCGACGGGATCGACGGGACAGGCAGGGCAGCTAGGAGAGGCGGGACAGGCCGGACAGTCGGGACAGGCAAAGTCGGCAGGGACCCGCCGCCGGATCGCGGTGCTCGCGGCCGGGCTCGGGGTGGCGACGGCGCTGGCCGGCCCGCTCGCGTACACACTCAACACGGTCAACACGGCCAAGGGCGGCTCGATCATCACGGCCGGGCCTTCGGTCCAGGGCGGCATGGGCGGGCCGGGCGGGGGTGGCTTCCCGGGTGGTGGACGGCCGGGCGGAAAGACGCTGACGGTGCCGGGCCAGGGTGGGCAGGCTCAGCCGCCGGCACCGGGAGGCCAGGCCGCCCAGGGGCAGAAGCAGGGCCGGGCCCCGGCACAGGGCGGCCCCCAGGGTGGCCGGCAGGGCTTCCCCGGCCCGATGGGCGGTACTGGTGAGCGCGGCGCCGGCCGTATGGGAGGCATGGGCGGCGGCATGGGCGGTCTGCTCAACGGCAGCCAGGTGTCCGACAAGGCCAAGGCGCTGCTGGAGAAGGACGCGGCCGACTACACGTGGGCCGCCGCGGCCATCGGCTCCCAGAACGCCGCGAGCTACCAACTCGCCACCGGGAAGCCGGTGATGGCGATCGGCGGCTTCAACGGGAGCGACCCGTCGCCGACCCTCGCCCAGCTCAAGAAGTATGTGGCGGACGGCAAGATCCACTACTTCATCGCAAGCAGGGGCGGCTCCATGGGCGGTCCCGGCGGGAGCCAGGGCTCCTCGTCGAAGATCACCTCGTGGATCGAGAAGACCTTCAAGAAGGTCGCCGTGGGCGGCGCCACGTTCTACGACCTGACGCGCAAGGCCTAACGCGCAAGGCCTGAAACGCAAGGCCTGAAGCTGAAGCGCAAGGCCCGACGTAAATCAATGTACGGCGTATAACGCTCCCTGTACGGTGTAAGGCAACCAGTCCCCGCACCGTACAGGGAGCCCGTATGCCCGCCGTGGCCTCCGCCGCCACCCCCCTCCAGCCGCCCGGCCGGTCCGCCACCCGCTGGCTGATCCTGGCGGTCATCTGCGTCGCCCAGCTCACGGTCGTCCTCGACAACACCGTGCTGAACGTCGCCGTCCCCTCCCTCACCGAGGAGATGGGCGCGACCACCGCCGACGTCCAGTGGATGATCAACGCCTATTCGCTGGTCCAGTCCGGCCTGCTGCTCACCGCGGGCAACTCCGCCGACCGTTACGGCCGCAAGAAGATGCTCGCCGTCGGCCTGGTGCTGTTCGGTGTGGCCTCTCTGGGTGCCGCCCTCGCCCAGTCGCCCGGCCAGTTGATCGCCGCCCGTGCCGGTATGGGTATCGGCGGCGCGCTCCTGGTGACCACCACCCTCGCTGTCGTCATGCAGATATTCGACGCCGCGGAGCGCCCCAAGGCCATCGGTATCTGGAGCTCCGTCAACTCCCTCGGGTTCGCCGCCGGGCCGCTGATCGGCGGATCGCTGCTCGACCACTTCTGGTGGGGTTCGCTGTTCCTGGTCAACCTCCCCGTCGCACTGATCGGGCTGGTGGCCGTGGTCGCGCTGGTCCCGGAGTCCCAGAGCCGCGGCAGCGAACGGCCTGACCTGCTCGGCGCGCTGCTGTCCATGATCGGCATGGCCAGCGTGGTCTTCGCGATCATCGACGGGCCCGTGTCCGGCTGGCTGTCGGGCCGGGTGCTCGTATCCGCCGCCGTCGGCATCATCGGCCTGGCCGTCTTCGCCCTCTGGGAGCTGCACGTCCCGCACCCGATGCTGGATATGCACTTCTTCCGCAACCGCCGGTTCATCGGCGCCGTCTCGGGCGGCATCCTCGTCGCCTTCGGGATGGGCGGCTCGATGTTCCTGCTCACCCAGCATCTCCAACTGGTCCTCGGCTACGGTCCGTTGGACGCCGGGCTGCGGATGGCGCCGCTCGCCGTCACCGTCATCCTGGTCAATTTCACCGGCCTGGGCGCCCGTCTGATGCCCAGGGTCGGCACCCCGGGAATGATCGTTTCCGGGATGACGCTGCTCGCGGCCGGGCTCGCCGCGATCTCCACGCTCGGCGGTGACGGCTACGGCGGCATGCTGACCGGCCTGATCGTGATGGGCGTCGGTGTCGCGCTGGCCATGCCGACGATGGCCAACGCCATCATGTCCGCGATCCCGCCGGCCAAGGCCGGGGTGGGCGCCGGCGTCAACGGCACGCTGATGGAATTCGGCCAGGGCCTCGGTGTCGCCGTCCTCGGCGCGGTCCTGAACTCCCGGTTCGTCGCGCTGCTTCCGCTGGTCGCCGCAGGCGCCGGAGCACTCCCCGCGGCGCTCGCCAGGACCCGTACGGACGCGGAGCGGGCCGCCGTCCACGACGCCTTCGCGAGCGGCATCGGCACCAGCCAGCTGGTCGGCGCGGCCGCGGTGTTCCTCGGCGGGCTGATCGCGGCGGTACTGCTGCGCCGGGCGGAGCGCACGGGGCAGGACGTCTCGTCGGACGCATCGTCAGCCACCACATCGGGGGACGGATCGTCACCCACTGTCAGTGCCGCGGAATAGCATCAGCAAGGAGAACAAAGATCGCTCTGCGAAAGGGAGGGGCGCCATGGCAGCGACGGACGGCCGCGCCACGAAGCGGCCGAACAGTGTCTGGCTGACCGAACGCCCCCCGCTCAAGCGGAAGGCGGACCAGCCGGCCGGGCTGGATCTTGACAAGATCATCGCCACCTCGGTCCGGCTGCTGGACGCCGAGGGCCTCGCGAAGTTCTCGATGCGCCGGCTCGCCGCCGAGCTGGGCGTCACCGCGATGTCCGTCTACTGGTACGTCGACACCAAGGACGACCTGCTGGAGCTGGCGATCGACGCGGTGGCGGGCGAGATGCCCCTCCCCGACGAGTCGGACCCCGGCGCCGACTGGCGCGACCAGCTGCGCGCCCTCGCCGTCGCCTACCGCGACATGCTGCTGCGGCATCCCTGGGCGGCCCGGCTGCTGGGCGAGTTCATCAACATCGGCCCGCATGCGACGGCGTTCGCCAACGCGACACTCCGGGTGATGCGGCGTAGCGGCCTCGCCCCGGAGACGGCGTCCGGCGCGCTGGCGTCCGTCTTCCACTTCGTCTACGGCTTCTCGACGATCCGGGCGCTCCACGAAGCCCGCTGCCGGGCCGCGGGCATCAGCCTGGACGAGTACTTCGGCCAGGTCGTCGCCGCGGTCTCGGACCGCCCGGAGTTCGCCGAGGCGATGGAGCTGTCCATCCGGGCCGGGGAGACCCGCAAGGGTCTGACCGCCCTCGAAATGCTGGAGCGGGACTTCGAGGTCGCGCTCGATATACAGATCGCCGGAATCGAGGCGCTGCGGGACCGAGCGGCCCACCGGGAAGGCTGACTACCGTGCTCGGGCCGGGCTCCAGAAGGAGTGGCCCGAGCGAGCTATGTGGCTATGTGGCCATGTGGCTATGTGTGGTGAACGGCGACAGCCACGGCTTCGGCGACAGCTACAGCTACGGCTACGTCTACGGCCTGACGAGGAGGAGCGGGATGGCGCCGGGATCACCCCGTCGGCAGGCTCTCGCCCTGCACCGCCTGGCCGCCTTGAATCGCCTGTCCGCCTTGAATTGCCTGAATGTCGAGCTCCACCCGCAACGTCGTACCGATCGCCGCGATTCCGGCCGCCACCACCTGGTTGTAGTTCATCTTGAAGTCCTCGCGGCGCAGTTCCGCGGTGGCCCGGAAGGCGGCCCGCACCCCGCCCCACGGGTCGGGCCCGGTGCCGAGGTAGGTCAGGGCCAGATCGACGGGCCGTACGACGCCGTGCAGTGCCAGCTCGCCGTGCACCGTCCAGCGGTCCGGACCGGCCGGCTCCAGACCGGTGCTGCGGTAGGTGATCTCCGGGAACGCGTCGACGTTCAGAAAGTCCTCGGAGCGCAGATGCCCGTCCCGCATGCCATTGCCGGTGTCGATGGTCGAGGCATTGATCACCGCCTCGACCGTCGACTTCTCCAGGTCCTCGGCGATCTCGATCCGCCCGCCGAACTCGGTGAACCGGCCGTGCACGCTGGAGATCCCCAGGTGCTGGGCGACCGCGGCCACCGTTGAATGCATCGGGTCGATCGTCCAGGCTCCGGGCGGCGGCAGCTCCGCGCCGCCCTGCCGCGCCAGCACCACACTGCCGACGTCCATCCGGCCGCTCGCCGTCACGATCGCGCTGGAGGCGACCGGGGCATAGCCGACGGCCGTCACGATGACCGTGTACGGGCCCGCGGCCAGCGGCTGTGCGCTGCGGATGGCGCCTTCCTCGTCGGCCGATGCGCGCAGCACCTGAGTGCCCGTCATATCGGTGACGGTCAGTACGGCGTGCTGGACCGCCCAGCCGTCGCGTGTGCGGATCTGCGCCCGCAGGCCGGCAGCTCCCGCGCCCGTCGAAGTCATTGCCTCTCCCGTGTGTTGCCTCATGGGGGTGCCCCTGCTCTGGCGGAGCCGAGAGCTTGGCGGAATGTCGGGCTCCGGGCGGCGGCGTGCAGGCCGTCCCCTGCCTGTGCGCACAGCCGCCGCCGGAGCCCTGGGCCGGACCGGGGCGCGTCTCCGCTCAAAGCGCGCCCCGGACCGGGGTCTTGATGCCGGGATTCCTCGGTCCGGTATCCCGGGCGTGGTGTCAGGGCCGGCGCCCGCTCAACGCGCGACCGACCATGGCTCCTGCCACGCTCACCCCGGCGTACCCGCTTCCCCGGGGTGAGCGAGCTCGACGTCGTAACCGTCGACCCCGCGCGCGTCGACCGACAGGCCGCTGGCGACCGGCGGGTAGCCGCTCGCGATGACCGTGTAGTCGCCGGCGTCCAGGTCGGTGAAGGCGTACGCGCCGTCGTCCCCGGTCGTCGAGGTGGCGACGACATTGCCCGCCGCGTCCACCAGCGTGACCCGGGCGTCGGGCAGCGGCCGCCGGGCGCCGCTCTGGCCGCCCGCCCGTACGACGCCCTGCAGCCGTGCCCCGGCCAGCAGCTCGACCTCGATACGGGTCGTGCCCTGGCCGCCGACCTCGACCGGCAGTGCGGTCGGCCGGTAGTCGGCCGCGTTCACGGCGACGGTGAAGGAGCCGGTGGCCAGGTCGTCGAAGGCGAAGTGGCCCTCGGCGCCGGTCTTTCCGGTGGCCAGCACCTCACCGCGGACGTCGGTGACGACGACCATGGCACCCTCGACCGGCGCGCCGGTGACCGCGCTGCGGACCTGCCCGCCGAGGCCGCTGGTGCCGCTGAGCAGGATGTCGTAACCGAGCGGCTGCTCGCCGACGACGACCGTGGACGCCTGCGGCTGGTGCCCGTCGGCGGCCGCGATCAGCACATACGAGCCGGCGCCGGGGGCGTTCAGCACGTACGAGCCGTTGGCCTGGGCGACCGAGCGGCCCAGCTGACGCCCGCTGAGCGAGATCAGCGTCACCGCGGAGCGCGGGACGGGGTTGCCCTCCGGGTTGCGCACGAAGCCGTGGATCGCGGACCCAGCCGGGGCGCTGTCGCCGCCACCGGCTGACGCGAAGGCCGCCAGCGGCTGCGTGGCCGCCGCCGCGGCCGGCTGCGCCCAGGAGGGCGTATGACCGCCATCGTTGGAGGAAGTGGAGGAAGTGGAGGAATGGGAAGAGTTGGAGGAGTCGTAGGCGACGGGCGGGGCGCCGGCACCCACCAGGGCGGGCTCCGGCTCCTCGACGGCCGTCGAGGCGGCGGGCGCGGCAGGCGCATCTGCGGAAGCCACAGCCTCCGCACCGCTCGGGCTCTCACTGCTCGCGCTCTGTGCCAGTCCGCCGCGCGTCTTCAACGCGACCTCCTTGATGAACAGCGTGAAGAGGAAGGCGAGCAGCGCGCAGGGCGCCGCGTACAGGAAGACATCGCCGACACCGTGCCCGTACGCGGTCTCCATGACTGTGCGCAGCGGCGCCGGGAGGGCGTCCAGGTCCGGGATCCCGCCACCGCTGTTCCCGCCGGCCTGGGCGGCCGCCTTCGCGGCCTTGGGGCCGAGCTCGGCCAGACCGTCCTTGACGTACTGGGTGACGCGGTTGGCGAGCACCGCACCGAGCGCCGAGACGCCCACCGCGCCACCGAGGGAGCGGAAGAAGGTGACGACGGACGAGGCGGCGCCGAGGTCCTCGGGAGCGACCTGGTTCTGCGTGCAGAGCACCAGGTTCTGCATCATCATGCCGATGCCCAGACCCATCAGGGCCATGAAGATCGCGATGTGCCAGTACTCGGTGTCGTAACGGATGGTGCCCAGCAGCCCGAGCCCGGCAGTGACCAGCACACCACCACTGACCAGCCAGCCCTTCCACTTACCGGTCTTGGTGATGACCTGGCCGGAGACCGTCGACGAGATGAACAGACCCCCGATCATCGGGATCGTCATCACACCGGACATCGTCGGGGACTCGCCCCGCGCCAGCTGGAAGTACTGGCTGAAGAAGACGGTGCCGGCGAACATCGCGATACCGACGAACAGCGAGGACAGCGAGGCCAGGGTGATCGTCTTGTTGCGGAACAGCCGCAGCGGGATGATCGGTTCCGCAGCCTTGGTCTCGACGAGAACGAAGATCATGCCGAGTACGACCGCGCCGCCGACCATCGCGCCGGTCTGCCACGACCACCAGTCGTACTTGTCACCGGCCAGCGTCACCCACACCAGCAGCAGCGAGACCGCCGCGCTGATGAAGAAGGCCCCCGCCCAGTCGACCTTGACGCCCTCGCGCTTGACGACGGGGAGCTTCAGGGTCTTCTGCAGCACGATCAGCGCGATGATGGCGAAGGGCACGCCGACGTAGAAGCACCAGCGCCAGCCGAGCCAGCTGGTGTCGGTGATGACGCCACCGAGCAGCGGGCCGCCGACGGTGGCCACCGCGAAGACGGCACCGAGGTAGCCGCTGTACCGCCCGCGCTCCCGCGGGGAGATCATCGCGGCCATCACGATCTGGGCCAGGGCGGACAGGCCGCCCACGCCTATGCCCTGCACCACCCGGCACGCGATCAGCATGCCGGTGTTCTGCGAGAGTCCGGCGACGACCGAACCGGCGACGTAAATGATCAGGGCGAACTGGACCAGCAGCTTCTTGCTGAACAGGTCGGAGAGCTTGCCCCAAAGCGGGGTGGACGCCGTCATCGACAGCAGCGCGGCGGTGACGACCCAGGTGTAGGCGCTCTGCCCGCCGTCCAGATCATGGATGATCTCCGGCAGCGCGTTCGACACGATCGTCGACGACAGAATGGCGACGAACATGCCGAGCAGCAGCCCGGACAGCGCCTCCATGATCTGACGGTGCGTCATGGGTGCCCCGTTGGAGGCGCCGTGTCCGCCGCCTCCGTGTTTGGCGTGGCCGCCCCGCACACCGGCTGGTGTGGTCGTAGCCATGTGGTTCCTTTTCATCGTGCTGGTGTACGGGTGGTGGAGTCGTGGCGTGAATCGTGGTCCGCGTCGTGATGCGCCCGGGTGCGGCAGTCGCCGAAGCTCGTACGGAGCCTGGCGAGCAGCTCGTTGAGACGGCCGACGTCGGCGTCGGACCAGTCGTCCAAGTACCGGGCGAGCGACTGGGTGTAGCGCTCGGAGAGCTCCTGGAGGAGCTCCTTGCCGCTCGGGGTCAGACGAAGCAGCCGGGACCGCTTGTCCGCCGGGTCGGCCTTCCGCTCGATCCAGCCGCGCGTGGCGACATGGGCGACATGCCGGCTGGTCACCGACATGTCGATGGCGAGCAGCTCGGCGAGCTGGCTCATTCGCATCTCGCCGTGCCGGTCGAGCAGGGTGAGTACGCCGGCCGACGCGGGCGGGCAGTCGTGGGGGAGGATCCGCCCCATTTCCCGTTTGACGGCACCGATGGCGCTGAGTTGCCTGGCCAGCTCTTCGTACTGACTCTGAGCGGCCACCGGCTCCTCCAAGATCTTTCGTTGCTTAGGGCAACCATAAGTAATGTTGGTTGCTGAAGGCAAACGAATATGGGGCGGTAGGGGTAAAGGGAGCCAAAAGTCTCCATCGGCGAGAGGTCAAGGGTGGCGATTTGTGACGTAAAGTCGCAGGTCAGGCGGCGATGGGCGCCGGGCGGGTGCTGCATGCGTGGTGAGTACGTGCGGTAGGCGTGGTGCGCGCGTGGTGCATACGTGGTGCATACGTGGTGGTACGCGCCCCAGGGGTGCCCCTCCGCCCCCGGTTCGCTAGGGTCCTTCCCCATGGCGACCAACCCGCAGAATCAGGCCGACGGCAACTACGACCCGGCGGGCAGCACGCAGATGTTCCGCGCCTTCGTCGACGAGGGCGGCGTCCCGCAGGCCGGTGCCGGCCGCGCGGCGGCCCCGCAGCAGTCGGCCGGCCCGCGCGTGGGCGTCATCATCGGCGTGATGGTGGCGATCGCGGTCGTGGCCGGCGCGGCGTGGCTGGCGCTGTCCTAGGGCTTTTCCGATAGGTCGGGGCCTAGCGGGGCCTTCGTATCGACGCGCTCTCCACGCGCGCCTTCACCGCGCGCCATAACTGCATGCCTTGTCTACGCGACTTCCGTACGAACGGGGGCCCGGGTGATCCCGGGCCCCCGAACGTTTGGGTGGCGTGATGTCGCGTGATGCCGTCGTCGGCGTCATGTCCAAACCCTTGACGTGCCTGTGACAACGCCATAGCTTCAATCAACTCTTGCAGGAATCATGGCAGTTACCGCAGTTACTCACCGTTTTGAATTGAAAAGGTGAAGGCATGAGCGGGATTCGACGACGTACTCTGCTGACCGCCGCGGGCGGCACAGTTGCCGCGGCCGGTGCCGTCACGGCAGCCGCCGGACCGGCCCAGGCGGCCCCCATCGCGAGTGCCGGGGCCGTCGCGCGGGAACCCAGGCCGCACGACCGTAAGGTCGAGGCGCTGCTCGGACGTATGACTCTCGAAGAGAAGCTGGGGCAGTTGCAGCAGCTGCCGTGGACGTACGACACCGGGCCGGGCGGCGGGGAGACCAAGGAGGTCGAGGAAGCCGCACGGAACGGCCGGCTGGGATCGGTGCTCAGTATCTTCGGCGCCAAGAGCAGCAACGCTCTGCAGAAGATCGCCGTCGAGGAGTCCCGGCTCGGCATCCCGCTGCTCTTCGGGCTGGACGTCATCCACGGCTTCTGGACCACCTTCCCCATCCCGCTCGCCCAGGCCGCCGCCTTCGACCCGGCGGTCACCGAGCGGGACGCGGAGATCTCGGCCGCCGAGGCCCGCTCCAACGGTGTCCACTGGACCTTCGCCCCGATGATGGACGTCACCCACGAGCCGCGGTGGGGGCGGATCGCCGAGGGGAACGGGGAAGACCCCTATCTCGCTTCCGTCTTCGCCGCCGCCAAGGTCCGCGGCTACCAGGGCGACGGCCCGGACGGCCTGCGCGCCCGGGACCGGCTGGCCGCCTGCGCCAAGCACTTCGTGGCCTACGGGGGAGCGGAGGGCGGACGCGACTACAACACCGTGGATGTCTCGGAGTCCCGGCTGCGCAACCTGTATCTGCCGCCGTTCAAGGCCGCGGTCGACGCCGGCGTGGCCACCGTGATGGCCTCCTTCAACACCATCAGCGGTATACCGGCACACGGCAACACCCACACCCTCACCGGGATCCTCAAGGAGGAGTGGGGCTTCGTCGGAATGGTGGTGAGCGACTGGACCGGCGTCCAGGAGCTGATCGCGCACGGTTTCGCGGAGGACGGTGCGGACGCGGCGCGGCTGAGCTTCAACGCGGGCGTCGACATGGAGATGAGCAGCACCAACGTCACCCGGTACGGCAAGCAACTGGTCCGCTCCGGGAAGCTGAGCCGCGCCCGGCTGGACGACGCGGTCTCCCGGGTGCTCCGGCTGAAGTTCTCGCTCGGTCTCTTCGACGACCCGTACGTGGACGAGGCCGCTGAGATCCGCGAGCCGTCGAAGAGGGCGCGTACCGCGGCGCGTACGGCCGGGGCGCGGTCGATGGTGCTGCTCAAGAACGAGCAGCGCACGCTGCCGCTCAGCCGGTCCGTCTCCGCCGTCGCCGTGGTCGGCCCGTTCGCCGACTCCGGGGACCTGCTGGGGACGTGGGTACTGCCCGCCGCGCAGGGCAAGTTCCCCTCGGGGACGGTGCTGGACGCGGTCCGCGCGGCGGCGCCCGGGGCGAAGGTCGGCCATGCGCGGGGCGTCGACCCGGAGGGAACGGACACCAGCGGCATACCTGCGGCCGTGGCCGCCGTCCGGGCCGCCGACGTCGCCGTGGTCGTCGTCGGCGAACCCCCGGCACTCAGCGGCGAGGCCGCCGCCCGCAGCGACATCGGGCTGCCCGGCGCGCAGGAGAAGCTGATCGCCGCCGTGGCGAAGACCGGCAAGCCCTTCGTCGTGGTGCTGGTCAACGGCCGCCCGCTGACCATCGGCGACTGGCTGGATCGGGCCCCCGCCGTACTGGAGGCATGGCACCCGGGCACCGAGGCCGGACACGCCATCGCCGACGTTCTCTTCGGCAAGGTCAACCCGGGTGGCAAGCTCCCGGTCACCTTCCCGCGCGCGGTCGGCCAGATCCCGGTCCACTACAACCACGAGAACACCGGGCGCCCGTACGACCCGGACAACAAGTACACCTCCAAGTACCTGGACCTGCCGCACGGCCCGCAGTTCGCTTTCGGCCACGGGCTGAGCTACACCGCCTTCGAGATCGGCGAACCCCGCCTGAGCACCGCCCGCATGGCCGCCAAGGCGCTGGAGCTGGGTGACACGGTCGAGGTCGCGGTCTCCGTACGCAACACCGGGGACAGGGAAGGCGACGAGGTCGTACAGCTCTACGTCCACGATCGCGCCGCCAGCGTCGTTCAGCCGGTCCGGCGGCTGCGCGGCTTCCGCCGGGTGACCCTCGCCGCCGGGAAGAGCCGGACCGTGCGGTTCCGCCTCGGCGCCGAGGACCTGGGCTTCTGGAGCAATGATCCGGACGGCGAGTTCCGGATCGAGCCCGGTGCGATCGACATCTATGTGGGGAACAGCTCCACGGCCACGACGAGGCGGACGCTGACGTTGAGCTGACCGGCGCGGGCCCCGATCCTGCGACGGGGTCAGTGATGGCGTCAGTGACGGAGCCAGCGATGGCGTCACTTCCAGTTGAAGGCCGCGTCCTGGGTTTCGATGTGCATGCCCAGCGGGACCCGCCAGGCGTCCACGCACACCCGCCAGGTGCCGGTCCTCTTCTCGCCGGGGGCGAGGGGCAGGGGGAGCTCGTGTGTGGAGTCGACGGTGGCCCAGTCGATGCCCAGCGGGCCGATGATGTGGCTGCCGAAAGTGACGGTGCCGGAGGTGACCGGCTGCTTGCCGGTGTGGAGGAAGTCGAGAGTGACCTTCTGGCACCAGCGGACGTCCGTGCCGGCCAGGCGGGGCTTGCCGATCACGAGCCCGTCGGGGGTGTCCGGGCCGGCCGGGGTGGTGGGGGAGGGCGGCTTGGGCGCGGAGGAACCGCCGGGTGAGGCGGAATCACCGGGCGGCGAGGGTGAGTTGGGGGAGGGCGAACTGCCCCCTGGGGCTTCGGGGCGGGCTTCCGGCGGTGGCGCTGGTGGCGCCGAGGTGCCCGGTGAGGGTCCGCCGGTGGTGCCGGGGCGGGATTCGGTAGCGCTGCCACCGCGATCTTCGCCGTCACCGCGACCTACGCCGTCACCACGACCTTCGCTGCCGCCGTCCAGAGGCGTCAGTTCGACTCCGCCCTCCGGCGGTACGGCCTTCGTCGGCGCGCGGCCGTCGGTGGGGCCTGCCGCGCCCACCGCGATATAGCCCTTCTCGGGTGCGCTCCCGCAGCCGGCGAGCAGAACGCTCAGACACAGTACGGCCGCCGAGGCGGAGGCAACAGTCGTCGTCCGTCGCATCGGGCAAGTGTTGCTGACGAGACGTCAGGAGTACAGGGGCGTACGGCACTTCGTACGAGACCGCAGCGATCCGGCGACCCGCAGTGATCCCGTGCCGCTCTCCGTACCGCTGTCCATGCCGCTCTCCGTACAGCTGTCCGCCGAGCGGCGCGATGCGCATGCCTCTCGGCGGACCGGGCCTCAGTCTGCGATGAGTCCTTCTCGCAGCTGCGCGAGGGTGCGGGTGAGCAGCCGGGAGACATGCATCTGGGAGATGCCGACCTCCTCGCCGATCTGGGACTGCGTCATGTTGGCGAAGAACCGGAGCATGATGATCTGCCGCTCACGGGCCGGGAGTTTGGCCAGCAGGGGCTTGAGGGATTCGCGGTACTCGACGCCCTCCAGCGCGGAGTCCTCGTAGCCGAGGCGGTCCGCGAGGGAGCCCTCGCCGCCGTCGTCCTCGGGGGACGGGGAGTCGAGGGAGGAGGCGGTGTAGGCGTTGCCGACCGCCAGGCCGTCGACGACGTCCTCCTCCGACACCCCCAGGCACAGGGCCAGTTCGGGAACGGTCGGCGAGCGGTCCAGTTTCTGGGCGAGCTCGTCGCTGGCCTTGGTGAGGGCGAGCCGGAGCTCCTGGAGGCGGCGCGGCACGCGCACCGACCAGGACGTGTCACGGAAGAAGCGCTTGATCTCGCCGACGACGGTCGGCATCGCGAACGTCGGGAATTCCACGCCGCGTTCGCAATCGAAACGGTCGATGGCTTTGATCAGCCCGATCGTGCCGACCTGGACGATGTCCTCCATCGGCTCATTGCGGCTGCGGAAGCGCGCCGCGGCGTAGCGCACGAGCGGGAGGTTGAGTTCGATCAGGGTGTCGCGGACGTACGTACGCTCCGCGCAGTCCTTGTCGAGCGTGGCCAGCCGCAGGAAGAGGGAGCGGGAGAGCGTGCGGGTGTTGATGGCGTCGTCGTCATGCACGTGTGGCGCAGGCGCGGGAATCGCGGAAAGCACCTTCGAGCTGCCCAGTTCTACGGACATGCCACCCCCTTGAGGTCGCGGTTGGGTCGCTACGGCGTCTCCCGGCCCAGGCCGGACCGAGGAGTTATGCCTCCACCTGAATACCGGAGGCAGGGCCACGGCAAACGCGGTTCCAGCAGAATGTCACATGTCGGCAACACGCTGTAGCGCCATGTCGACATATCTGCGCAGGAACGGGTCGCCCATCCCGGTTAGGCGTCGATCCTGTTTGCGGATCTCAATCTGGCGAAGCTCCGCGACAGCAACCGCGACACATGCATCTGCGACACGCCCAGCTCCGCGCTGATCTGGGACTGCGTCAAGTTGCTGTAGTAGCGCAGGAGAAGGATCCGTTGTTCGCGCTCGGGCAGCTGGACCAGGAGGTGCCGTACGAGGTCGCGGTGCTCGACGCCGGCCAGCTCCGGATCCTCGTATCCGAGGCGGTCCAGGAGGCCCGGCAGGCCGTCGCCCTCCTGGGCGGCCTCCAGGGACGTCGCGTGGTACGAACGGCCGGCCTCCAGGCAGGCCAGGACCTCGTCCTCGCCGATTTTCAGCCGCTCGGCGATCTCGGCGGTGGTGGGGGAGCGGCCGTGCAGCACCGTCAGATCCTCGGTCGCGCCGTTGACTTGCACCCACAGCTCGTGGAGACGGCGCGGGACGTGGACGGTGCGCACATTGTCGCGAAAGTAGCGCTTGATCTCGCCGACGACGGTCGGCATCGCGAAGGTCGGGAACTGGACGCCGCGGTCGGGGTCGAACCGGTCGATCGCGTTGATCAGGCCGATGGTGCCGACCTGGATGACGTCCTCCATCGGTTCATTGCGACTGCGAAAACGGGCGGCGGCGTAGCGGACCAGCGGCAGGTTGGCCTCGATCAGCGCGGCACGGACCCGGGTGTGCTCGGGGGTGCCGGGGTCGAGGCCCGCCAGCTCCGCGAACAGCACCTGTGTGAGTGCCCGCGTGTCCGCGCTTCGGCTCTCGCGGGATGGAGCCTTGGGCGCAGTACGGGCCGTCACGGTCACGCCACCCTTCACAGTGCATGTATCGGGCAAAAGCGGTCATAGCATCACAAGACATGTGCACTGTGTGCAAGCACCCCATAACGACGTGTTGAGTGCTGAGTTGGATGGGGAGTTGAGTGAGAGGCGAGGCAGATGGGGGTCAGGGGGCGCGTGAGGCGTTGTAGGAGGTGGAGGCGGGGTCGGCTGTGGATTGAGGGGGTGGGGGCGCATGGGGGCGCATACAGGCCGTACGCGGGCGTGCGGGGGTGCTGGCGTGATGCGGCCGGCGCCGGAGCGCACGACGAAGCCCCCCGCCTGTACGGGCGGGGGGCTCGGTGAAGGGGCGTGGGTGCCGGCTCAGAACTCGTAGTCGGCGATCACCCAGGTGGCGAACTCGCGCCACTGGGTGGCGGCCGCCTGGTGGGCCGGGTGCTCGATATAGCGCTTGAGGGCGTCCGCGTCGACGACGGCCGAGTTGATCGCGAAGTCGTAGGCGATCGGGCGGTCGGTGATGTTCCAGGCGCACTCCCAGAACTCCAGCTCCGGAATCAGGCCTTTCAGCTCCGCGAACGCGCGGGCGCCGGCCTGCACCCGCTCCTCGTCGCGGGAAACACCTTCGTTGAGCTTGAACAGGACCAGGTGGCGGATCACTGGGGCCTCCGTGCGGCGGATCTCCGGCTGATATCTAGCTGACCAGCTGCGTCATGAACTCGCCGACACCCTGGGCAGCGGTCGAGATGCCCTCGAAGCCTATCTGGACAAGATCGGCGGCCCGCGACGGGGACGTGATGATCGTGTAGAGCACGAAGACGATGACCACGTACAACGCGATCTTTTTCGCTTGCACCATCAGTCCCGTCTCCCCTGTGGCAGTCCCTGCAGTTCCCGAGTGCAGTCGGGTGAGTGTAACCACACGTGTTCGACGGTGGCGGTGGGGACCGGTTGTCGTGCCCCCGTCGCCTGCCCGCCGTTGATCCCGTCTTTAAGGACCAAAGGCCCACCAAATGGGGTCCTTCGCCCAGCTGTTGAGGCGGGTCGGAGCGGCAGTATGGGTGATGTGTCCAGCGGATCTGGCAGGAATCCGCTGGTCCTGGGATCGGGACCTCGCTGCGGGGTCCGCGCCGCAAGCTTTCCCCTGACCGCGGCGCGGACTTGGAGGTTCGGTCCTCATCGGGGGAGGCGGCCTGTCCCCCCGACGCCGCTTCCCCCGACCTGAACGGCCGCCCGCCCCATGGGCCCGTCGCCGTTCCCTTTCGCCGGTCCCCTTCACCGTTCGCCGCGCCTCGCCGAGATCCCGCCGGTCCTCCGGAACCGGGCCGAGGGTGCCTTGCGTCCCTCTCCCCGTAAGGGTCCGCGCCGCACTCCTGCAGGCCGGGGCCCCGCCGGGGTGGCGCCCCTCCGCGCCCATAATGGCCGGACGCCCGAACTGGAGGGGGATTGGATCCATGGAGATGAACTCGGTACGCCGGCAAAGCGATTCGCGGCGGACGCGGAGGCGGTCGGCACAGCGGCGGCCGGCCGTGGTGCTCGCGCTGCTGTTCGGTCTGCTGGCCGCGGCTGCCGCACCGGCCGTCGCCGCGGGCGGGAGCCAGAGCGCACCGCGCACTGCGGCGACCACCACGTACGCGGCCGCCCAAGCGGCTGCCCGTACGGCGAGCACGGGGCACGCGACGGCCGCCACCGCCGCCTCGTCGCATCACCGCTCGACGCATGTCGATCTGGCCGACTTCAAGTCCAAGAAGTCGAAGTGGAAGTCGAAGGCGAAGAAGAAGTCGAAGGGCTTCTTCAAGAAGCTCGGCATCATCGCGATCGTGCTGTTCGTGATCTTCCTGATCATCGCCATCGTGGTGATCTGGCTGATCATCCACTTCGTCCGGCGCGCGCTGGGGCGGCGTAACGACTAGCACCCGATACGCGGTGCGGCGATGGGCCCGGCTCTCAGGAGCCGGGTCCATCGCCGTTTTGAGCGGGTCAGCGACGACAGTGGCGTCAGCTGTTCATGCACCTCTCGTAGGTGTCCAGGAGGATCTTGCCCGTCCTTGTCTCGTCGTCGGCCTTCAACGAGTACTGCTTGACCTTGTCCCAGTTCGGGTGCGCCTTGGCCTTCTCGTCCTGGGCGAGCTTCTTGTACCGGTCGCCTGCTATGAGGTGTGCGCGCGCTTCCTTGGCGTACTTCTCGCACTTGGCGCTGCCGGCCGACGCCGAGGCGGCACCTGCCGGAGCGGCGCCGGCGAAGGCGAGACCGGCGAAAGCCGCGGTCGCGACGGTGGCCGCTGCCAGCGAACGGGTCATTTTGCGCATATGTGCCGATTCCCCCATAGACCTTGGTCTTGGTCATGGCATGACGCTGAGTGCGCGCCGCCGGTGTCAGCCTAATTGTCGATCATGGAAGTCACCGTGGCCCTGCACGCAACTGGCGTCGACCGGAAGGCCGTTGGCCGGAATGCGGCGGCCGGAGCGACGGGAATCACGGGAACGACGAAGGCCCCGATCCGCAGGGGATCGGGGCCTTCGTCTTCAGAGCGGTAGCGGTGGGATTTGAACCCACGGAGGAGTTGCCCCCTCACGCGCTTTCGAGGCGCGCTCCTTCGGCCGCTCGGACACGCTACCGAGAGAGAGCTTAGCCCACAGGGGGCCGTGCGCCGAAATCGGATTCCCGTCGCTGGTCAGCGGTCCCGGAAGAAGGCGGTGAGCAGGGCCGCGCACTCGGCTTCGAGGACGCCGGTGATGACCTCGGGGCGGTGGTTGAGGCGGCGGTCGCGGACGACGTCCCAGAGGGAGCCGGCGGCGCCGGCCTTTGCGTCGCGGGCGCCGTAGACGACGCGGTCGACCCGGGAGAGGACGATCGCGCCGGCGCACATCGTGCAGGGTTCGAGGGTGACGAGCAGGGTGCAGCCGGTCAGCCGCCACTCTCCGACGGCGCGCGCCGCCGTCCGTAGCGCCAGGATCTCGGCGTGGGCGGTCGGGTCGCCGGTCGCCTCGCGTTCGTTGCGGCCGGTGCCGAGCACCGTGCCGTCCGGGGACAGGATGACGGCGCCCACCGGGACGTCACCGGTCCCGGGGGCGCGTGCCGCCTCCTCCAGCGCCTGGCGCATCGGGGCGATCCAGGGATCGCGCAGCGGGTCGGGCGCGGGGGAGGGCTCAGGGGCGGATGGGGGGACGGTCATGTCCCCAGTGTCGGGGACGTGACCGGGGGCCGGGCCCAGGGGCGGGACACGGGCCCGGCAGGGCTCAGCGCACGGCTTCCAGGACTTCCGTGCAGCCCAGGGCGTCGGCGATGGTGGAGAGCGCGTCGCCGTCGAGGGCGAGCAGCTGCTTCTCGCCGACTCCGAGGTCTTCCAGCAGCTCGGCGTCGCCGAGCGGGCCGCGCGGTACCGCGCCGCTCACCGCGTCGTCATCGCTGTTCTCCGGTTCCGTTTCGGTTTCGCCGTCCTCCGTGCCGTCCAGGTCGAGGCTGTCGAGGTCGTCCGCGTCGTTGTCCTCGCGGCCGAGGAGCTCGTCGGTCAGCATCGCGCCGTACGAGCTTCTTGCGGCAACGGCTGCATTGGAGAGGAACACCCGTGGGTCTTCCTCGCCGTCCACCCGGATGACGCCGAACCAGGCGTCCTCCTGTTCGATGAGCGCCACCACTGTGTCGTCGTCGATCGCCACCTCTCGGGCCAGCTCGGCCAGATCGGCCAGCGTCTCCACATTGTCGAGCTCCGTATCGCTCGCTTCCCACCCGTCTTCGGTGCGCGCGAGCAGTGCGGCGAAGTACACCGTGACTCTCCCACTGGTCATAGGCGTGCCGGGCCGGGCGGGGCGGCGTTGCACGCCGTGGTCCCGCCCCTTCGGAATCGTGGCAGAAACATCGCGTTCGCGCGGGGTCTTCGGCGCTGCGTCGTGATGAGGATGTGAGAGATGTCGCTCACGTGCCGCAGCGCGGGAGGGGGCGCGGGGGCCTGGGACCGCCCGGGGAACGAGGACCGGGGCAGGCGGGCTACCAGCGGAACGTGCGCATCCGCATCGCCTGGCGCATCCGTGCGGCCCGCGCGCGGCGCGGCTTTACGCGGTCCCGTAGCTCCCTCGCCTCATGCAGCTCACGGAGGAACTGCGCCCGGCGCCTTCGGCGCGCCGCGTTGCTCTCGACGCCCTGGGCACCGGAATCGGCGTCCCTCGTGTCGTCGATCCGCTTACGGTCCGGCACGCTGCACACACCGCCTCGGGTGGGTCCTCGCCCGATACCGAGTCGACGCATCGGGCGTACGTGCTCACTTTCCCTCGTTTTGGTGGGTTGATGCCAGCGCAGATATGCACCCGGGACGGTCGCCGGGCGCCGCAGGGCGGGCGTCGCGGCCGCGAGGCTCGGCTACTGTCGATGTCATGCGGATCCACGTCGTCGACCACCCGCTGGTGGCGCACAAACTCACCACACTGCGCGACAAGCGCACCGACTCCCCGACTTTCCGGCGGCTCGCCGACGAGCTGGTCACCCTGCTCGCCTACGAGGCCACCCGTGATGTGCGCACCGAGCAGGTCGACATCGAGACCCCGGTGACGGGGACCACCGGCGTGCGGCTCTCGCACCCGCGCCCCATGGTCGTACCGATCCTGCGGGCCGGCCTGGGCATGCTGGACGGCATGGTCCGGCTGCTGCCCACCGCCGAGGTCGGCTTCATGGGCATGGTGCGCAACGAGGAGACCTACGAGGCGCATACGTACGCGACGCGGATGCCCGACGACCTCTCGGGGCGCCAGGTGTATGTCGTGGACCCGATGCTGGCCACCGGCGGCACGCTGGTCGCGGCGATCCGCGAGCTGATCAAGCGCGGTGCGGACGATGTCACGGCGATCTGCCTGCTGGCCGCGCCGGAGGGCGTCGAGGTCATGGAGCGGGAGCTGGCCGGCTCGCCGGTGACGGTGGTCACCGCGGCGGTCGACGAGCGGCTGAACGAGGACCGCTACATCGTGCCGGGGCTCGGTGACGCGGGCGACCGGATGTACGGCACGGCCGGCTGAGACGGCCGGATTTCTTACTCGATCACTGCTCGGGCCCCTCGCCGATGGATGGCGAGGGGCCCGAGTGCTGCGGTCTCACGTGTTCTGCCGCGGCCTCAGCACTTGTCGCGGGACGGGGGCGGAGACGGTTTGGTCAGCAGGGCCAGTGACTTCGCGGCGTCCTTCGGCTTGGCCAGTTCCTTGAACGTGTCGCCGAGGATCAGGTCGAGTTCGGTGCCCTTGCGGTCGTCCGTCTTCTGCTCCGCGCCTGCCAGCTGGGTGGCCAGCACCTTCAGCGGGCCGCCGGCCGCGGCCTTGGGGCCGAGCAGTATCCCGGAGCCCTTGACCTTCTTGTCGTAGACCGCCGGGGCGTTGCCCACCTTGCCGATCTTGAAGCCGCGCTTCTTGAGCTCGTCGGCGGTGCGCTTGGCGAGGCCGGCGTGCGGGGTGGCGTTGAAGACATTGACCGTCAGGGCCGCGGGCTTGGGCGGCTTGTCGGCGGCGGGCTTGGCGTGCGACCCGCCCGCCGTGTCGGCCTTCCGGCATTTCTCCTTGTCCTGGGAAGCCTGGGCCGTATTGCCCCTGCCACCGAAGACATCGATGAGCTGCAGGGTTCCCCAGCAGGCCAGGCCGAGGGCGCAGGCCGCGGCCACGATGGTGAGGACGATCCGGCGGCGGTGTCGGGGACGGCGCATCCGCGGGTACCTGTCGCCCGTGATGCGGTACTTCTTACCGCCCATGCCTGGGGGCGTCAGCATGCTCATGGGCGCAGCGTAGTGCGGGGCGGTGGCCATGCCTACTAAATGATCAACGCGTGGCGTGAGACCCAACCCAAAAGGCTCAATTCGGGCCTGGGATGCCCGTTATGTCAGCCCAGTTCGAGCACGCGGGCATGCAGTACCTGGCGCTGCTGGAGGGCCGCGCGCACGGCGCGGTGCAGCCCGTCCTCCAGGTAGAGATCGCCTTCCCACTTCACGACATGCGCGAAGAGGTCGCCGTAGAACGTCGAGTCCTCGGCGAGCAGCGTTTCGAGGTCGAGCTGCTGCTTGGTCGTCACCAATTGGTCGAGGCGTACCGGGCGCGGGGCGACGTCCGCCCACTGGCGGGTGCTCTCCCGGCCGTGGTCGGGGTACGGCCGCCCATTTCCGATGCGCTTGAAGATCACACGGAAAGCCTACCGGGCGAGCGGCACCGGGCGCAGCCATGCCGCAGCAGCGCAAAGGGTGTGAATCCCGATAAACGGGGAGTGACGTGTGGGGGTGGAGTCGGTGATTGTCAGGGGTGGGCGGGGTGGTGGCCGCTTCTTCGGCGCATCGGAATTCGACACGAATGGGTTACGGGACGGGCTGCGGGCAGGCGCCGGGCCGGGCGGTCACCACTTCAGAGCGTCCGCGCGGCATGACTGCCAGTAGGTGACCTTGGCGGTGTCCATGTCGACGTACACCGGGGCGCCGCCGTCCAGGCCGACCTGGGTCGGGGTGGTGTGGCGGGCCAGCGCGACGCCGAACTGGGAGATCTTCTCGCCCTTGCCGTCCGGGAGGTCGGCGGCGGAGGTGATGATTCCGGCGTACGCGGTCGCGCGGGGAGCGAGTGAGAGGGCGGCCTTCCGCTTGCTGCGCCTGATCACGGGGGTGGCGTGCCGCTGCTCGCCGTTGAACCGGAGCTTCGGGTAGGGCTGGGCGGCGAAGTCGCAGGTCCGGTCGGAGATATTGGTGACGGTCAGGATCATGTGGTTGATCGGCCGCCGCGCGGCGCCGGCATGGAACCTGAGCATCTCCGGGATGCAGGCGACCTGCGCGCCGGAGGCCTTGAGCTCGGTGGGCTTGGCCGTGGGCTTGGCTGTGGGCGTGGGCCTGGTGGTGCTGCCGCTGTCGGATGTCGCGCCGCCGCCGGATGCCGCACCGTCCTTCGCCGATGTGCTGCTGTCCGCCGACGGGGATGCGGCGGGCGATGCGGGGTCGTTCCTGCCGCCGCTGTGGCCCTGGCATGCGGTGAGCGACAGCACGGTGGCGAGCAGCGAAGCGACGGCTATCCCGCGGCCGCGGCGGGTGGTGGCGGTACGGATGAACGGCATGGTGGGCTCCCCCGGGGACGGCGGCTGAGCGGTGGTGCGACCGGTGAAGGCGGACACCGGTCGGTGTGGTGTGTACATGATCTTCGGTGGCGGCACTGCTGATCGACTAACGAGTGGCTAACGTGCGCTGCGGCCGACCGGTGCATGGCTCCGAAGGCGGCAGCCTGACGAAAGTAAGGGATACGTCCCGACGAACGGCAGCGGTGCCAAGTGTCCTGCCGTCCCTAGCGTTCCCCTCGCGTCCCATCCGCCGATGCTGTTGCGGAGGCCGTTGCGGATGCCCATACGGATGGTGACCACGAGGGGAGACACGGGTGTTTGGGCTGCGGGAACGGAAGAGAGGGACGGCGCCGCGCGCGGAAGGGGCGGAAGAGGGAGTTGAGGCGTCGCGCGGTCGGGCGTCGGGGCGTCGGCTATGGCTCGCCGGTGCCGTACTGCTGGTCCTCGCCGTGCACAGCAACTGGCATGTCGCGCTTGCCGCCTGGCTGTTCCCGGTCTTTTTGCTGCGTTACGCGCGGCTGCGGCCGGCCCGCCGCGGACTGCTCCGGGTCGGGTACGCGGTGGGGCTCGCCACGCTGCTGTGGCTGGTCTCGACGGGGCTGGTCTTCGTGCCGACCGCGGTGGGGGTGTTCGCGGTGCTCGCGGTGGCGCAGACGCTGCCGTTCGTCGCCGACCGGCTGATCGCGGCGCGCACCGGGTCGGCGCTGTCGACGCTGGTCTTCCCGGTGGTGCTGGTCTGCGGCGAGTATCTCTTCACACGGCTGGCCGACTTCGGCGACTACGGGGCGCTCGGCTTCACCCAGCACGGCTTTCTGCCGCTGGTCCAACTCGCCTCCGTCACCGGTGTGTACGGCGTCAGCTTCGTGGTGGCGTGGA
Source organism: Streptomyces sp. NPDC050636 (assembly GCF_040654775.1). Classification (NCBI taxonomy): domain Bacteria; kingdom Bacillati; phylum Actinomycetota; class Actinomycetes; order Kitasatosporales; family Streptomycetaceae; genus Streptomyces; species Streptomyces sp. NPDC050636. The sequence goes on from NZ_JBFAIP010000015.1 coordinate 73,565, forward strand.
CCGCTTCGGTGGCGCACTGGGTGTGGCAGCGCGGCTTCCGGTGGCCGGAGGTCCGGCGGACCGCGCTGGTGTGGGCCGGGGTGCTGGCCGTCGTGCTGGGCGCCGGTGGCGTACGGCTGGTGTTCTTCGCGCCGACGACGGACACCGTACGGGTCGCCGGCATCAGCGCGGGGCGCGCGGCGGAACGGGCCACGCGGCAGGCGCTGGACTGGAACGGGCAGGAATGGTGGCGGCCCCGGTCGGAGCTGCGGGCCCACCCGGAGCGGGTGCGGAAGGCGCTGGCACCGGTGGCCGACGACCTGGTGGCGGCCACCGACCGCGAGGCGCGGGCCGGTGCACGGATCGTGGTGTGGCCGGAGACCCAGGCCGCGGTGCTGGACGGCGACCGGCAGCGGCTGCTCGGGCGGGTGGCGAAGATCGCCCGCGCCCGGCACACCTACGTCAGCACCGCCTTCGCGCTCTACACCCAGGACGCGCCCTACGTACGGAATGTGGCCGCCCTGGTCACGCCCGAGGGGAAGGTCGCGTGGACGTACGACAAGACGCACCCCACTCCCATGGAGCGGAATGCGCCGGGGAAGGGGGACGTCCCGGTGGTGGACTCGCCGTACGGGCGGCTGTCCGCGGTGATCTGCTACGACGCCGACTTCCCGGAGCTGATGCGGCAGGCGGCGGATAAGGGCACCGCCTTGATGATGGTGCCCGCCAACGACTGGATCGGCTTTGAGGCGCTGCACGCACAGCGGGCCGTCTTCCGGTCGGTGGAGTACGGCTATGCGACGGTCCGGCAGTCCGTGAACGGGATCGCCACGGCGGTCGACCACCAGGGCCGCACGCGCGGTGCGGCGGATTACTTCACCGCGGATCGGCAGACCCTGGTCGCCGAGGTGCCGGTGCAGCCGCGGACGCAGACGGTCTATGGCGCGGTCGGCGACGCATTCGCGTGGTCGTGCGTCGGAGGGACGGCGGGCGTGGTGGCGCTCGGGGTGCTGTGGCGGCGACGCGGCAGTGTTTCACGTGAAACGGGGCGGATGGTGGCCGCGGGTACGTCAACGCGCTGATGCGGACGGGGAGTTGGCGGACTGTTCGTCGGGTTTGGTGGAGCCCGGGGGCGTGGGGGTCGGTGAGGGGGGCGGGGCGGAGGTGGGCTGCCCGCCCTCCTCGGTCGGCCGGGCAGTGGGGGTGCTCGTCGCAGTGCCCTCAGGTGGCCGGCCGGGGTCGGCTCCGGGCGTTCGCGAGCCGGATCCGGAGGGCCTGGCGGACGGGCTGCCGCCCGGTGATGACTCGCCGGCCGAGGGGCCGGGGGCCGGGCCGGTCTGCTTCGGGGGCGGGGAAGGGCTCACCGGGCTCACCGGGCTCGGCGGCGACGCGGGACCGGGCCGGGCGGGCGGAGCGGCGGGAGCGAGCGCGAGATAGCCGACGGCGACGGCGGTGGCCGCGGCGGCCGCCGCCAGCGGCAGCCCGAAGCGGCGCAGCCAGGGTCGCGGGCCGGGCAGACGGCCGTGGCGCAGATGCGGTCCCGGCGGCTCGGCGGGCCGTAGGTCCCGTACGTCGATCGACTCGGCGCGGGCCGCGAACGCCCGCCGCAGCCGCTCCTCCACGGGGCGCTCGGGGCACTCGTCACCTGCACTCGTACCGAAGCCGCCGCTGCCGTGGCCGTTCATGACCGCGCCTCCAAGATCTTCTCCAGGGAGTCCAGGGCGCGGCTGGCGATGGACTTCACCGAGCCGCGACTGATGCCGAGCGTCGCCGCGATCTGTGCCTCGGTCAGATCGCCCCAGTAGCGCAGTACGAGGACCTCCCGGCGGCGCGCGGTCAGCCCGTTCAGCGCGGCGAACACCTCTCGGTGCTCCTCGTCCAGCACGATCCGCTCCTCGGCGGATGGTGCGTCCGCCTCGTGCGGCGGGGTGTAGTCCCGCGCGGTACGACGGCGCCGCAGCACCGAGCGGGCCGCGTTGACGACGGCGGTACGCAGATAGGCGAGGGCGTTGTCGACCTCGCCGAGCTGTTCGCCGTGGCGTTTGTACAGCGCGGCGAATGCGTCCTGGACGACGTCCTCGGCGGTGGCGCGGTCGTCGACGAGCATGACGGCCAGCCGGACCATGTTCAGCCGGTGCGCGTGGTAGAGCTCGCTGATCGTCGGACGGGGGTCTGCTGACGGGGCGGAGGCCGGCAACTGGGCCTGGGCGTCGGTCAGTTCGCCGGTGTCGGGGGAGTGGCGCGGGTATCCGGGGTGATGGCCTTCGCGACGCGTCATCGCCGGGCGGGCGGCACGCAGCAGCCACTGCCACAGGCCGTGCCGCGGCCCCGGTACGGCGAACCGTACCGGGGCGCTGTGCGGGGTGGCGGAGTACTCCATCGATTCCTCGGGGCGGGCGCGGGGCTCAGGCGCGCCGGCGGCGGACGACGTAGAGGGTGCCGCCGCCCGCGGCGAGCAGGGCGGCGGCACCGCCGGCCAGCCCCATGGTGGCGGCGGGGGAGGCGCCGGTGCGGGCGAGTTGGCCGTGCCCGTCGGCGGGGGCGGGGCTCGGCTTGGCGTCGTGGCCGCGCTCAGGTGCGGCGGTCGGCTTCGGGCCGGGGCTGGACGGGGCGGCGGTCGGCTCGGCGCTGGTCCCGGGCGCTGTGGGCCGGGCGGACGGGGCCGCGGTGGTGGATTCGTCCGGGGTGGGGGCCGGCGTCGAGGGGGCGGCGGTCGGACGCGGTGATTCGGGGGCGGTGGTCGGGCGCGGTGATGCGGAGGTGGGCGCCGATGCGGGAGCGCCGGCTGTGGGGCGCTCCGCCTTCGCCGCCGGGGCGTCGGCGTGCGCGGCGGTGGCCGTGGACAGCGCCGACAGCGTGACCGCCGCGAGCAGCGCGGCGCCGGCCGCACCACGGAGGTGTGTACGGGAGGCGGGGCGTGCGGCGCGCTTCGGGGCGCCGTCGGATGCGGACGGCTCGTGACGGCGGGAGGTGGGCGAGAGGTTCACTGGTCGGCTGCTCCACGTTCGACGGGCGGCGCCTGATGGCGCCCTCACCCGTGACGACGTGTGGCGGGGACCCGGGTTGCCGACCGGTGCGGGAAATCTTCGGGCGCCCTCAGCCCACGCTGTCATCGGACTGATCGGTGTCGTGTTGAACCTGCTGTCCGCCGGGGCCGCGTTCGGCCTGGTCGTGGTCTTCTTCCAACACGGTCTGGCGAGCACACTGTTCGGCTTCGACCCGGCGGCGACCAGCGCGATCGGCTCTCGCGTGCCGTTCTTCCTCTTCGTCATCCTCTTCGGTCTGTCGATGGACTACCAGGTGTTCGTCGTCAGCCGTATTCGCGAGGCGGCGCTGCGCGGCGTGCCCACCCGGCAGGCGGTCGTGCACGGCATCGGCGCTTCGGCCAAGGTCGTGACCAGCGCGGCAGTGGTGATGGTGACGGTCTTCGCCAGCTTTATGTTCCTGCACCTGGCCGAGATGAAGCAGATCGGCTTCAGCCTCGCGGTGGCCGTACTCCTGGATGCCTTCGTCATCCGGGTCATGATCCTTCCGTCGGCGATGGTGCTTCTGGGGCAGGTGAGTTGGTGGTCGTCCCGGAGGATGCGCCGGGCGCAGGAGCGGGGGACGGGGGACGGGGGAGCGAGGGAGCGGGGGACGGAAAGGCTGCCGTATCCCGGCCCTCCCTCCAGCCCTCCCTCCGGCCCTCATCCCAGTCCTTACGCCAGTCCCTATCCCAGTCCCTACCCCGGCTCTTAGGCGCTGTCGGCCACTAGCTGGACCAGACCGATCCAGGTGTGCTCGCCGGCCTCGGTGTGGACGGCGCGGACCGTCCACCGGCCGGCGGGTATGAGGACCGGGGCCTGCTCCGGCAGTCCGCCGCCGATGGGGTACTCGATGCCGAGGTCGGTCCCGGAGGTGACGGAGTCCATGAGCACGGCCGCGCCGTCCGTCTTCCATGTGCCGCACTCCTCCCACGCGGTGGCGGGGGCGGCGAGGACGGCCTCGGCCGCGGCGATCAGATCGGCCTCGGAGTCGGCGGCCAGCCAGCGCAGGAAGGCCCGGTGCTCCGGGAGGTAGCGGCTGCGGGCGGGCTCGTCGGCCAGGACCAGTGCCTGCGCGCCGTCCCCACCCACGGCGATCACCCCGGCCCAGCCGTCCACCTCGCAGGCGCGGTCGTAATCATCCGGGCCGTCCGCCCTTCCCGCCCCGCCCGCTTGGGCGCAGCCGCCCCAACCCGGCAGCGCGGAGACGGGGACGGCTATCAGCGGGCCGCCCATGGACTCCACCCAATGCCGGGACTGCCGCGCCGAACCGGCAACGGTGCGTGGGGAGATGCTCATGCCGCCAGTGTGCCCTGAGCCACTGACAACTGCTGGCAGTGCCTTTCTGTGACCTACCCCGGGCGGCCGGTCGGCCATCGAAGGGGCTGAGTGAAGGGGCGGGATTTCGGGCCCGCCACTTAGCGGTCCCGCCCGGTGCAGGAGATCACCGGGCGGGACCTGTTTCCCTCACCGCGTTGCCGCGCGGCATCCTTCAAGGGAGCATCCCGGGAGACTCCCCGCAGGGCGGACCGGGCCGGGAGTGAGCCCGTCGGCTCAAGCGGAACACGTGCTGTCCCTGCTCTCGGCTTGTCCGGTCGGGGGAAGATGTGCGGGCGGGGCGGCTGGAGCCAGGCCACGGCAGCCCTGCCCTGCCTGTCCTACGTCGCGGGAGGAGCACCGTCCGCCGCCGCGTTGGTCAGGTAGGCGGTGAAGAACTGGAATCCCTTCATCTCAAAGCGCCTGTCCCCGGTGAGCCCGGCATGCTTGAGGCACCACCACTGCGCTTCATCAGCGGACGCGGTATCGACGCAGCGCTCCCCGCAGTCCAGGCATTCACCGACAAACCGCAGCGACACTTCCGAATCGGCCGCCAGCGTCCACTCGGCGAACCGGTAACGCGCCCTCATGCCCTCCCCTCCCCATGGTCCGGGGCGTCGCCACCCGATGTCTGTACAGCGTCGATGCACTCGGCGAGACCACGCAGCACCCCCGCCAACTCCTCCTCGGACAACTCATCCATCCACGCGGCACGGGCCTTCAGGTCCGCCCGCATCCGGTCAAGCTGCCGGTACAACTCCCGATACCTGACATGCCGACACCACGCCTCTTCGGCCCAGTCGCGCAGCCGTGACCACACGCCCGCGCTCATGACCGCGCCGCCTTCGTGTGGGGGTGGCTGCCGATCTCGATGTTGCAGTCGATCACCTTCGACAGGTCTCCGACGGCTCGCGCCCCCGCACGCTGCCCTGCCAGAGCCAGACACACATCGCACCCGGCAACCGGCTCCGGCTCCGGCGTCGATACCGGTTCCTTCAGGTGGACGGGGCGGCAGTTGAGGGGCATCAGGACGTCACCTCCACACCGTGGATCCAGCGGGGTCCGGCGTCGTACCCGTGGACCGCCAGCCACAGTGACCGCCGCCGCCCGCGCTGCAACCGCCGCTCCTGCCGCTCTTCGGGTGTGAGGACGTACGGGCGGATCAGGGCAGTGTCCTCACCACGCAGTAGCCCCTGCTGCCCGGCGGTCACGCGGGGAAGTACGAGCGTCGGCGCGTCCGTGCACCCCATGGCAGGCGGTGCGCCGGCGGACCGGTGACGCCCCCGCGCGGGCAGTAACAGTCCCAACAGCAATTCGAAGATCCACGCGCTATGTTTGCGCATGCTGTCAACCTCCTACCGGTTGATGGCCACGCCCCCGGACCGGTCGCACGGTTGCGGGGGTCTGATAGGTCCAACTGTCCGCGCTGGTAGAGCCGGTGACTTCCCGCCCACGGGTATCCCCATCATGGGTAGGCTGACGCTTCGGCCAATGCGGCACACTGTCACCAGCAGGCGCGACGGGGCACTTCATGACCGGTTACGTACCGCCGACCGCGCTCCCGCGCGGACTCTTGTCCCATGTGGAGATGAGAGCCGCGCTCGCGGCCCATGACTTCGGCACGGTGTTCCGTCTCGCGCGCAGTGAGGCAGGGATCAGTTACTCGAAGATCGCGGCCGAGTGCGACATCAAACCGGAACGTGTCGGGTTACTGGCACGCGGCATCGGCAGCGTGACGACCTTCGAGAAGGTCGCGCGGATTGCCGTCGCACTGCGCATTCCCGGAGGACTGCTCGGTCTCGCGCCCCGCGAGTGGGAGGCCCCGGCTTGCCGTGCGCTCCCCACGCCTGCACATGCCACCGCTACGGACGGAGACGGAGACGAAGTGCAGCGCAGAGAGTTCTTCAAGGCATCGGCCGTGGCCGGGCTCGCCGTCGGGTTGTCTGACCTCACGCGTCCTCAGAGGGTCCGCCGAGTCGTGAGCAATGTCCCTGAGCAACTCCGGGAGCGCACGGCCAGACTGCGGCGCCTTGATGACGTGCTCGGCGGAGGTGACACGTACCGCGTCTACCTCGGCGAGTACCAGGCCACGAAGGCACTGATGCGTGATGCCACATACACCGAGGAGACGGGCCGAGCCCTCCTCTCCGTGCTCGCCGAGCAGGCGCAGCAAGCCGGTTGGGCCGCATTCGACGGCGGCAAGCACGCCATTGCGAGCAGCCTGTACGAGGCCAGCCACGAGGCTGCCACGGAAGCAGGAGACAAGGCTCTAGCAGGCAACGCGCTCGCCTTCCTCGCTTACCAGAAGGTCAACGGCGACCGACAGGCCGGAATCGAGACCGCCGCCCGCTCGTGTGCAACAGCGGGCCCCGACGCTGCCTCAGGCGTCCGAGCCCTCCTGTACGAGCGGCTCGCATGGGCATACGCCGTCGCCGGGCTTGCAGTCGAGACGGAACGCGCGCTCGACTCTGCCACATCTGCACTCGCCGAGGCCGACGACGCTCCACAACCGGACTGGGTGGCGTGGGTCGACCGCAACGAGTTGCAGATCATGAGCGGCCGGTGCTGGACGGAGTTGCGGCGCCCGCTGCGCGCCGTTCCGGTCCTGGAATCAGCGCTCGCCACATACGACGACACCCACGCCCGGGACAAGAGCCTGTACCTGTCGTGGCTGGCCGACTCCTACCTGACAGCCCGGGAGGTTGAGCAAGCCGCGACCGCCACCGGCCGAGCGCTGGACCTCTGCGCCGGGGTGGCTTCGGTGCGCCCACGGGAACGGCTTGCTCCCGTCCTGCGACGGCTCGGCGAGCACCGGACCGTGCCCGCCGTCGCCGAGGTCTTGGAGAAGGCCCGCCCCTGACACTTACTCGCCGGGGGTTGGTCCGACGGTCGTGGCGATCCAACGGAGGTACGCATCCGACCCGGCCACGAGGGGCACGGCCGAGACCTCGGGGTTCTTCCAAGGGTGATGTTTCAGGAGGTGCGCCTCCAACGCGGCGTATCCGTCGGCCCGGCTCTTGAGCAGGAGTTGCCACTCCTCGCCCGTCCCGAACTCGCCCGCATGCCAGAAGGCGGAGACCACGGGGCCAACGATCTGGGCACCAGCCGCGAGACGACCTGTCACTACGGAACGGGCCAGCTCTACCGCCTGCTCGCGCGTCTCCGTCGCTGTGGAAACCTGGAGGAAATCAGCCATGCGGCGAGCGTAGCTGTGATGGTGGCGCTGGAGCGTGGATTGCTGTCCTGAGGGGCCGGACCCAGTGGAGCGCGTCACGGCGACCTGCACGTGTGCCCACCGCCGCCGCTGCCCGCGCCGAGGAACCCCGAGAGCACGGTGACGGGCAGCCGGGGGTGCGCCATGGCCGGTCAGTCCTTCGGGTCGATCAGGCCGAGCTTGTACGCCTTCGCGAGACGCTGCGGGACCTGGTACACGGAGCCGTCGACGGTGATCGGCACCAGCTGGGGCGTGGTCGCCTTCCACTGGGCGCGACGGTGGCGGGTGTTGCTGCGGGAGAGCTTGCGCTTGGGTACGGCCATGGGTTTCGGGCCTCCTCCGGGTGGGCGGGGTACGGGAGGTTAGAGGCTATATGGAAATGGGTACCGTTTCCAATTAGTGCCATGGGGTCACGGCACACGAACGCCCGGGACGGCCGTCAGGAGGCCGTCCCGGGCGTTCACACTCACACCGGGTGAGCGGGATACCGGGTCAGATCGTCGAGGCGTCGATCACGAACCGGTAGCGGACGTCGCTGGCGAGCACCCGCTCGTACGCCTCGTTGATCTGCTCCGCACCGATCACCTCGATGTCCGCGGCCAGGCCGTGCTCACCGCAGAAGTCGAGCATCTCCTGTGTCTCCGCGATGCCGCCGATCAGCGAACCGGCGAAGGACCGCCGCTGGCCGATCAGTGCGAAGGGGGCGACGGGCAGCGGGTTCTCGGGGACGCCGAGCTGGACGAGCGTGCCGTCGGTCTTGAGCAGCTCGAAGTAGGCGTTGAGGTCGAGGTTGGCGGAGACCGTGTTGACGATCAGGTCGAAGGTGCCCGCCAGCCGCTCGAAGGTGGCCGGGTCGGAGGTCGCGTAGTAGTGGTCGGCGCCCAGCCGCAGGCCGTCGTCCTTCTTGCGCAGCGACTGGCTCAGGACGGTCACCTCGGCACCCATGGCGTGGGCGATCTTGACGCCCATGTGCCCGAGGCCGCCCAGGCCCACGACCGCGACCTTCTTGCCGGGGCCGGCCTTCCAGTGCGCGAGCGGGGAGTAGAGGGTGATGCCGGCGCACAGCAGTGGGGCCGCGCCGTCCAGCGGGATGCCGTCCGGGATGCGAAGGGCGTAGTTCTCGTCGACGACGATGTGGGTGGAGTAGCCGCCGTAGGTGGGCTGCCCGTCGCGGCCGGTGCCGGCGTAGGTGTTGACCATGCCCGGCTCGCCGGTGCAGTACTGATCCAGACCGGACTTGCAGTTCTCGCACTCCCGGCAGGAGTCGACGAAGCAGCCGACGCCGACCCGGTCGCCCGCCTCGTACCGGCTGACCTCGGAGCCGACCTCGGTGACCACGCCGGCGATCTCATGGCCGGGGACGATCGGGAAGTTCCCGTCGACGATCGGGGAGTTCCCGGCGTCGCCCCACTCGGCGCGGACGGTGTGGATGTCGGAATGGCAGATTCCGGCGTACTTGATGTCGATCAGGATGTCGTGGGCACCCAGCTCGCGGCGCGGGATCGTGATCCGCTCCAGCGGGGCCTTGGGTGCGGGTGCGGCGTACGCGGCGACAGAGGTGTGGGTCATGGCATCGAGAGTGCGCTGGTCGGAGGGGCGTAGCCAGTGCCCCCTTGAACGTATGCATGCCCTTCCTACTACCGACGGGACCACCCTCCCGACCCGCGACGGGCGGCAACCCCTGCCCGACCGGCCGCATACTGCCGCTATGGACCAGCGCACCGAACTGAGCGAGTTCCTACGCTCCCGGCGGGCCCGGCTGCGGCCGCAGGACGTCGGGCTGCCGGACCACGGGCGGCGCCGGGTCCCGGGGCTGCGGCGCGAGGAGCTGGCGCAGCTGGCCGGGGTCAGCGTCGCGTACTACATCCGGCTCGAACAGGGCCGTGGCCGGAACGTCTCCGCCGCCGTACTGGACGCGATCGCCAACGTGCTGCGGCTGACCCGCGCCGAGCGCGACCACCTCACCCATCTCGCCCGTCCGGTCTCCCGCAGGGTGCGCCCGGCCGGCCGTCCGCAGAAGGTGCGGCCCGCGCTCCAGCAGCTGATCGACACGATGGAGGGCATCCCCGCGTACGTCGTCGGGCGGCGGCTCGACATCATCGCCTGGAACCGGCTGGCCTGTGAGCTGCTCGGCGACTTCCCCTCGCTGCCGCGCCCGCAGCGCAATCTGGCCTGGCAGGTCTTCCTGGACCCGGCGGCGCGCGAGCTGTACGAGAACTGGGAGGCGAAGGCCGCGGACATCGTCGGCTATCTGCGGCGCGACGCCGGCCGCAATCCCGACGACCCGGAACTGACCTCGCTGATCGGTGAACTGTCCGTCAAGAGCGACGAGTTCCGGAAGCTGTGGGCCGCGCACGACGTCCAGGACAAGGGCTTCGGGGTGAAGGTGCTCAACCATCCGCTGGTCGGGCGGCTGACTCTCGCGTACGAGACCCTGACGCTGCCCGCCGACCCCGACCAGCAGTTGATCACCTACCACGCGGAACCGGCCTCGCCGTCGGCTGCGGCGCTGCGGCGGTTGGCGTCAGGTCAGGAGAAGGCCACCGAGCGGAGCTTGAGCCGCGCGGAGGCGTGACCGCCGTTCGGCCGGAGGGTGAAGTAGTCGCCCTCGCAGTCGGCGTCCGAGAAGACCGTAACGGTCGCGTCCGTGTCGTTCCTCGGTGTATCCGCAGGCGGCACGGCCTCGTCGGTCGCACCTGGGAGGTTGATGCACTCCTGGCTCGGCGGGGCGATCAGCCCGCTGGTGTGCCGGGCGCCGTCCGGGTCGGTGTACACGTAGGTGAAGTTCCCCGCGGCCGCACTTGCGGAGGTGGGCAGGGCCAGGACGAGGGCGAGGGCACCGACGGCGGTGGCCACCGTGTGGCGAAGACGCATGCGGATATTCCTTCCGTTACGGGATCCGTGCGGACTGTCGCTGCCCGTGCGGAGACCCGGTGATGTGCGCCGTCACACGAAGGAGTGCCGCGGAATCGAACCGCCGGTGGCTATTGCGCCCCCAGGGGTAAGGGCCTCAACACTGCGCCCTGCCAGGGGTGTTGCCGGACTCCCTACGAAACGGAGATCGCCGCGGCCGGGCAGATGGCCGCCGCCTCCCGCACCGCCTCGTGCAGCTCCGCCGGCGGCCGGGCGTCGAGGACGATGACGATGCCGTCCTCGTCGCGCTGGTCGAAAACTTCCGGCGCGGACAGCACACAGCTTCCGGCGCCGCAGCACTTCTCCTGGTCGGCGTGAACGCGCATGGTTCTCCCTGCGGTGGGCCCGGCCGCGAGCGGCAGCCGGTGATGGACGGACGGACTGGAGCGGGCTTCAGAGGCAGGCGGTCACCAGGCGACCGGCAGGGCGTGCACCCCGTAGATCCCCATGTCGTGGCGGAACGGGACGTCCTCGAACGGGATGTCCAGGCGCAGGCCCGGCAGCCGGCGCAGCAGCGTCTCCACCGCGATCTGGAGTTCCACCCTGGCCAGCGGCTGGCCCAGGCACTGGTGGACGCCGAAGCCGAAGGCGACATGGCGCCGGGCATCGCGGCCGACATCGAGCGCATCGGCCGCGGGGAAGACCCCCTCGTCGCGGTTGGCCGCGTTGAGAGTGCACAGGACGCCCTCGCCGGCGCGGATCGTACGGCCGCCGACGGTGGCATCTTCGGTGGCGACCCGGGGGACGCCGTTGTGGACGATCGTCAGATAGCGCAGCAGTTCCTCGACGGCACCCTTGATCAGCGCGGGGTCTTCGCGCAGCCGGGCCAGCTGGTCGGGGTTGCGGAGGAGGGCGAGCGTCGACAGGGCCGTCATGTTCGCGGTGGTCTCATGACCGGCGATCAGCAACAGGCGGCCCATGGCGGCGATTTCCGTGAAGTCGAGCTCACCGCGGGCGACCAGCCGGCTGACGATGCCGTCGTCCGGGGCGCTCTGTTTGGACTCGGCGAGACGCGTCAGATAGTCCAGCAACTCCTCCTGTGACGCGCGCACTTCATCCGGCGTCGACCGGAGGGTGAGCAGCACCCGGCTGCGTTCCTGGAAGAAGTCGTGGTCCTCGTACGGGACGCCGAGGAGCAGGCAGATCACCAGCGACGGCAGCGGCAGCGCGAACTCGGTGACCAGGTCGGCCGAGGTGCGGCCGTCGGTCATCCGGTCCAGCAGGTCCTCGGCGATGCGCTGCACCTCGGGGCGCATCGCCTCCACCTTCTTGACCATGAAATCGGCGGTCAGCATGCGGCGCAGCCGGGCATGGTCCGGGTCGTCCATGCGGATGAAGGTCGGGTTGCTGCCGACGAGTTCGCGCAGGCCGGCGGTGAGGAAGGGGAATCCCGGGAGGGCGGCGTCGGCACTGAAGCGCGGGTCGCCGAGCACATCCCGTACGTCCTGGTGGCGGGTGACCAGCCAGCACGAGGAGCCGTCCCACAGCGTCGCCCGGGTGACCGGCTCCTCCCGTCGCGCGCGCTCGACACCGGGTGCCGGATCGAAGGGACATCCGCCGGCGCGTGCGGCGGGCACGGCGAGCGGCGGGGCCTCGGTACGTACTTCTGCAGTCGTCATTCGGCTGGTCCTTCCACGATCGGCCAATTCATTACCTAAGTTAAGCAACTAAGTGATTTCACGCTAACTCAGGGCGAGTTGGGGAGGGAAGGGGCGATCACGTGCCGATCGAGGTTGGCTCAATCCCGACGGGAGTGTTGAGGGGAGTGCCGACTGGCTAAAGTTCCCCCATGCCGGACCCCGTGAGAGCTCAGGACCCCACCGTCGCACTGCAAAGAGTGCTGGCCACGCTGTCCTATCTCCTCACCCGGTCGCAGACGCACGAGCGCCAGGCGGCGGCGGCCGGGGTCAAGGCGGGACGCTCGGACCTGTGGCTGCTGATGGCGCTGGACGGTGGCGGAGGTGTCAGCCGGATCGGCGATCTGGCGGCTCTTCTCATGGTCGAGCCGCCTCATGTCACCCGTCAGATCAGCCAGTTGGAGTCACAGGACCTGGTCGAGCGGACGCCGGACCCCCAGGACCGGCGCGCTCGCCAGGTGGCCATCACCCCGCACGGCAAGGTTGTCCTCGAACGCCTTCAGCAGGCCGCGCGGACCAGCCTCCACCAGGCGCTCGAAGACTTCGACGATACGGATATCGCCACCACCGTCGCCGTACTCAACTGCCTGGTGAGCCACGCCCGGCAGCGCCATGCGGAGGAATATCGGTAGGGGGACAGGGGGTCGGCGGTTTCGGCCTGGAAATCCGACCTTGGCGCTCCCGCTGCCGCCGTCCTATCCTCGGGTCGCGTCGAGCGCCGTAAGGATGTCGGCAGGTTCCGCGCGGGCCGTGTAGTCGGTGTCGACGAAGGCCCAGCGGATGGTGGCGGTGCGGTCGATGACGTAGGTGGCCGGGAGCGGAAGCGTGTGCGGGTGACCGCCGTTGACGCGCTGGAGGTCGAAGCCGAAGGAGTCGTAGACGGCGGCCAGGTCGGCGGGCAGATCGAAGCTGAGGCCGTACTGCTTGGCGGTGTCGGAGCCCACGTCGCTGAGGACGTCGAAGGCCAGCTCGTGCTTCTCGGAGAGGGTCAGGGACTCGTCGGGGATCTGCGGGGAAACGGCCACCAACTGGGCGCCACGGGCAGTGATTTCGGCGTGGTGCTGTTGCAGGGCGCGGAGCGCGATATTGCAGAACGGGCACCAGGCGCCGCGGTAGAAGGTCAGCACGACCGGGCCGTCGGCCAGCAGGCCGTCCAGGGTCACGGTCCTGCCGTCCGCCGAGGGCAGGCTGAAGCCGGGGGCCGATGCGCCGACGTCCAGGGCGCGTTCGGCCTGGCCGGAGGCGGCGAGTTCGCGGCCGGCACGCTCCATGATCTCGCGCGCGGCGGCCGGGAGCTGCGGGTAGCCGGCGCGGAAGAAGGCGGTCAGTTCGTCGTTGAGGCTCATCGCGGTGGTTCCTCCTGTGGTGGGTGGTGGGCGCGCAGCGGAGCGACGGTGGCGGACACGGCGTCGGTCAGCGTCGCGGCGGCGGCACCCGCGCGGGAGCGCAGATTGACGCCGTACGCGAGCATCGCCAGGGTGGCGGCCGCGGCGTCGAGGTCGACGGACGGCCGGAGCTGTCCGAGCCCGGCGGCCGTGGTGAGTGCGGAGTGCATGGCCGCCTGGAGCGTCCGGTGGTGCGCGTCGAGCAGTGCGCGTACGTCGGGCTCCGCGCACTCCGGACCGGCGTGGGCGTTGGTGACCAGGCAGCCCCAACCCGCGACGCCGCCGGAGCAACGCAGACGGATCAGTCCCGTGAAGAACTCCTCGATCGCCGTCAGCCCCGAGGGCGCCGCCGCCAGCCGGGCGAACGCCGGGGTCGAGTGCTGCTCGATATAGCGGCCCAGGGCCGCGGCGTAGAGGCCGTGCTTGCTGCCGAAGGTCGCGTACAGGCTGGAGCGGCTGACGCCGGACGCGGTCACCAGGGCCTGGATTCCGGTGGCGGGCATGCCGTGCCGCCAGAAGACCCGTACGACCTCGTCGAGTACGGCGTCGGGATCGAAGTGCTTGATGTCCGCCATGTGTGCCCCATCTCGGAACGGTCGTTCCAAGATAGCGGGTTGGGGTGTGCCGCGACAAGGCAATCGGAGGAACTCGGCGGTAGGGCAGGCTACTTGGGGCGCCGGGACGGGCTGTCGGGGAGGAGGGGGAGCAGCGTCGAGACGGTGGCGGCGAGGGCGAGGTTGAAGAGCAGCGCGCTGGTCAGCGCATGGTTGTACGCGCGGATGTCGTGGTGTGCGGCGCCGCCCAGGGCGTTGTAGTAGAGGACGCCGACGAGGGCCACGCCGACCGCGCCGCCGACCTGCTGTCCCGTGGAGAGCACACCGGAGGCCATGCCGACCTCCTTGGGGCCGACGTTGCTGAGCACGGCGTTCAGCAGCGGGGTGACCAGCAGACCGTTGCCCACGCCGATCAACACCAGGGTCGGCGCGAGCGACCAGGCGGTCAGCGCGGAACCGGCGTGCATGACCAGGACGATGGTGGCGAGGTAGCCCAGGCCGCCGATGAGGCCGCCGGCCTGGAGCACCCGGCGTCCGAACCGGGTGAGCCGTCCCGCGACGAGGCTGGCGGCGAAGAAGGCCACGGCGAGTGGCGTATAGACCAGGCCGGCGCCGAGCGCGTCCATCCCTAGCCCGTCCTGCAGGGTGAGCGACAGGATCAGGAAGAAGGAGTTGATGCCCGCGTACGTGAGGACGACCAGGGCCATACCGACGGCGAAGGGCCGCTCGCGCAGCAGGCGCAGCCGGACGAGCGGGGTGCCGCCCGAAGCGTCCACCCGCCGTTCCACCACGGCGAACGCGGCGCAGGCGAGGGCGCTGCCGGCCAGGCTGAGCCAGGTCCACAGCGGCCAGCCGTACGTCCGGCCTTCGACCAGCGGCACGACGAGGAGGAAGAGGGCCGCGGTCAGTACGACGGCACCGGGCAGGTCGAGCCGCCGGGCCTCCGGCGCGCGCGACTCGGGGACGAAGCGGGCGGCGAGCAGCAGCGTGGCCAGCCCGATGGGGAGGTTGACCCAGAAGACCGGCCGCCAGGAGGAGCCGACGGCATCGGGGACGAGCGCGCCCAGGAGGCCGCCGGCTGCGGAGAAATCGGTGGCGATCAGGACGCCGCCGAGCAACTGGCCGGCGATCGTGGCCATGCCGATGACCGCACCCAGCGCGCCGAACGCCCGGGGCCGCTGCCCGGCTGGGATCAGCACCTGGATCATCGCGAAGACCTGCGGGAACATCGCCGCCGCGCCCAGTCCCTGGACCAGACGCGCGGCGATCAGGCTACCGGGGTCGGGGGCGAGGGCACAGGCGACGGAGGACAGCGTGAACAGCGCCATACCGGTCAGGAACAGCCGCTTGCGGCCGTACCGGTCACCGAGTCGGGCGCCGGCGATCAGGGCGATGGCGTAGGTGAGTTGGTAACCGGCGAGGACGAGTTGGATATCGGCGTCGGAGGCGTGTAGGCCCGCCTGGATGGCGGGGGCCGCGACCAGCACGATGAAGGTGTCGAGTACGGCCATGAAGGCCCCGACCAGCACGACCGTCAGGGCCCGCCATGGCGCCGCGGCGGGCGGCGTCGGCGTTGCCTGCTGCTCGGTGCTGGGAAGTGCGAGGGGGAAGTGGCGCATGCCGCAAGCGTTGTGGAGGCCGGGGCGGCGATACAGAGGCCAAATATGCTGGTATTCGTACCAACCCCCGTGAGTGGAGTGCGATGGCTGACCAGGAGCGACGGCGGTACCTCGGGGAGTTTCTGCGGTCCCGCCGGGAGCGGATCACGCCCCGCCAGGCGGGTATCCCCGCGGGCCCGCGGCGCCGCACCCCCGGACTGCGGCGCGAGGAGGTCGCCCAGCTCTCCGGTGTCAGCGTGACCTGGTACACCTGGCTGGAGCAGGCACGGGACATCACCGTCAGCCGACAGGTCCTGATGAGCCTGGCGCGCGCACTGATGCTCAGTTCCGTCGAGTGCCGGCATCTGTTCGCGCTGGCCGGCGTGCAACCGCCGGAACAGCCGTCCGGCCGCGGCCCAGGGCCCGCCTTGCAGCAGCTGGTGGACGCGCTCGAACCGCACCCGGCCTACCTCCTGGACGCCAATTGGGACCTGGTGGGCTGGAACCGGGCCGAGGCGGGTCTGATCGGCGACCCGGGGCAGCTGACGCCGTCCGAACGCAACCTGATCTGGCTGGTGTTCATGGACCCGGCGATGCGGACGCTGTTGGCCGACTGGTCCGGGCAGGCGCGGAATCTGCTCGCGCAGTTCCGGGGGGACGCGCAGCAGCGCATCGGCGATGCGCGCTTCGAGCGGCTCACGGGCGAGTTGCGGCAGGCGAGCGTGGAGTTCCGGGCGTGGTGGGAGGCGCACGACATCGCGGAGCTCGGCAGCAGCCGCCGGGAGTTCGCACACCCCCGGGTCGGACTGCTCACCTTCGACTACGTGAAGCTGGCGGCGCTCGACGCGCCCGGCATCAAGCTCTTCGCCTGCATGCCGGCCGATGTCGGGACGGCGGGGAAGCTTCCCGCGCTGCTGGAGTGCGCTGCGGCAGCTCGCGAGGCAGCTCCTGAGGTGCCTGAGGCGTCTCCTGAGGCAACTCCCGCTTCCTTCACCGCAGTCGCCTTGAAGAATGCGTAGTGGAAGCTCCCGCCGTCCTGGGTGGTCCGCCGCAGGTCGGCGATTCCGCGGTCCCAGTCGGCCCCCGTGGTGAGCCCGGCGCTCAGCGCGTCCGCCCGTACCGAGTCGATCATGGCGATGAACGTCTTCCGTGTGAAGCCGTCGACCAGCGCGGGCCGGGTGCCGTCGGCGTAGACGGTACGCGGGCGGACCACCACGTCGGCGAACCCGGCATCGGCCAGCAGCGGCTGCAACTCGCGCCCGATCAGCGCGTTTCCGCCGGCGGCGGACTGCAGCCGGACCTGGTGCCCGATCGCCGCGCGGGCGTAGCGGCTGTCCGGGTGGAAGAGCGCCGACCCGTGATCCCCCTCGATCACGGTGAGCGTGCCGCCGGGCCGCAGTACGCGCCGCAGCTCGGCCAGCGCCCGCTCGACGTCCGTCAGATGCTCCAGCACGAAGCAGGCGAAGACGTGGTCGTACGTCGCGCCGGCGAACGGCAGGTCGTACAGGTCGGCGCGGCGCCACTCCACGAGCGCCTCCGGGGCCTGCGCGGCCAGGTACTCGCGGGCCTGCGCGAGCGACCCCGCGGAGCGGTCGACGGCGACGATGCGTGCCCCCGGGCTGCCCTTGACCAGATGTACGGTCTGTGCGCCGACCCCGCATCCGACCTCCAGCACCCGGCTGCCGGCGGGGTACGCCGTCCCGGCATGCAGCAGCGCCGCAAGAGTGTCCGCCTGATCCCCCAACCGGCGCGCCTCGTGGTCGGAGTATCCGTGCACGTAGGCGGTGTCGGCTGCCGACTCCCACAACTCCCGTTCTGTGTCCATGACTTCACTGTGTCGACACAATGGTCCGGTGAACAGGTCCATAGACGACGGCTCTCACCGGTCCAAAACCGCCCCTGCCCCTGCCCCTGTCGCTACCTCTCCCTCTACCTCTGCCCCTGCCGCCATCTCCGCCGCCGGGGCGGACTTTCTTCAGCTGAACATCGGCGACGCGCCTACGGGCGGGCGTGCCGAATGGCTGGCCCAGCAGCTGCGGCAGGCGATCGCCGACGGCCGTCTCCCAGTCGGGAGCAAGCTGCCCGCCACCCGCGCACTCGCGGCTGACCTGCACATATCCCGTGGCGTCGTCACCGATGCGTATCAACGGCTCACCGAGGACGGGCATGTCGTCGGGCGGGGACGGAGCGGGACCACCGTGGTTGCCGCTCCCGTCGCGGCGCCGACGGCGACGCGCCCGGCCCGTCCGGCCGATCCACCGTCGTCGGGCGCGCTGTTCGCATCCCCGCCCGGTCCGGACATCTTCGACTCGCTACGGGCGGCAACGGCCCGGATCGACCTCTCGCCCGGTGTGCCCGACCTGGCCGCGTTTCCGCGAGCGGCATGGCTGCGCGCCGAGCGCGCGGTGCTCACGGACCTCTCGGCGGCCGACTTCGGATATGGAGATCCTCGCGGAGCGCCGCCGCTGCGCCTGGCCATCGCGAACTGGCTGGCCCGTAACCGTGGCATCAGGGCGGATCCGGACGAGGTGCTCATCGTCGCCGGGACCGCGCAGGCGCTCGGTCTGATCGCCCAGGTGCTCCGGCGCGACGGCATCAAGGCGATCGCGGTGGAGGACCCCGGATCGCTCGGCGCCCGTCAGCATCTGCGCAACTGGCAGGTGGAGACGCCGCCGGTCCCGGTCGACGGCGACGGCGTATGCGTCGACGCGCTGCGGGCCGGTGGCGCACCGGCCGCTCTGCTCACCCCGGCACATCAGTTTCCGATGGGCGTGGTGCTCGGCGGCAGCCGACGGCGCGAGCTGATGCGCTGGGCGGGTGACGGCGGGCTGATCATCGAGGACGACTACGACGCCGAGCACCGCTACGACCGCCCGCCGGTTCCCGCCCTGCGTGCCATGCTCGCCGAGCGCGTCTGTTACGCGGGCAGCGTCTCCAAACTCCTTGCTCCCGCCCTGAGGGTGGGATGGCTGCTCGCGCCGCCGAAATACCGAGATCCCCTCGTCGAGGCCAAGCGGTTCGCCGACCTCGGCAACGCCGTACTGCCGCAGCTGGTACTGGCCCGGCTGATGGAATCCGGCGAGATGGAACGCCGACTGCGCCTTCTGCGCAGACGCCACCGCCGCCGCAGGGACGCCATGATCGAGGCGATCCGTAGGCACCTACCGGGTGCGACGGTGCACGGCGCCGCCGCCGGCCTCCATCTGACGATCACCTTCGAGCGCGGCCTGGACTCCGGCGGCGACCTTGCCGACGTGGATCTGGCCGCCGCCGCCCTCGCCAAGGGTGTAAAGGTCCAGCCGCTGTCGTGGCACAGCCTGCGTCCACAGCCGCCGGGGCTGGTGCTCGGCTACGCGGCGCGCAGTCCCAGCGATCTCGCCGAGGGCGTGTTCGTCATCAGTGAGGCCCTACGCCGTGTGCGGTGACGCCTTGGGGTCGATAGGGGCATTGCTTGAATGCTCGCCCGTTCGCCGGGCACGTGAGGACCGTTCGGAGGAGCGGAGGTGTGGCGGCGAGGCCGTGCCGGGGCGTGGCTCCTAGGTTCTGGTGCGGACCGGGGCCCGCCGTCGAGCCCCTTGTTTCCAGGGGAGCCGACATGCCCGACCGCTCCGCAGGAGCCGATGAGCCCGACGACCGTACGCCCGTCGCCGCGCCCGGTCTCTCCCGCCGCGGCGCACTCACCTCGCTGGCCATCGCCGGTGCGGGCACCCTCACCGCCTGTTCCAGTACCGGCCCCGCAGCGGTCGGGCCGGCAACCGGCTCCCCAGCGCGCCGCGGTGCGGCAGCGTCGTCCCCCACGCCGGGTGCGATGCAGCTCTTCCAAGACGCCGCGATGAACTTCAACGCATTGCTCGCGCTCGGCGCGGCGGGGCAGCACGCCGGCGAGGTCGGCGAGGTGCTGACGGCCGTCAACGCGATCAACACGGCCGGTGCGAGCTTCCAGACCTTCACCGACACCTTCCGGTCATGGGGCGACCGGCTCACCCGGCAGGCCGAGCGGGCCGGACGGGAGGGGGACGAGGAGACCCGGCGCTGGCGCTCGCTGCGCGCCGCGCAGTACTACGGACAGGCGCTCTTCTTCGTGCTCGGCACGGACCACCCGGGCGACGAGGAGGCGGTGTACCGCGCCGGCCGCCGATCCTGGGACAGCTTCGCCGCACGGTGCCGACCGGCCGCCCTACGTGCCTCCGTGCCGTGGGGAAAGACCCGGATGCCGGTGTGGTTCTTCCGGCCCGATGACGCGCCGTCCCCTCGTCCCACGGTGATCCTCACCAACGGCAGCGACGGCCAGAATGTCGACATGTGGACGTACGGGGTCCTGGCCGCCACGCAGCGCGGCTGGAACGCGCTGGTGTATGACGGCCCCGGCCAGGGCCAGCTGCTGTTCGTTGAGGAGATCCCCTTCAGTGACCGCTGGGAAGACGTGGTCTCTCCTCTCGTCGACTGGCTGCGTCAGCGCACGGACGTGGACGAGGACCGCATCGCACTCGCCGGCCTCAGCATGGCCGGTGACCTGGCGCCACGCGCCGCCGCCTTCGAGCACCGGCTGGCCGCGCTGGTCGCCATGCCGGGCTGTGTCTCGCCGTGGCTCGGCTTCCCCGCCGAGATCCGCAAGATCGTCACCGGCGACAAGAAGGCGACCAACCAGATCTGGAACGAGGAGGTCGTCCCCTCGCTCGACGCCGCCCAGCAGTTCACTTTCAAGAAGCGCCTGGAGTGCTTCTCGCCGGCCGCACTGCGCGCCGCTCGCAGGGGCAAGCTGCCGACCGATTTCTGGACGCCGGCGCAGCGCATCGAGAAGCTGGACATCACGGGTGTGGTCCCGCAGATCACGGCGCCCACCTTGGTCCTGGACTACGACGATGAGGCGTTCTACCCGGGCCAGCCGCAGCAGCTGTACAAGCTGCTGCGCGCCCCTAAGGAGTACGTCAAGCTCACCGCGGCCGAGGGCGCACAGCTGCACTGTTCCCCCATGGCACCGCAGCGGCACTGCGAGGTGGTCTTCGACTGGCTGGCGGACGTGCTGCACGCCTGAGCCGGCCCAGGCCGACAGGGCCCAGGGGCCGGGCGGGGTCGCTACGCCCGCCCTGCCTCCTCAACGGACCGGCAGCACAAGCCCGTTCTCGGACTCCGGGCGCGGGCCGAAGATGCGCCGTTCCGACTCCGCGATGGCGACGTCATGGATGCCGGCTTCGCGGCGGCGCATCAGTCCGTCCTCGGTGAACTCCCACAGCTCATTGCCGTAGCTGCGCCACCACTGGCCGGTCGCGTCGTGGCTCTCGTACTGGAAACGCACCGCTATCCGGTTGCCGCCGTACGACCAGAGTTCCTTGCGCAGTGCGTAGTCGAGCTCCCTGGCCCACTTCGCGCGCAGGAACTCCACGATGGCGGGACGGCCGGTGACGAAGGTGTCCCGGTTCCGCCAGACCGAGTCCTCGGTGTACGCGAGTGCCACCCGCTCGGGGTCGCGGGTGTTCCAGGCGTCCTCGGCGGCCTGCACCTTCTGGAGTGCGGTCTGCTCGTCGAACGGGGGGAAGGGTGGCCTGGGTGTCATGTCGGGTCTCTCTCTCGGCGATCTCTCGCGATCTTGGCGATCTCTCGCGGAGAACGATCGTTCTCCGCGTGTCCGGTAGTGTAGAGAACGAACGTTCTCGTGCCAAGTGGGCAAGGGGACAAGTGGCGAAGTGGGGGCGAAGTGGGAAGCGCAATGGATCAAGATGAAGCCCGCTTGCGGATACTCGACGCCGCGGAGCAGCTGTTCTACGACCGTGGGATCCAGGCCGTCGGCATGGACGAGCTGCGCACCGCCGCCGGTGTCTCGCTGAAGCGGCTCTACCAGTGCTTCCCGTCCAAGAACGACCTGGTGGAGGAGTACCTGCGGCGCCGCGACACCCGTTGGCGCGCCGCGCTTGCCGAATACATCACCCGGCACGCTGCCACTCCCCAGGACCGGCCGCTGGCGCTCTTCGACTGGCTCCACACCTGGTTCGCCGCACCCGGCTTCCGGGGCTGCGCCTTCATCAACTCCTACGGTGAGTTGGGCCCGTCCTCGGACGGTGTCGCCTGCGTCGCCCGGGACCACAAGCTCGCGCTCCGCGAGTACGTGACCGACCTCGTCCGCGACCTCCCGGTCGGCAATCCGTCCGGCCTGGCAGGCCAGTTGGTGCTTCTCATCGACGGCGCGATCACCACCGCCGCGCTGACCGGCGAGCCGGCCGCGGCTCGGGACGCCCGTACGGCGGCGGAAGCTCTCGTGGCGGCGGCCGGCTAGCGGACCGGTCTTCAGCTTCGCTTCAGGATCACTGCGTCATGGTGTGCCGCAGGTGCTCGCCGAGCGCCGCATCACCTCTAGACCCGACCACACCACACGCCCGCCAGGGCGAGTAGGAGGCAGGCCGCCATGCAGCAACTCACCGCGTATGCCCGTACTTTCGAGAGCCGTTGCGCGGAGCGCGGCGAGGACTTCGGCAGGCTGGGGGCCGGGCAGTCGCCGCAGGCCCTCTTCATCACGTGTTCCGATTCGCGCGTCGTGCCCGCGCTCATCACCGGGGCGGGCCCCGGCGACCTCTTCGAGCTGCGCACCGCGGGCAACATCGTCCCCGAGTACCGCGAAGAACACCCCGCGGGCGAGTCCGCGACCATCGAGTACGCCGTGCGCGTGCTGGGCGTACGGCACATCGTCGTCTGCGGGCACTCCCACTGCGGGGCGGTCGGCGCCCTGGTGCGCGACGACGATCTGAGCGATGCGCCCGCCATCCAGGGCTGGCTGGACGCGGCCGCGCCGGAGCAGCTGCGCGGTACGGGGGCGGGCGGGAGTTCGCCGGAGTTCGCCGATGCCGTG
The DNA here is from genome assembly GCF_040654775.1 of Streptomyces sp. NPDC050636. NCBI lineage: Bacteria > Bacillati > Actinomycetota > Actinomycetes > Kitasatosporales > Streptomycetaceae > Streptomyces > Streptomyces sp. NPDC050636. The sequence continues at coordinate 96,026 of NZ_JBFAIP010000015.1, forward strand.
CAGCGGCATGCGCTGGTGCAGGGGGAGCGGCTGCGGGCCTATCCGTGCGTGGCGGAAGCGATGGCCGAGGGCCGGCTCTCGCTGGATGTCTGGTTCTACGAGGTGCATACGGGCGCCGTACGCAGCTACCGGTCGGAGGCGGGGGTCTTCCAGCCGCTGTAGGCGCGGCGCCGGGTGGCCGGGTGGCCGGGTGGCCGGGTGGCCGGGTGGCCGAATGGCCCTTTGCCGCTTTGCCCCTTTGGCCGCACCGCCTCCTGCCGCCCGCCCGCTCCCCCCACCCCACCCCGCCCCGCCCCGACCACTCCCGCTCACCGCTTCCGGAGGAACCGCAGATCCCATGCTCGCTTCACTCAGGCATCGCTCCACAGCCAAGCTCTCGGCACTCAGCCCCACGACCTTCCGCCACGACGTGCTCGCCTCGCTCGTCGTCTTTCTCGTCGCCGTCCCGCTGTGCGTCGGCGTCGCCGTCGCCTCCGGTGTCCCCGCCGAACTCGGACTGATCACCGGCATCGTCGGCGGCCTCGTCGTCGGCTGTCTGCCCGGCAGCTCGTTCCAGGTCAGCGGCCCCGCGGCCGGGCTGACCGTCCTCGTCCACGAGGCGGTGCAGAAGTTCGGGCTCGCCTCGCTCGGCGCGATCGTGCTCGCCGCCGGCGTTCTTCAGCTCGTCCTCGGCGCACTGCGCTGCGGGCGCTGGTTCCGCGCGATATCCGTGGCCGTCGTCCAGGGAATGCTGGCCGGCATCGGCCTGATCCTCATCCTCGGCCAGGTCTATGCCATGGCCGACGCCGACCAGCCCGGCAGCGGGCTCGGGAAGATCGCCGGACTGCCCGGTCTCGTCGCGCACATCGCCGGCCGCCCCGAGGCGCTCGCGGCATTCGCCGTCGGCGCGGGCACCTTCGGCCTCCTTGTGCTGTGGAAGTGGCTGCCCGCGAAGGTGCGGACGGTGCCCGGCCCGCTCGCGGCCATCGGCGTGGCCACCATCGCGACGGCGCTGCTCGGGTTGCCCGTCGCCAAGGTGGAGGTGCAGGGCCTGCTGGCGTCCATCCAGCCGCCCGGCCTCGGCGAACTCGGCGGGCTCGCCCAGCTGTCGGTCATCGGCACCGTGCTCGCCTTCGCTCTCATCGCGTCCGCCGAGAGCCTGTTCAGCGCCGCGGCGGTCGACCGGATGGCCGACGGGGCGCGCACGGATTACGACAAGGAGCTGATGGCGCAGGGCGCGGGGAACGCGGTGTGCGGGGTGCTGGGCGCGCTGCCGATGACCGCGGTGATCGTACGCAGCGCGGCCAACGTCCAGGCCGGAGCGCGGACCAAGGCCTCGCGGGTGCTGCACGGCGTCTGGCTGCTGGTCTTCGCGGCACTGCTCCCGGCCGCGCTCGGTGTCGTCCCGCTCGCCGCGCTGGCGGCCGTCCTCGTGCACGCCGGGGTGAAGCTGGTCCCCGCACGGCAGCTGCCGCAGCTGTGGCGGGAGCACCGGGGCGAGGCGGTGATCCTCGGGGTGACCGCGGGCGCCATCGTCTTCACCAACATGTTCGAGGGCGTGCTGCTCGGGCTGCTGCTCTCGGTGGTGAAGTCCGCCTGGGAGACCTCTCATGTCCAGGTCGACGTGCGGGAGTTGACCGGTGGGCGGATGGTCGTCGCCCTCCGCGGCAACGCGACCTTCCTGCGGCTGCCGAAGATCCTGGACGCACTGGAGGCGCTGCCCCAGGACACACCCGTAGAGCTGGACCTGACGGAGCTGCGACACCTCGACCATGCCTGCCGCACCGCGCTCGACGGCTGGGCGGCGCAGCACAACGGGGCCCGATACAACGGGGTGCCGAACAACGGGGCGCAGGACAACGGGGCGCAGGACGATGCGGCACAGGACGACGGCTCGCAGCAGACCGGCGCGGGCGGCGCACCGTCGCCCCAGCTGACGGGCAGGGCGGCGGGGGAGTAGCCGCGGAGATCCGAGTACCAGGGCTCGGGGAACCAGGGCTCGGGCGCGCGGAAGCGGGCGCCCGAGCCCTGGTACGCCGGTGTCAGGCCAGTGCCCGCGCCAACCCGCCCAACGCCGACTCCAGTTCCTCGCCGGTGATCGTCAGCGGCGGGGCGAGGCGGATCGTGGAGCCGTGGGTGTCCTTGACCAGGATGCCCTCGCGCAGCAGGCGTTCGCTGATCTCGCGGCCGGTGCCCAGGGCGGGGTCGATGTCGACGCCGGCCCACAGGCCGCGGGCGCGGAAGCCGGTGACGCCCTTGCCGGTCAGGGCGGTCAGGCCGGTACGGAGGACCTCGCCCAGTTCGGCGGCGCGGCGCTGGAACTCGCCGGTGGCGAGCAGGTCGATGACGGCTGAACCCACCGCCGCGGAGAGCGGGTTGCCGCCGAAGGTGGAGCCGTGCTGGCCGGGGCCCAGCACACCGAGGACCTCACGGCGGGCGACGACCGCGGAGACCGGGACGATGCCGCCGCCGAGCGCCTTGCCGAGGAGGAGGACGTCAGGGAGGACGGACTCGTGGTCGACGGCCAGAGTGGTTCCGGTGCGGCCCAGGCCGGACTGGATCTCGTCGGCGATGAACAGGCAGCCGGTGCGCCGGGTCAGTTCGCGTACGCCGGCGAGGTAGCCGTCGTCGGGGATGTTGACGCCCGCCTCGCCCTGGATGGGTTCGATGAGGACGGCTGCCGTGGTCTCGTCCACGGCCGCTTCGAGGGCCGCCAGGTCGTTGTAGGGGACGACGCGGAAACCGGGGGCGAAGGGGCCGAAGCCGGCGCGGGCCGTCTCGTCGTCGGAGAAGCCGACGATCGTGGTCGTACGGCCGTGGAAGTTGTCGGCGGCCACGACGATCGTGGCCTGGTCGGCCGGGACGCCCTTGACGTCGTACGCCCACTTGCGGGCGACCTTGATGCCGCTCTCCACCGCCTCGGCGCCGGTGTTCATCGGCAGCACCATGTCGAGACCGGTCAGCTCGGCCAGTCCCTCGGCGAAGCCGGCGAGGCGGTCGTTGTGGAAGGCGCGGGAGGTGAGGGTGAGCTGGTCGAGCTGGCGGTGTGCGGCCTCGATCAGCGCCGGGTGACGGTGGCCGAAGTTGAGGGCCGAGTAGCCGGCCAGCATGTCGAGGTAGCGGCGCCCCTCGACGTCCTCGACCCAGACGCCTTCGGCGCGGGCGACGACCACGGGCAGCGGGTGGTAGTTGTGCGCGAGGACCGGGCCCTCGGCGCGGATCAGCTCCGCCGAGGAACGGGCCGGCGAACGGTCCGGCGACCGGGGCGCGCTGACGGAGGCGGTGGAGGCGGTGGGGGCGGTACGGGTGGGTGCGGTCATCAGCGGATCTCCTGGGTGCAGCACTTGATGCCGCCGCCGGCCTTGTGGAACTCCGACAGGTCGACGGGGACGGGGACGTAACCACGGCTGGTGAGCTGGTCGATGAGGCCGACGGCCTGCGGGGCGATGAAGACATGACGGCCGTCGGAGACGGAGTTGAGGCCGAACGCCATCGCGTCGTCCCGGGTGGCGATCACCGCCTCCGGGAACAGGTGCCGCAGCACCTCGCGGCTGCCGGACGAGAACGCCTCGGGGTAGTAGGCGATGTTCGCCGCAGCGGTCTCCCCGCCCGTCCTGCCCGTTCCGCCCGGTCCACCCGTTCCATCCGTCCCGTCCAGGACGAAGAGCGCGGTGTCCAGGTGGTAGAAGTACGGGTCCACCAGCTGGAGCCCGATCGTCGGTACGCCGAAGAACTCCTGCACCTCGGCATGCGCCTCCCGCGTGGTGCGGAAACCGGTACCCGCCAGGATGAAGCGGCCGGCGGGTACGAGATCGCCCTCGCCCTCGCACAGCGACTCCGGCCGGTAGACGTCGTAGCCCGCCGCCTTGAACCACATCTCGTACTCGGCGGATTCCGGCTGCCGCTGGGGCGCGTGGAAGTACGAGCCGAAGACCCGGCCGCCGACGACCAGCGCCGCGTTCGCCGCGAACACCATGTCCGGCAGGCCCGCCACCGGGGTCACGTTCTCCACCGTGTGGCCGTGGTCGCGGTACGCCCGGATCAGCGTCTCCCACTGGCGGCCCGCGAGGGCGGAGTCGACCTGTGCGTCCTCGCGCATCCAGGGGTTGATCGCGTACTGGACGTCGAAGTGTCTGGGCTCGCAGACCAGGTAGCGCCGGGGGACCGGCGCCGGCACACGAATCGTCGGCACACTTGGCGGCACAGAGGGATCCCTTCGCTTCGTGCGTGACATGCGGGGTGACCGGTTGTCACTGATCGTGACCCGGGGTGCATGTACACGGTACGGAGCGTCCGATTCCGGCGACAAGAACGAAGAGCTGCTTGGCAGCGCAGGAATGCTGCGTGGATGGGCTGGTCAGCGCATGTTTGCTGCGCCACGTTCCCCAGTCACCCGAGTGCGCCAGTCACCTGGTTCATCGCTTGCCCGGTTCATCGCTCACCCGGTTCACCGCTCAGCCCCGTCCCCCGGAGCCGAGGACTGGCGGGCGCCGGCCTCCGGGCTGTCCGGCAGCAGATGGGAAAGGACCATGTAACTGATCGTCTTGCGGATGAACGGCTCGGCCCTGATGCGTTCGAGCACCTCCTCGAAGTGCTCGACGTCGGTCGCCCGGACATGCAGCAGCGCATCCGCGCCGCCCGTGACGGTCATCGCGGCCGCGATCTCCGGATGGTTGCGTACGACCTCCGCCAGCCGGCGGGGCGGCGCGGCGCTGTCGCAGTACACCTCGACATAGGCCTCGGTGAGCCACCCCAGGGCGGCGGGCCGGACGGTGGCGGTGAACCCCGTGATGACGTTGTTCTCCCGCATCCGGTCGACCCGGCGTTTGACCGCGGTGGCCGACAGGCCGATGGCGGTGCCGATCTCCGCGAAACTCGCCCGGCCGTTCTCGATCAGCGCCGCAACGATCTTTCGGTCGAGGTCGTCGAACGGGGCGGCCTTGTTGGTCATGACGGGCGAACCTTCCCTTCCGTCGGATTTGCCTCACCGTAGCGGTGGCGCGGGTCGGGTTAGGCCCCGTGAACCCCAGGGCAGTAATCGATGCAGGTCAGAGAGGGTGGCGTAACTTCGCCGAGATGTCGCTCGCCTAGCGTCGGCGTCCGGTGGGCGGATGAATGGCCCGCGCGTCGCCGCGCGTTGCCCCGTGTCGCAGCCGCGACCCGTACGAGCGAGGAGGGCCGGACCGTGCACGATCCGACACCGAGCGGCGGCGGGTCCGGCGAGCCGCTGACGCGCGCCGACCGGGCCCGGCGAGTGGCGAACGTGCTGCGCCGGCAGGTCCTGCGCGGTGCCTTCCCCACCGGTGTACTGCCCGACGAGCGGGACCTGATCGCCGAGTTCGACACCTCTCGCAACACCGTGCGGGAAGCGCTCGGATTGCTGCGCGACGAAGGGCTGGTGGCGCGCCGCCGTGGCGTGGGCACGGTCGTGGTCGGCCGCGCCTACGAGCATCCGCTCGGCGAACTGTCCGGCCTCGCCGAGGTCCTTCAGCGGCATGGCGTCGTCGTCAACGAGGTGCGCGAGGCGCGGACCGTACGTCCGCCGCTGTCGGTGGCCCGCCGGCTGGACCTGCCCGAGGGGAGCCCGGCCGTCTACCTGGAACGGCTGCGCCGGGTGGACGGCACCCCGCTGTCCCTGGACTGCACCTACCTCATCCCCGAGGTCGGTGAGCCGCTGCTGGCGCGGGGCCGGCGGACGCTGGAGAACCACGACGTCTTCGATCTGATCGAGACGGTGGCGGGTACGCCGCTCGGTACGGCCGAGGTGTCCGTGCAGGCGGTGGTCGCGGACCCGGCGACGTGTGGGGTGCTGGCGATGCCCGCGGGCGGCGCGGTGCTCGCGGTCGAACGCTTCACGAGGCTCGCCGATGGGCGGCCGGCGGACCTGGAGTTCATCCATGTGCGGGGGGACCGGCTGACGTTGCACGCGAGGCTCGATCGGGTGCGGGACGCTTCGGGCGGGTAGGGCCGACGGGGGTGCCCGTACCGCTGCCGGTGCGGCACCGCCGTCGGCCCTACCCAAGCGCAGCGTCACGGCAACGGATTCACCCGCTGCACTTCGGCCTTCCGCACCACCTGGGGCCCCACCTTCGCGGCCCGTTCCACCAGCGCCCGGCCGTCCCAGTCAGTCGGCCAGCCGTCCCACAGGCGCAGTTTGCCGTCGACGACGACCGCGCGGATCTGGTCGCGGTTCGCCAGGCGAACAAGTTCCCACCGCAGATCCCAGGACGGCGTGAGCTCGGGGACGTTGACATCCACGACGAGGAAGTCGGCGGCCTTGCCGACGGCGATCTCGCCGGTCACCTTGCCCAGCCCCAGCGCGTCGGCGCTCAGCGAGGTCGCATGCTCCAGCCAGATCCGCCCGGCCCCGCACGAGGAGTCCCCCGACGCCATCCCGTACGCCAGCCGCTGTGCCGTCTCCGCGGCGTCGATCAGCCGGAAGCCGTCACCGCGGGTGCCGTCGGTGCCGGTGCCGAACCGTACGCCCATCGCGGCGAGCATGGTCGCATGGGCCACGCCGTTGCCCTTCCAGGCGCTGGCCACCGGGTTGTAGCTGATGGCCGCGCCGGAGTCGGCGAGCAGCCGCATCTCGGTGGGGGTGAGCAGGGTGGCGTGCGAGCCCAGAGTGTGGGGACCGAGGGCGCCGATGTGATGCAGATACTCGACCGGGCGCCGGCCCACGCTCTTCAACGAGCGCTCCACGGACGCGAGATGTTCATTGACGTGGATCTGGAACACCGCACCGGCGTCGGCGCACATGTCCGCGGTCTTCTTGAGTACTTTCGCCGTCGCGTTCTCGGCCACGGCGATGGCGAGTGAGGGGTGCACCAGCGGATGCCCCTCCCATCTCCCGAGGTGCTCGGGGCCGCCCTGCCCGTCAGCGACGATCTTGGACAACACGCATCGGATGCCGGCCTCTTCCGTGCCCCTCGCGATCACCTCGACATCGACCGGAGCACGTGTCCCCGCGTCCGCGACGGTGGTGAAGCCGCCCCGCAGCGCTTCGAGTGCGGCCAGCTTCGCCGAGAGATAGGCGCTCTCCCTGTCCAGCGCGTGCTCCAGCGGCTCCCAGATCGTCTTGAAGATCTCCGACGGCTGGCCGAACGACTGCGCCTTCCCGAAACTCTGGGTCAGGTGGTGGTGTGCGTCGACGAACCCCGGCATGAGCAAATGCCCGTCCAGCCGCACGGGTTGGAGATCGCGGTGCGCGGCGATGAGCCGCCGGGCCGGGCCGATCTCCCGGAACTTCCCTCCGTCGACGAGTACGGCCTGCCCGCGCGTCGGCCCCTCCGGCAACAACGTGAACTCGGGCACCAGTAGCTTCTTCCTACCCGCACCCTCGAACTGCTCCCGCCGCAGCCCATGCGGCGCGCCTGCCCCGCTCGCGCCCCCTGCCCCGCTTGCACCCGCGGCCGCGCTCGTACCCCCGGCCGCGCTCGCACTTCCAGCCGCCGGGCCGCCGAGCAGCCCGCCCGCCCCGGTCACCGCCACTCCGGCGATGAACCTCCGCCGCCCGACGCCGTCTTGTCCCGGCTGCCCTTCCCGCTGCGGCTCCTGCTCCAGCCTCGCCGGATTTTCCTGCTGCTCGCTCGCCAACGCGCTCGCCCGCTTCCCACGTTCGTTTTGGTGTCCGTGCACGGGCAGCAGCGGGGTGTGCTGCGCACGCGACGGAGCCCGGAAACACCCGCGAACGAGGTCAGCCGCGCCGGGTGGCCCGACCCTAGGTCTCGATCAGAAGCGGAACAAGACTTCCGGCATGCGAGATTTTGAGTTTGGGGAGATGGGTGGCGGAAGTGTCGTCTGAGCCCGGAAAATGGCTGGTCAGGGGCGTGCTCGGGCAGGGAGAGGGTGGCGGAACCTCACCGGGACTGCAGAACCTCACCGAGACTGCGGAACCTCACCGGGACTTTCGATAGAGGGCGACGGCGCTCTCGGGCGGAAAGTTGGGGACAGTGGTCGTCTCACCGGTGTCCTTGGCCACCACGATGTTGGCTCCGCCGGGCGGCGGCGGGACGGGGTTGCCGGCGGCGTCGGTGCCGGTGGTGCGCGGGAAGGTGGCGTACACCAGGTAGCCGATGTCGAATTCGTGGACGTGCAGGGGGGCGGGGGTGCCGTCCGGCCACTTCGGCTGGGCGTAACGGCTGCGGACGATGGCGAGGGCTTCCTCGGGGGTCGCCGGTGGCGTGGTGGCCGGTGGTGCGGTGGTCGGTGGTGTGGGGCTTTCCGGGGTCACGGGGCCTCTTCCGGCTGGGCTGCGTATGCCGTGTCGCGGATAGGGTGTCACGGTGTCGAAAGCCTCCAACCGCCAGAAGCTGATCCTCGAAGCCGCCACCCGGCTCATCGCCCGGCGCGGTGTACGCGGACTGCGGGTGGAGGAACTGGCGGCCGAGGCCGGGGTCTCGACGGGGCTCATCTACTACCACTTCGGCGACCGTGCCGGACTGATGCGCCGGACGCTTGAGTTCATCAATGAGCGGGCCGAGCGGTATACGGAACCGTCCGCGAGCCCACGCACCGATCCCCGTGCCTATCTCGAAGAGATGCTGCTTCTCGAATTGCAGGATGTACCCGCGGTGGTGGAGAACAGCACCGCGTGGGGCGAGTTCCGGGCGAGCGCCATGTTCGACCCCGAGCTGCGGGAACAACTCCGGGAGGCGACGGCCCAGTGGGCCGACGACGCGGGTGATCTCATCCGCCGGGCGCAGGAGGCCGGGACGGTCCGTGATGACGTGGTCGCTTCGGACGCGGCCGAGCGGATCACCGCGCTTGTGGAGGGCCTGAGCGAACGGTGGCTGACCGGCGCGATTCCCCTCGACCGTGCGCGGGAGCTGCTGCGGGGGGCGCTGGAGCTGGAGCTGGGGCCGGTGGGCGGCGGGAAGTAGGCCGCCTGCCCTTTCCTCTGGGTAGCAGCCGCTCCGCCACACCCTAATTCTTGACTGAATTTTCAGTCAGTGTCACTCTGTGGGCATGCGCCCCATGACCGATTCGCCCTCATCCCTGTCCCTCTCCCGCCGCACCCTCCTGCGCTCCCTCGGTGGGGTCGGTGCGCTCGCGCTCGGCGGTGTGGCCTGCTCGCCGGAGGCTCCGAAGGGCGGGACCGCAGGCCCGAGCCCGTCGGCCGCCGGGCGCCGCCTGGGCGCCGAATGGGAGAGTCACGCCCGTACGTTCATGGCCTGGCCCGCCTCGGCGGCGATCTGGGGCCGATATCTCCCCGACGTCCGCCGGGACATCGCGGGGCTGGCGCGCGCCATCGCCGACTACGAACCCGTGGTGCTGCTCGCCCGGCCCGGACAGGAGGACGCGGCGCGACGGGCGTGTGGCTCCGATGTCGAGGTCGCCTCGATAGCGGTGGACGATCTGTGGGCGCGCGACACCGTGCCGGTGTTCGTGGAGGACGAAAGCCGGGTCCGCGGCGTCGACTTCAACTTCAACGGCTGGGGCGGCAAGCAGGAGCGCCGTCACGATGCCCGCGTCGGCCATAGGGCGTTGGCCCAGTACGGCATTCCCCGCGACCGGACCTGGGTCGTCGCCGAAGGCGGCTCGTTGGAGACCGACGGCCGGGGCACGCTGATGGCCACCGAAAGCTCGCTGGTCAACAAGAACCGCAACCCCGGCAAGAGCCGGCAGCAGATCGAGGACGAGCTCAAGCGGGTGCTGGGCGTGCGGAAGGTGATCTGGTTCGCGGGCGTACGCGGCGAGGACATCACCGATGGGCACGTCGACTCGATGGCTCGCTTCGTCGCGCCAGGGGTGGTGCTGCTCGACAAGGCGTTCCCGGACGAGCCGGCGGACTCCTGGTCACGGGCAGCCGACCAGGCAAAGCGCGTCCTGAAGAGCTCAACGGACGCTCATGGCAAGGCTGTTGAGGTCATTGAACTGCCCCAGCCGGACCCGTACGAGATCACCGGTCGCGGCGACGCGTTCCTGTCCTCGTACGTCAACTTCTACGTCGCGAACGGGGCCGTCTTCGTCCCGCGCTTCGGTGACGCAAAGGCGGACGACCGCGCCCAGCAGATGCTGCGGGACCACTTTCCCGGCCGCGACATCGTCCCCGTGAAGATCGACACCATCGCTTCTGGTGGGGGCGGGATCCACTGCGCGACCCATGATCAGCCGGGGAAGTCGGGCGGGTAGCCCGTTGTCCGGCTCCCGGTGGGGCTTTGCCGTAATGTGCCAGGACTGTCGGTTCCTGGGTGCGAGGCGATCTGGACATGGGTGAGCTGTACTCGCCGATCGAGCCATACGAGAAGGGGATGCTCGACGTCGGCGACGGCAACTTCGTGTACTGGGAAGCCTGTGGCAACCCGGAGGGCAAACCCGCGCTCGTCGTCCATGGCGGGCCGGGATCAGGGTGCAGCACGGGCGTGCGCCGCTGCTTCGACCCGGACCGGTACCGGATCGTCCTGTTCGACCAGCGCGGATGCGGACGCAGCATTCCGCACGCGAGCGACCCCGACACTGACATGCGGCACAACACCACCGCACATTTGACCTCCGACATGGAGCGGCTCCGGGAACATCTGGGGATCGAACGCTGGCTGCTGTACGGCGGTTCCTGGGGCTCTACGCTCATCCTGGCCTACGCCGAGCAGCACCCGGGGCGGGTGTCCGAGATCGTCATCTCCAGCGTCACCACCACCCGGCGTTCAGAGATCGACTGGCTTTATCGAGGCGCCGGCCGGTTCTTCCCTGAGCAGTGGGAACGCTTCCTCGCGGGTGCCCCCGGCACGCCGCGTGACGGCGATGTGGTCGCGGCCTACGCCCGGCTGATGGAGCACTCCGATGCCGCGGTGCGGAACAAGGCCACGGCCGACTGGTGCGCCTGGGAGGACGCGGTCCTGTCCGGGGAGACGAACGGCACCGCCAACCCGTACGGCGACCGTCCGCCGGCCGCCCGGCTGGCGCTTGTCCGCATCTGCTCTCACTACTTCTCTCATGGGGCGTGGCTGGAGGAAGGTGTGCTGCTGCGCGAGGCCCATCGGCTGGTCGGCATTCCGGGAGTCCTGGTCCACGGCCGACTCGACATGGGCGGGCCGCTCGACACCGCGTGGGAGCTCAACCGTGCCTGGCCCGATGCCGAGTTGATCGTCGTCGAAGATGCGGGCCATCTGGGGAGTGTGACAACGCGCGACCATGTGCTCCGAGCCCTTGGCCGATTCGCCGGCAGTGATTGAGCTTGTCGTCAGGCGAGTTCGGGTTGTGGGGTGGCGGGTGGTGCAGCCCTCGCCTGCTCCCGGGGCGCTCCTGGGGCGGTAGCGGGCCACGGTGTGCGCGGTCGGCCCGGTGAGCTCCCCGTTCCCGGACTCGTTCACCAGCCTGGGGTCCCGGTAGAGGACGTTCGTGGCTTCCATCTCGCTCGGCTTCCGCGTCGGACTGGTCATGCGAGGGCCTGTCAGAGGCACGTAGCGCGGACCACGAGTGTGCCGATATGGCCCGGCTTCGGTGCCTCGATCACCTGGGCGTCGGCGTGGTCGAATCCGGCTTCGAGCAACAGGTCTTCCCACGTCTGTGGCTCGTAGCTGTAACGGTAGGTGAACATTGCCGGGCCGGCGAACCCGCCCTTGTACATGCCTTGGGGGCCGTATGCGCCGGGGATGGCCGGTGGCTGAGCGAAGGCGAAGACCCCGCCGGGGTTCAGACGGGCCGCGACCAGGGGGAACAGGTGCACGGGGTCGGTGAACCAGGCGGCTCCGAAAATCGAGTACACCGCGTCGTACTTCGCGGCGCTTGTGCGCAAACAGTCAAGGACCTCGGCGCAGATGAACTGTGCTCCCAAAGGACCCCATCGTTCAGTGGTGTTCTTCACCATCACCGGTGAGAGGTCGAGGCCGGTGGCCTTGATTCCCTTCTGGGCGAGAAACGCAAGGTGTCTTCCAGTGCCGCAGCCGATCTCCAGCACGGTTTCCGGGTCGCCGAGGATTTCTGGTCCGGGACCGTGGCCGGTGTACTGGGTCCAGCAGAACGTCAGCTCTTCGTCCTCGAACACCTTGTCCCGAGTGCTCTCAGCGTAGGTGTTCCATACTTCGCGTTCGTGCTCGATGTTGTGCGGTGCGGTCAACGGTCTTCCTTCGCTTCATGGTTCGGAAGGCGGAAGCCCTCGCCGGCCGGACCGGCGAGGGCGCCCACTGTAGGCGCGTCAGTGGCTGTCGGGCACCTTGCTGTCACACGGTGAGCAGTTGGCGCCGTCGATCGCCCACAGTTCGTCGTCGGCGTCGAAACCGATGGAACGCAGGAAATCGGCGGTGCGGATCACGATGCCGTCATGACGACGCTTGATGAACGGCGCGTGGTGTTTGTAGACGCCCCCGTTGTAGAGGTCGCAGAAGGCGAACATGACGGGGGTGTCGAGGTAGATCTGATGTACGCCGATGTCCACCAGCTTGCCGACGCCCAGGTGCACCTCGGGGTGTTCTACGGACGCGATCATGTACATCACTGCGTTGCCCAGGATGCGCTCGGCCATGTCGCGGACCATCGTCTCGTCGCGGAGCAGCAGTGCGATTTCTCGGTCCCAGATGGTCATGCCGCTGTCCGACACATTGATGCTCAGGTGTTTGATGTGCGGCTGTACCGCGTTGAGGAGTGCGTGCGGGTCGCGATGGTCCGTGCGACTTGGGGTTTCGAGCAGGACTGTCATGCGGTGTTCCCCTTTCGGTTGGTGTTCCGGTAGCGGGATGGGAGTCCTTGGGGTCAGCACGGCGAGTGTTGCGGTGGCCTCAGGCACGTTCCGGCGTAGAGCGGCAGTAATGGGGCGGCATATCGGCCAACAGCCTCATCACCGGTTCTCCTTGCGGCAGCGGTGACACGGGAATTCGCACGGCGGGAGTTCCACTCCCTGCGGGAAGTGGACGACCCCTGACGCCATGTCGAGCGCGCCCCCGTATTCCATCCACCACCCCTCTGGGGAATCGGTGTACGTGGTTCCCGCTAATGGGTCGGCGAGGGTCTCGGTTTTGGTTTCGCCGGGGGGCTTCGCCGCGTCGGTGTTCACGGACGTTCCCTGTGCTGCCGGGAGTTGACCTCCCGGACCCTGGCCAGCAGTTCGCCTATGACAGGGGAGAGGGCGGGAGGCGGGGTGGGGACCTCGCGGTCGGGGCACTTCGGGCTACCGCACCGGCATGGGGGCCACTTGAGCGCGTCACCGGGGACTTGGTCCCCGCCGTCCGCCTGCCGCACAGGGAGGGGGAGCCGCAGCGTCCGCATGTCGCGCATCTCAGGCCGCCACCTTCACGCCGTGAATCCAGCGCGGCCCCACGTCGATGCCGTGGACGGCCAGCCACAACGTCCGGCGCCGAGCGCGTCGCAACCGCCGTTCCTGGAGTTCCTCGTGCGTGAGTACGTACGGGCGGATGAGGGCGGAGTCCTCGCCACGCAGTAATTCGGGCTGCTGGACGGGGTTTCGGTGAGGGCGCGCCGTCGGCGTGTGCCCGCTGTACGGGGTGGGCGGTGGGCCGGCTGAGCGGTGACGTCCCGGTGCGGGAAATAGCAGCTTCAGCACTGGCACGAGCAGTCGCGCGATAGCGTTGGTCATGTCGTCAACTCCGTGTGGTTGATGGCCGCGCCCCCGGACGTTCGCCCGTCGCGGGGGTCTTGCGTGTGGTGTTTTTCTCGCGCGGAAGTGAGCGTGACCTACGCCTTCTTTGTGGAGGCGCAGTCGCCGGTGGGGTCGGTTACGTTGGGTCGCTACAGCGTTGCCCTACGCAGTGCCAGTGGCCGGATGCGAGGGACGGCCACAGGACACGAGCGCCATTGCTGGCGGCTCTCGCAGTAGTGCCGACCGGAGCTGGCCACAACGGAAGTGCATAACGAGGGTTTCGTGACGGCATGCCTTCAGCTAACCGCCGTCGCTCGTTTGAGTCGGGAGCCTGTGAGGGGGCCAGTAGGGGGGCCAGTATGGGGGCCAGCACACTTTTGCTGGGGGCGGTATGAGCGAAGCCGATGTCGGGGATCTGCTCGTCCGATTGCGCAGGAATCGCGGGTCGGTGACGCAGGCACAGGTCGCGGACGAGTACAACGCCATCGAGGGCAGCGCAGTCCCCAGGATGACGGGCAAGGAGATCGGCCGGTACGAGCGCGGGGTACGACTGCCGAACTCACGAACGCGGGGCATCTTGGCCCAGGTCTTCAGTGTTGACCGTGCGGAGTTGGATCGTGCTCATGCGGTCAGCCGGCGGGGCCAAGAGGAGCGTGAGGAGGGGGCAGCTTCGCCGGCCCCTGAGGTGGTAGGGGCCGTGCTTCCTGGGCATGGCACTGCCCGTCCTCCGTCGGCGTGTGAACTTGCCACGGATGCTGCCCAGTCGGCGAGGTTCGCTCGGTTCATTGCCACCGTGAACACGACAGCGACCACGGTCGAACAGCTCGACGCAGACACTGCTCGGCTCGGTCGACAGTTCGTTAGTCGGCCATTGGAAGACTTGTACGCGGAGATTCGCGATCTCCGGGTTGAAACGTTCGAATTGCTGCGTGGGCGTCAACGTCCGGTATATACACGTGACTTGTTAGTGACTGCCAGTCGGCTCTGCGGTCTGTCGGCGCACGTCTGCCTTGACAGTGGCGATTACGGATCGGCTGCCACTCACGCACGCACTGCGTGGTCGTGCGCTGAAGCTGCCGGACACCACGAAATGCAAGCATGGGCGAGGTCAGTAGAGTCACTCATTGCCTTCTGGGACGGCAACCCGCAAGCGGCCGTAGACCTCGCTCGGCAGGGGCAGGTCTACGCAACTCCTGGAAGCGTGGGAGTGCGTCTTGCCAGTCTTGAGGCGAGGGCGCTCGCCGTCGCCGGTAATGCAGATGGCGCTGCTGTCGCGCTGGCGAACGCGGAGCGGGCCAGGGATGAGATCCGTGGGCCTGACGAGATGCCTGGCATCTTCAGCTTCCCGACGGCCAAACAGTTGACCTACGCCGGCACCACCCACCTCGCCATAGGTGGTGCAGGCCATGTGCGGCAGGCGATCGACTGTGCCGAGGCCGCAGTCGGCTTGTACCGCGGTGCCCCCGCCGACGATCGCTCGACCTTCGACCTGGTCGCCGCGCACCTCGACCTCGCTCGGGGGTACATGCTTGCCGGTGACATGGATGCCACCGAGGCGCTGCTCGCCGCTGTCCTGGGCTCAGGGCCGGAGCAGCTTTCGGCCAGCATCCTTACTCGGCTTGAAGCTCTGGCCGGCGAGCTGGGAGCCGCGCAGTACCGTGGATCATCGCGGATCGCCCATCTACGCGAGCGCATCACGAGTGCCGCTACGCCTGTGCCATTGCCTGCCGCTGAATAACCGGAGCCGCCGACGTGACCGACCGTTCCGCCGAGCAAGACGCCGCCGTAACCGATCGCGCCATCCTGACCGGTAGCGCATACCGCACTGGCCGGGATCTCGCCGCGCGACAGTCCATCTACCAATGGCAGACACCGCGTTATGACCTACCCGGCATCGTTGTGGAACAGCTACAGGGCACACGGGGCAGTGTCGTCGACGTCGGGTGCGGTAACGGAAAGTTCATCGAGCGCCTGCGGCAGGACCGGTCCGATTTGCGGCTGCTTGGTCTCGACGTCTCGCTCGGCATCCTCGCCGGCGTTCCCCGCCCTGTAGCGGTGGCCGATGCCGTGCAGCTTCCCTTGCCCTCGTCGAGTGTCGACAGCGCGCTCGCTCTCCACATGCTCTACCACGTCGAGGACATAGCGGCCGCGGTCAATGAGCTTGCGCGGGTGGTCAAGCCGGGCGGGCTGGTGATCGTGTCCACGAACAGCGACCGTGACAAAGCAGAGCTCGACGGCCTGTGGGAGCGGGCTTCGGGCGACATCCTCGGGGTGGCCAACGGTCCGGGCCGGATTTCCCTCAGTGCCCGGTTCTCCCTGGAGAAGGCGCCGAGCCTGCTCGGTGCTGGGTTCGGCAAGGTCGAGACGATCGAGCTACCGGGGACCATCGCGGTACGCAGTCCAGAGCCGGTGATCGCCCACATGAGGTCGTACCGGGCGTGGGCGGATCAGCATGCTGTGCCGTTCGAGGAAACCATCGAGCGGGCCCGGGAGATCGTTACCGACCGCATCGAGGAGGCGGGAGCGTTCGAGATCGGCTGTCTCGGCGGAATGCTCGTCTGCACTCGCTGACGAACAGCGAGGTGCCCCGCCACCGGCCTAGCACCCGGGCTCAGCCCCCTGGCCGGCCGCGGTCGCAACCATCCATCGCATTGCCTTCGGCACCTGCCGAACCGGACTCAACATTCGATGCCAGCTGTGGAACCCCTCAGCGTTCCAGGCCATCTTCCCGGCCGTTAGCACCCGCCCGATTCGGGCTGCCTGGAAGAGCACGCCTTCCTCCCCCACAGGCAAGGAACACGTGAAAAACAAGATCATCACTGCGATAGTCCTGGCGACCCTCACCCTCGGTGCCGCTCCTGCGGCCCACGCGGTGGATCCCGTCCAGGAGCACAACATCGCAAACTGCTACTTCGACACGAGCAATACGGGCAAGAAGAAGGAAAAGTACTGTAAGGCACTCGAAGGCCGTCCGATGACCAAGACAGCCAAGAACTGCCTGCTGCGAGCTGGAGTCGGCAGCGCCGCCGCCCTGGTTGTCGGCAGGGTCAACAAGAAGGTCGCCAAGGAGATCGCAGTCAATACCGTCGGGGCCGGCGCCGCAGCCTGCCTCTCCTCCTTGATCAACTGAGTCCGAGGTCAGTCATGCTCCCCAAAATTCTCGTGTTCGCCGCGTGGTTCGTCATCCTCACAGTGGTCAACAAATTCCTCATAGACCCGCTCTGGGGCGAGCTCGTTTTCACGGCCGTCTCGGCAGGGGCGATGGTCTATCTCCTGGGCAAACTTGACCGCAGTCCGCGTACTCAAGACGCTTAGACGCCCAGCTGTCAGGATCGGCTGACCCCAGCCGATCCTGAGCAATCCTTGTTCGAACCGGATGACGGTGTACGCCTCCCGGTCGGCGATGAGAGGCGGGGACGCATTCCTGCGTCCCCGCCTCTGGGCGTACTCACCGGGTTGTTGTATCGGATGCATCAATGTTGGTACGTGACGCTGTCGGGGATCAGGGGATGGCTGTGTGCGCGGAGAAGGGGAGTCGTTTGTCGACGACTTCGGGAGTCTCTGAATGCGTCCCAGACGTGATCAATATCGATTGGCGAGACCAGCCAGCAAGACGCCGCCGCATCTGCACTCGGTGACGAACAGCGAGGTGCCCCGCCACCGGCTTAGCCCCCGGGCTCAGTCCCCTGGCCGGATACCATCAGTTACACCCGACCCGAGCAGAGGCGCCGATCATGGAACCACCTGCCGCGGCACCGCCACCCACGGCCGGCATCAGCCTGCGTCAGCTGCTGATGTCCCTGGGTGAGCCCCTGGTGGAGCTGCAGGCCGCGCCCGCCGGACTGGACGTCGAGATACGTAGCGTTGCCCTGCTCGATCCTGAGGACCCGCCGGTTGCCCATCCGGGGGAGCTGGTTCTGGCCATCGGTGCCCGTGGGCGGGCCGCCTTTCCCGCGCTGCGGGTGGCCGGGCGTGACGGGGCCGCCGCCGTCGCCGTCAAGCTGGACGCTCCCGGTCAGGCCGCCGCCCTCAGTGAGACCGCCGCCGAGGCAGGGGTCGCGCTGCTCTCCGTACGCAGCGAGGCGCGCTGGGAGCAGGTGGACGCGCTGGCCCGCGCGGCCCTCGACGACGCGCCGCCGGGCCGTCCGGGCGAGGGCGTCGAGGAGGGCGATCTCTTCTCGCTCGCCCAGACCACCGCCATTCTCACCGGCGGCATCGTCAGCATCGAGGACACCGCCAACCGGGTGCTGGCCTACTCCCGTTCCGCAGACCAGGACGAGGTCGACGACCTGCGGCGGCTCTCCATCCTGGGCTGGCACGGCCCGGAGGGGTATCTGGCGAAGTTGCGCGAGTGGGGTGTGTTCCAGCGGCTGCGCACCTCCGACGACGTGATCAACATCGATGGCGATCCCGAGCTGGGGATCCGCCGCCGGCTCGCGGTGGCCATCCGGTCAGGGGACCGGCAGCTGGGCACCATCTGGGTGCAGGAGGGCTCGACGCCGCTGACCGAGCGCTCGGAGCAGGCGCTGCTGGGCGCGGCCCGGGTCGCCGCGCTCCACCTGGTACGCCGCCGCCGGGAGCTGTCCGCCGACCTGACGCTCACCCGCACCCTCTCCGCCGGGCTCCTGGAGGGCAGCACCGGCCCCCAGCCGCTGGCGAGCCACCTGGGGCTGGACGCCTTCCGCCCGGCCGCCGTCCTCGGCTTCTCGTACGGGACCGCCGAGGCCACCGGGCCGGAGCTGACCCGCGCCGAGGTCACCAACCTGATCTCGGTGCACACCGCGGCCCGGCACCGTGCCGCCCTGGTCACCGAGGTCGATCACCGCATCTACGTGCTGCTGCCGCAGCTGCCGCGCAGCATCGACATCGGCGCGCTGCGCAGCTGGGGCCAGGACATCGCCGACGCCGCGCGCCGCCACCTGGGCCTGTCGCTGCGCGGTTCCGTCGGCTGCATCGTGCCGGGGCTGGGGGAGGTGCCCGAGTCGCGCCGGGAGGCGGACCGGATCCTCGATGCCATGGTGAACGTCGATGTCGCCACGACCGTCGCCGCGCTACCGGACATCCAGGCGGAGGTCCTGGTCAGCGAGATGCTGGCGCTGCTCGCTGCCCGCCCCGATATGAGGGACCCCCGGCTGACCGCCGTGGTCGCGCACGACAGCCGTCACCAGGGGCAGTTGGCCGAGTCGATCCTGGCGTATCTGAACTCCTTCGGCGATGTACGGGCGGCCGCCGCCCAGCTGCATGTGCACCCCAACACCCTGCGCTACCGGATCCGCCGGGCCGAGCAGCTGACCGGCCTCGATCTCAGCCGTCCCGATCAGCGGCTGCTGGCCATGCTCCAGCTGCGGCTGCCGCCGGCCACCTGAGCCGTACGCCTTCGGGGTCTCGGAGTTTCGGGGCCTTGGAGCTTTCGAGCTTGCTTTGGAGTCTTGGAGTTTTGGAGTCCTGTCCGGAATGGTGCGTACGGCGGCTTCACAGGTCATTCTCCTAGAATGTGGACTATGCGCTATGCGCCATTGAGATGACGGGCTGGCGATGATGACCTCGGAGAATGCCCTGCCGGACGAGTCGGGCCGAGCATGCGACATTGCGCACGCGGCCGCGGCCGAACTGGACGCGGCGGGCACGGTTGTCGCATGGACCCGGGCGGCGGAACGACTGCTCGGCTATCAGGCCGAGGAGATCCTGAACCGCCCCGCGGCGCAGCTGCTTGCGATCCCCGGGGACGAGGCGAGGGTGGCCGCCGTGGCCGAGTGGTGCCGCGCGGGGGACGGCTGGAGCGGGTCGGTGGCGGCGCGCCACCACGACGGCCGGAGTGTGCAGCTGGCGGTGCAGGTCACGCCCCTCCTCGACGCGGTCGGCCGGGAGCGCTGGTCCGTCCTCGCCCTCGAAGAATGGCGGGTGCCGGGCGGCGGGGTGAACCAGCTGATGCTGGAGCCGTTTCTCGCCCATGCACCCGTCGGCATGGCCGTACTGGACACCAACCTTCGCTACGTCTGGGTCAATGACGTACTGGAGCGGCTGATCCCGCTGGAGCGACGGCTGGGGCGGCAGGTGAAGGAGGTACTGCCGAGGCTGGAGGCCGAGGCGTTCGAGGAGAAGATGCTCAAGGTCCTGGAGACCGGGCGCCCGGTGATGGACTACGAATTCCGCAGCCCGACGTACGCGGACCCCCACGAGGAACGCGCCTACTCGGCGTCCTTCTTCCGCCTTGAGGACCCGCACAGCCGGCGCGTGGGCATCTGGTACATGGTCATCGACGTCACCGAGCGCTGGCGGGCCCAGGAACGGCTGGCCCTGCTGAACGACGCCAGCGCCCGCATCGGCAGCACGCTGGATGTCACCCGGACCGCACAGGAACTGGCCGATGTCGCGGTGCCGCCGCTGGCCGACTTCGTCGCCGTCGACCTGCTGGACTCGGTCCTCAGAGGCGAGGAGCCGGTTCCCGGGCCGGTCGACGGCACGCCCATCCTGCGCCGCTCCGGGCAGCAGTCGGTCCGCGAGGGCTGTCCGGAGGCCAGCCTGGCCGTGGGCGAAGCGGTACGGCGGTTGTCCACCTCGCCGATCGCCCGCTGTCTGCTGGAGGGCAGGCCCAGGGTGGAACCGATCCTGGACGTCGCCACCAGTGAGTGGGTCGCCGAGGAACCGTCGCGGGCCGACGAAGTCCGCGAGTTCGGGTTCCGTTCGGTGCTGGTGGTGCCGGTGCTGGCGCGCGGCGTCACCCTGGGCGCGGCGACCTTCGTGCGGTCCCAGCGGCTCGGGCCCTTCGAGGAGGGCGACGTACAGCTCGCCGAGGAGCTGGTCGCCCGTGCCGCGGTCTGTGTCGACAACGCGCGCCGCTTCACCCGCGAGCGCACCGCGGCCCGCGTGATGCAGCGCAATCTGCTGCCGCACGAGCTGACCGGCGGCTCCGCCCTGGAAGTGGCGTCGTGGTACTTCCCGGCGGACGTCCCGAGCGGTGTCGGCGGCGACTGGTTCGACGTGATCCCGCTCTCCGGGGCCCGGGTCGCGCTGGTCGTCGGGGACGTCGTCGGGCACGGCATCAACGCCGCGGCCACCATGGGCCGGCTGCGCACCGCCGTGCGGACGCTCGCCAATCTGGATCTGCCGCCCGATGAACTGCTGGCCCGCCTGGACGACCTGGTCATCGGCCTCGTGGAGCAGCACACCGCGGCCGAGTCGACCGCGGCCGAGAACGAGAGCGTGGCCGCCACGTTCACGGGGGCCACCTGCCTGTACGCCGTGTACGACCCGGTCAGCAGGCGCTGCACGCTGGCCCGGGCCGGCCATGTGCCGCCCGCGATCGTCAGCCCCGACGGCGCCGTCGACTTCCCCGACCTGCCCGCCGGACCGCCGCTCGGACTCGGAGCGCTGCCCTTTGAGCCCGTCGAGCTGGAGCTGGCCGAGGGCAGCCTGCTCGCGCTCTACACCAACGGCCTCATCGAGGCCTGCGACCAGGACATCAGCGTCGGCCTGTCCCGGCTGAGCCATGCCCTCGCGGGGCCCGGACCGACGCTGGAGGAGGTCGGCCAGAACGTGGTCAAGGCCCTGCTGACCGGGCCGCCGTCCGACGATGCCGCGCTGCTCCTCGCCCGGACCCGCGCCCTGGGCGGCCACCAGGTCGCCTCCTGGGACCTGCCCGCCGATCCGGCGGTGGTCGCCAGCGCCCGCACCCTCGCGGGCCGGCAGCTGTCGGAGTGGGGCATGGAGGATCTGCTGTTCACCACGGAGCTGATCGTCAGCGAACTGGTCACCAACGCCATCCGGCACGCCGCCGGGCCGATCACCCTGCGGCTGATCCGGCAGTCCGCCCTGATCTGCGAGGTCACCGACGCCAGCAGCACCTCGCCGCGCCTGCGGCACGCCCGTACCACCGACGAGGGCGGCCGGGGGCTGTTCATCGTCGCGCAGCTCACCCGGCGGTGGGGCACCCGCTACACGGCCAACGGCAAGATCATCTGGACGGAGCAGACGGCTCCGTCGGACGGGCCGCAGTGAGCGCTGCGCACCCCGGGACCGGGCCGGCCGTCCGGTCGCACGCCAGGGACTCCACCACATGGCCGCAGTCGTCCCGGGCCGGGACCGGCCACGCGACGAGGCCGCGCCCCGGCAGCTCGACATGGTCGCAGTCGGCGTCGGCTATGACCCGGCGGGGCACGGCGCCGGTCAGGTGGGCGGTCACATACGCCGCGCTGGTCCTGGTGATGTCGCGGGTCAGCCCGAGAGGCAGCAGCGAGCGGGTTTCGGCGATCGCCTCGTCCTCGCCCGCCCGGAGCACCACCCGGATGTCCGGCGCCACACCGTGGGCGGCGACGGCGACCGCGATGTTGTCCAGCTCGTGCGAGCCGACCGCGGCGAGCGCATGCGCGCGCCCCAGTCCGAGACGGGCGAGCACCGCACGGTCCTCACCGTGCGCCAGCACCACAGGAATCCCCATCGACCGCGCCAGTCGCAGATTCGGGGCGGCGGGCTCCCGCTCGACCCCGACCACCGGGACCCCCAGCTGACGCAGCGTCTGGCACAGCCGCAGCCCCACCTGGCCCAGCCCCACCACGATGACGTGCCCCGCACGGGGGAGCACCCGCGGCCCCAGGACGCCGACCAGCCGCGGGCCGAACAGCCGGTCCACGATTCCCGCGGTCAGCAGAGCGGTGAAACCCACCGTGACCAGCATCGCCGCCCCGGAGACCACCTCGTACACGGGATGGCCGCCGTGCGGCGCGGCCGGCCCCACCCCGGCGACGACCCGGGCGGCTTCCAGGAAGGCGGTACTGACCGGCTTGTGGAAGGCGCTGACCAGCCACAACCAGTCCAGGACCAGTACCGCCGCGATCCCCAGCAGCCCGATGAGCAGCAGACGGGCGTCCGCGTCATGGGGCTGCAGCTGACCGCGCAGCCGCCCGAACACCGCGCGCCGCCGCGCGCCCGCGCTCGGCCGCCACACCGTCCGCACCAGCCGTCCTTCGCGCCGGCGGACCGCCACCGCGCCGTCCCCGTCATGCCATACGGCCAGTACGTCGGGGTCCACAGGGGCCACGCACAAGCCGGCCAGCGTCGGCGCCAGGAGGTCGGCGGGCGAGACCGTCACACAGCGGCGCAGCAGTGACTGGAGCTGCTGTGCCACGGTCCGGTCGAAGACGGTGACGACGATCCGGACGGTGCCGCTGACGTGCCGTACCGCCAGTGCGTAGCGGAGCGCGGCGAGGTCGTCGCCTACGAGTACCGCGACGTGGGCCGGCCGCGCGGCGAGCGCGCGCCGAAGGTCCTGGTCGTCCGGTGCGGCGAGGTGGTCCACCGGATGCCCGCTCTCCCACAGGGCGGCGCAGACACGGCGCGCGAGGGTGGTGGCCCCGATGACGACGATGCCGTCCGGCTGATCCATCACGTCCGCCTGATCCATCCCGTCCGGCTGATCTGGCCCTCCGTCGTGACCCGGCCCTCCGTCGTGACCCGGCCCTCCGTCGTGACCCGGCACTTCGTCCCCGTGCATGGCGCTCCCTTGATCGACGCGGTCGGTGGGGTGGCGCACCTCACGCTAGGAGGACGGCGGGCCGAGGCCTCTGTCTGGCCGGCCAAGGAGTGCCTCGCGACGTTGTCCCGCCGTACCACCCGCCGCCCTGCCGCAGAGGGGAGAAGGAAGGGGAACAGGAGGGGAACGGGAGGTCGAGGGCTAGATCGCCCCCCGTTCTCGAAGGTGTGACAGCCGAATATCCGCCCCTTCAGAGGCTGCAACGCCCACTCTCCTGGGTTTCGCATTGGCCAGCTGTACAGCCATCGGCGATGAATTTGTCCTCTTTCACAAATACGCCGCCTTAACTTTCCGCATACGCTGTCGCAAATCGATTCCGGCAGTGACGCGGCTCACCTCTCACGAGGAGGCGGAGCGAACGCGGATGTGCGGCAGCCGCTACGTCACTCCCCGCGCCGGAATTCGAAGACCGCGGCCGCCCGCGCACTGCCGCTGTCGAAATGAGTCAGGGCCATGATCGCCATCCGTTCCACCTGGTCCGCTCCTGCCCTGCTACCCGAGGCGATCCAGCACGCAGTCACCCCTCGCATGACCCGTCCCAACCCTCAATGGATGTCGAGATGACTACACCTCCCCCTGCTCCCGTGGCCTCACCTCCCTCCCCTCCCAGGAACAGTCAGGCTCCGCACGAGTCAGGTCTGCAGTCCGGTCTCAAGAACCGCCATCTGTCCATGATCGCCGTTGGCGGTGTCATCGGCGCGGGTCTGTTCGTGGGCTCCGCCTCCGGTATCGCCACCGCCGGCCCCGGCATCCTGCTGTCGTACGCGTTGGTCGGCGCCCTGGTCGTCTTCGTGATGCGGATGCTCGGCGAGATGGCCGCCGCCAACCCGACGTCCGGCTCGTTCTCCGCGTACGCGGACCGGGCGCTCGGCCGCTGGGCCGGGTTCTCGATCGGCTGGCTGTACTGGTTCTTCTGGGTCGTGGTGCTCGCCGTGGAGGCGACCGCCGGCGCCGTCATCCTCGAAGGCTGGGTCCCGGCCGTCCCGCAGTGGGCCTGGGCGCTGATCGTGATGGTCGTGCTCACCGCCACCAACCTCGCCTCGGTCGCCTCCTTCGGCGAGTTCGAGTTCTGGTTCGCGGGCATCAAGGTCGTCGCCATCGTCGCCTTCATCGGCCTCGGCGCGCTGGCGATCTTCGGTGTCCTGCCCGGCTCCGACAACGCTGCGACGGGCTTCGCCAACCTCACCTCACACGGCGGATTCCTGCCGAACGGGCCCAGCGCGATCCTCACCGGCATCCTGATGGTCGTCTTCTCCTTCATGGGCAGCGAGATCGTCACCCTCGCCGCCGGTGAGTCCGAGGACCCGCAGCGCGCGGTCACCAAGGCCACCAAGAGCGTCATCTGGCGGGTCGGCGTCTTCTACCTCGGCTCGATCCTCGTCGTGGTCTCCCTGCTCCCCTGGAACGACCCCTCGATCGAAAAGAAGGGCTCGTACGTCGCGGCCCTCGACTCGATCGGCATCCCGCACGCCGGCCAGGTCATGAACGTCATCGTGCTGACGGCCGTGCTCTCCTGCCTCAACTCCGGCCTCTACACCGCCTCCCGCATGGCCTTCTCGCTCGGCCAGCGCGGCGACGCACCGAGGGCCTTCGCCCGGACGAACGCACGGGGCGTCCCGCAGGCCGCGATCCTGGTCTCGGTCGTCTTCGGCTTCGTCGCCGTCGGCTTCAACTACCTGTGGCCGGACACGGTCTTCCAGTTCCTGCTGAACTCGTCCGGCGCGGTCGCGCTCTTCGTCTGGCTGGTCATCTGCTTCTCGCAGCTGCGGATGCGCGGCATCATCCTCCGCGAGAACCCGGACAAGCTCGTCGTCCGCATGTGGCTGTTCCCGTACCTGACCTGGGCCACGATCGCGATGATCTCGTTCGTGCTGGTCTACATGCTCACCGACGACAAGCCGGGCGGCGGCCGCATCCAGGTGCTGCTGTCGGTCCTCCTGGCCGTGGTGGTGGTAGCCATCTCGCTGCTCCGCGACCGGCTCGGCGGGCGTTCCGCCAAGACGGACGCGATCTCGTCCCGCTAGGCGAGCGACGCGGCAGCCGGACTACGGCTGCACGGGCGGCGGTGTGCAAACGGCACACCGCCGTCCGCTCGTGCGTGGGGACGGACCCCGTACCCACCCCCCTCCCCTGTACCCACCCACCCGCCCGGAAGGCCGCCCACCCCATGCCCGCGTTCAGACGCCGCAAAGGCAACCTTCCCCGCTTCCTCCCCGAGCTCGACGACGTAGCCCTCGGCCAGGTCCGGCAGCGCCTTGAGACGTCCTGGTCCCGCGGCTCGCTCGACACCTCGGTCATCGCCCTGGTGGCGAACGTGATCGAAGCCGCCGGCCAGGACTGGGACCGCAAGGCGCACCGCCTGGAGGTGCTCGCCGGCGCCGCCGGCCGCGCGGTACCGGACATCTGGCGGCGCAACTCCCCGCGGGACCAAGGGGCGTTGCTGCTGCACGCCTGGTCGGACCTGCTCCAGGCCCAAAGAGGCGCGTCCGTGGACCTCACCGCCACACGCGACACCTGTCACCTCGCGGCCGACCTGCTCCCCGCCGACCCCACCCCGTGGACCCTCGCGCTGGCCACACTGCGCCTGGAACGCCGCCCGCACCGTGAAATGTCCGCGATCTGGCGGGAGATCAAGGCCCGCGACCCCTGGAACCGCGAGGCGCATCTCCAGGCCCTGGGTTACCTGTCACCCGACGAATGCGGCTCCACCGCCCTCATGCTGGACCTCCTCGACGGCATTCGCTCCGTCATGCCGGCCGACGCCCCCACCGCCGGCCTGGAGATCACCACGCTCGTCCGCAACTACCACCGGTCCTTCGCCGCCGACGGCCTGACCGCGCTCGGCGCCGGCGAACACTGGCGCCGCCCCGACCTCGCCAGGGCCCTCGACCAGGCGGCACAGGACTGGCCCAACCCGGACTTCCTCACCCACGCAGCAGCCATCGCCGACCTCAACGTACTGGCCTACGCCCTGATCAAAGCCACCCGCTCGAACGAGGCAACGGCTGTACTGCGCGCCACGAAGGGCTTGGGAACCCCCTGGCCATGGAACGTGGAGGGCGACCCGCTGGAGCGGTTCTCGCATTGGTACGGGCGGGTTTAAGGGCGGGTCTCGTTCATCGAAACGCCGTGGCACGAGGGGGAGTTGTTCGCGGACGCCGATCACCGGCGCGGCCGCTACCGGCCTGGCGCCGGCCCCCTGCGGGCGTCCCCGACCGGTGGCGTCGACCCCAATGATATTTGCTTTCGCGAATTTCATTCACTTGCGGTTCGGGGATAGAGCGGACCGGAACCCCCGTCATCGTCGCCCCGCCCGGCTGCGCCGTCATCGCGCACATCCGGCGAGGATCCCCGCCGCCGCGTGCCGTCGGGAGGACGGATCGAGGGGGGCCGACATGCCCCGCCAGCAGGGGCGAAACCCTTGCGGCCAAAGAAGATTGGCGCACCCCAAAAGTATTAAATGTCCAGATTGGGTGAATTTTCACCTAAAGTCCTTGTTAGGGCCAGATGGGCGACGTAGCCTCGGAGTTGTCGCCGCTAGGACAAGAGGCGGCGGCGAAATCATCGATCTAAGGAGGAGAAGATGAGCTTCAGCAAAGTCTTCCCTCGTAGGCGCAGGCGTCGCCACGGTCACGGTCATGACGACTGGGACGACTGCGGAGGCTACGGCCACCGTCGGCGCTACCGTCGTCGTTTCTATGGCGGCCGCAGGCTTCGGGTCTTCATCCGCCTGTGATCAGAGCCCTGAATGCTACGAGGCGGGCCCGCGCACGGCGCGGGTCGGCCTCGTGGGCTGAGGGGGCCCGTGCCCCTGGTCCCGGTCAACCGCCAGAGCATCCCGCGATGAGGTAGCCGCCATGGTTCTGCACCGCTCGCGACGACGCCCAGCGTCCCCCGAAGAGGACGCCGGGGTGGACGCCGACCTGGAGGCCGTCTATCGGGACGAGGCCGCCTATCGAGGAGCGGCGGCGGATGCCCCGATCCTCACCCGGAACGTCGCCCTCAAGGAGTCGTTCCGGCGCTTTTGGCCACTGACCAAAGGCGACCGGCGCTGGCTCATCCTCGTCTTTCTGTGTGCCATCGTGGCCGCGCTCGCTGAGACCGTGGCCATTTTGCTGTTCGCCCAACTCACCGACAACGCCCTGCAGAAGGGCTCGGTCAGCGCCTTCTGGTCACCCGCCGGCAAGTGGCTCGCGGTGGCCGTCATCGGCGCGGTGGTGGGGTATCTGGGCAACTCGCTGGCGGCCTGGACCGCCGAACGCTTTGTGATGCGGCTACGTGCCCGTCTCTTCTCCCATCTCCAGACGCTGCCGCCGCACTTCTACCAGCGCAACCGCCGCGGCGACCTGCTGGAGCGAATGACCGGTGACGTCGACGCCATCGAAGAGCTGGTGGTCACCGGCGTCGTCGAGGCGTCCGCGGCAGTGTTCAGCACCCTCTTCTTCGCCGCTGCGGCCCTGTACCTGCGCTGGGACCTGGCGCTGGTCACCTTCATCCTGGCCCCGCTGTTCTTCATCGCCACCCGCAGTTTCACCGGCCGGCTGAAGAAGGTGTCCCGCCGGGCACGCAAGGCGGACGGTGTCATCACCTCCGTCGTCGAGGAGGGGCTGGTCAACGTCGTCCTCACCCAGGCGTACAACCGGCAGCGCGACGAGGAGGAGCGGCTCGCCCGCAACGCGCGCACCTGGCTGCGGGCGTCCGTGACGAGTGCCCGCCTCAATCAGTTCTACGAGGAACTGGTGGAGGTCCTGGAAACGCTCTGCGTCCTGACGATCATCGGGATGGGCGCGTGGGAGATCTCGAAGGGGCGGATGACGCTGGGGGAGTTGCTGGCCTTCGCCGCCTTCATCGGCTACCTCTTCCCACCGATCCGCTCCCTGGGCCAGCTCGGCCTGACCGCCGTCGCCGCGACCGCCGGAGCCGAGCGGCTGCTGGAGATCCTCGACACCCGGCCCGCCGTCACCGACCCCCCTGCCGGTTCCCTGGCCGTCCCAGCCGGGCAGCGCGCCGTCGGAGAGGTGGAGGCGCGGCGGGTCACCTTCCACTACCCCGGCAGCCGGCGCGATGCCGTCCACGACCTCTCCTTCGCCGCGGGGCCCGGGGAACTGCTGGTGATCACCGGCCCCAGCGGCGCGGGCAAATCGACCCTGGCCGCTCTGCTGCTGAGGTTCTACGACCCGGACGCCGGCAGTGTCCTGCTGGACGGCGTACCCGTGAACCGCATGCCGCTCCACCAGCTCCGCAGCAACATCACGCTGCTGCCGCAGGAGGTCCTCGTCCTGCACGACTCGATCGAGGAGAACATCGCGTGCGGACGGGACGACACGACCCACGATGACGTGGTGCGGGCGGCGCGGGAAGCCGACGCCGACGGGTTCATCTCGGCCCTTCCGGACGGCTACGACACCGTCATCGCCCCCGGCACCTCCCGCCTCTCCGGAGGCCAGCTCCAGCGCATCGCCATCGCCCGCGCCATGCTCCGCGACGCGCCCGTCCTCGTCCTCGACGAGCCCACCACCGGCCTGGACGCCCTCGCCGCACAGCGCATCCTCACCCCGCTCCGCCGCCTCGCCGAAGGCCGTACCACCCTCGTCATCACCCACCACCTGGACCTGGCCGCCGACGCCGACCGCATCCTGGTCCTGGACGACGGACACCTGGTCGAGACGGGCACCCACACCGATCTCCTCCAGCGAAGCGGCCTGTACACCTCGCTCTTCGAGGCCCAGCCCCAGGCCAGGAACGGCACGGTGCAGCCGCCTGCCCGCGCCCGGCCGTCGGGCAGCCGTTGGGTGTGACCCGGCGCGGCAAAGAAATCACACGCGGGGAGCATGCATCGCATGCCGGGTCGCACGCTCTTGTAGTCGTGTGAGGACGGGCGCACGCTGCTGCTTCTGGTTCTAAATTCAACAATTGCGGGGGTGGTTGCCGTGCCGAGCGGCATAGTGAAGTGGTTCGACCCTGGAGAGGGTGTCGGCGTCATCGCGCAGGACGGCGCGGGGTGCGATGTCGTCGCGTACCGCTCGGCGATTCAGGGCAGCCGGGACCGGAGGCTGGTCAAGGGCGAGAGGGTGCTCTTCAACGTCACTCAGGACTCTGCGGGCATCCGGGCCGACAACATCCACCGGGTGCCGACCGGGTGACCAGCCCTTACTTCGACGTACATCTATGTTGACGTTTTTCGATTCAAGGCGCAATCTTGAATTTAAGAACGTCGATACAGGCTGTTCAGGGATGTCGTTGAGGAGTGAAGGTCATGAGCGAGCACGCCACCGATCTGAGGGAGACCGTCCGTCGGCATTACGCGGCCGCCGCTCTCCAGGTCACGGAGGGCGGCAGCGCATGCTGTGGCCCGCAGGCCATCGAGATCGACGAGAATTTCGGCGGCGCCCTCTACGCCGCCACCGAGCGCGACGAGCTGCCCCCCGAGGCCGTCGCCGCTTCGCTGGGCTGCGGCAACCCCACCGCGGTGGCCGACCTCCACGAGGGCGAGCGCGTCCTGGACCTCGGCTCCGGCGGCGGCATCGACGTCCTCCTCTCCGCCCGCCGCGTCGGCCCCACCGGCAAGGCGTACGGCCTGGACATGGCCGAGGAGATGCTGGCCCTCGCCCTGGCCAATGCCCGCAAGGCCGGTGCCACCAACGTCGAGTTCCTCAAGGGCACCATCGAGGCGATCCCCCTGCCCGCGAACACCATCGACGTCGTCATCTCCAACTGCGTCGTCAACCTGTCGACGGACAAGGCGGCTGTCTTCGCTGAGACCTTCCGCGTCCTGGCTCCCGGTGGGCGAATCGGCATCGCCGACGTGGTCGCCGACGACGACCTGACCGCTGCCCAGCGCGGGGAGCGCGGCGACTACGTCGGCTGTATCGCCGGTGCGCTCTCGTTCACCGAATATCGTCAGGGCCTCGAAGCCGCCGGATTCACCGGCATCGAGCTCACCCCTACCCACACAGTCGTCGACGGAATGAACTCCGTGATCGTCCGCGCCGCCAAGCCGGGTACCTGCTGCGGCGGTTGCTGCTGATCACGCCAACGGCTCGGACTCGTCACGGGGACTCGTCACTGGGACTCGTCACGGAGCCGAATTCCCTTGACGGCGTTGTCGAAGACCGGCCGGTATTCGTTCCATTGCGCCGCCGGTGCTGACAGGTAGACCACGTACTGCGTGCCGTCGGCGCCGGCGAAAGCCAACTCCGCCGCCCGGTACCCCCGCACCCTGCCCTGGAATGTGAACTCCCAGTAGCCCGCGGGCCGTCCTCGGAACGTCGTGGCGACCATCCGTTGCCGCTCGTAGTTGTCGTTGTCCCGACGTGTCTTGGCCTCTTCGGTCTCACGCCAGTGCTGGAGCGGATCGGACCCGGCGAACGCGACGATGTCGACCCGCAGGCCCACCAGCCCGGTCGGGTCTATATAGGCGAGTTCGCCACTGGGCAATTTCTTGGGGGCCCAGCCGTCCGGTACGGGGAAGGAGAAGCCCTGACCGGCCTTCTTGAGGTGGTATCCGGCGGGCAGCGGCGGCAGCGGGGAAGGGCTGGGCTTCGGAGGGCGGCTGGAGGCGCCGCCATCGGACGGACGGGCGCCCGCCGGCTCGGCGCCGCCCCCGGGCCACAGGAGTACGCCGCTCGTCGCGGTGGCGGCGGCAACCACCACTGCGGCACACCACAGCAGCGCGCGTCGGCTGCGCCTGCCCCCTCGCGCACGGGTGGCGGGAACTCCCACACGTTCCGGCTGCGTGGGCCGCTCGATGGGGGCGGTCCCCGCCTCGGCCGCACGGCCCAGGAGGCGTTCGGCCTCGTGTGCGTCCATGCGCCGGTCGGGTTCCTTCACCAGCAGACCCTCGATCACCGGGGCCAGGTCCCCGGCCTTGCGCGGGGGTTCGTAGGTGTCGGCGGCGATGGCGTAGGCCGTCTCGATCGCGGTGTCCCGGTGGAACGGATGGCGCCCTTCGACCGCCTGGTACAGCGTCGCTCCGAGGGACCACAGGTCGCAGGCGGGGCCGGGTTCGGCGATCCCGCTCCGCAGGCGTTCCGGCGCGAGGTACTGGATCGACCCGACCAGCTCGCCGGTCCTGGTCAGTGACGGCGTTCCGGACTCCACGGCGATCCCGAAGTCGGTGAGGACGATGCGCCCGTCGTGCCCGAGCAGCACGTTGGCGGGCTTGACGTCACGGTGCAGCACTCCGGCGTCGTGCGCGGCGCGCAGCGCGGCGGCCATGATGCGGCCGATCCGGGCCGCTTCGTCGGGTGGCAGTGTGCCCTTCTGCTTCAGGACGTCGCTCAGGGTGACCGAGGGTATGTACTCCATGACGATGCATGGCAGGCCCTCGTCGTCGACGACGTCATGCACGACGATCACGTTGGGATGGGTGATCCGCGCAGCGCTGCGGGCTTCGCGGCGGGTGCGCTCGTAGAGCCTCTGGACCTCATCGTCGTGCAGGTGCGGCGGAACGTGCAGTTTCTTCACGGCGACGTGCCGGCCGAGCAACTCGTCCTCGGCCCGCCACACCGTGCCCATGCCGCCGCGGCCCACCCGCTCTACCAGCCGGTAGCGGTTGGCTATGAGCCGGCCCAGATCGGACACCGTGAAACCTTCGCCTTCTTCGCACGCCCGCGCGCGCCTGAACAGACAGATTGCGGGAGCACCATAGCCCGTTCCGATTGCATGGCCATGGCAGCGGATTTCCCGGGATTCGGGGCGGTGTTCCGGGCCGAGGAGGCAGGTCCTCGGGGTTGCCGGACAACTCCCGTATTGGCCCGCCGTGTTCGCCTCCCCGATGGCCTCGAAGCCTTGAACGCCCCTTTCTGATCGACACCGATCGAGGCGTGACGCCAGGCTGGCGCTGGGGTGGCGCCATTGTGAGACGTGGATGGTGCACGTGGCGCCAGATCTGCGCCTATGTGCCGCCGGGGTGGGGTGGCGTGGGTCGGTTCTGTTGCTTTGAGGGGGGTGTCGGCGCAAGGGTGCGGGGGATTTCGTCATCGCCCGAGCCCTTGCCGTCTGCCTTTTTATGCAGGTCAGAGGCTCATTGGCCCGTGATGGCGACTCGTCGGGGAAGGGTGGGGAAGGGTGGGGAAGGCGGCGTTCGCAGTTATGGCTCGCCATGGCGCCATACGTGTGCCATGATGGCGTCATGGACCTCACGCCCTACGTGGACAATCTCCGGCACGAGCTCGCGGTCGCCGCGGATGCGGCCGGGGAGGAAACTCGTGCTCTGGCCGAGCGGCTCACCGCGCCGCTGGAGTCGGC
>NZ_JBFAIP010000016.1:0-124214 GCF_040654775.1 Streptomyces sp. NPDC050636
AACTGCGCAAAGTTCTCGCACACAAGGGTGAAGTGGTGACGATCATCAAGGTTCCGGATCGACCGGATCCGGCCGATACCGTCACGACTGCCCAGTCGACATCCCAATGCGAAACAGGAATCCGTCGGATACACGACGAGCGCACCGGAGCGAATACTGTCAGCCACACTGCCGATGGTGCGCCGCTGAGGATTCTCGGGGTGCACGTCGAAATACTTCGCCATCCGCCGAGTCTAGGTGATCAGGGCATCCGTACTCACGACATCCGTGATCAGGTGACCAGGTGGGCAATACAGCGCCTATGCGTGCAATGTATACGTCGACTGTAGAGTTCCGGCATGCCTCTCGACCTTGGCCCCGGGCCCACCGCCGTCATCGGACGCAGGGCCGCACTGACCCCGGTCGGAGCGCGGTGGCCGGGCTGGGTGGTTCCCGCGGTGCCTGCGCTGGTCGTGCTCACGCTGGGCGTGTGGGGGCTGCCCCGTCAGGGCGCGATATGGCGGGATGAGGCCGCGACCTGGGAGACGGCCCGGCGGTCCATACCCGAGATCTGGCACATGATCGGGCAGGTGGATGTCGTCCACGGGCTCTACTACCTGCTGATACACACCGTCTTCGAGCTCTTCGGAGCGAACCTGGCGGCGCTGCGGCTGCCATCGCTGCTGGGCATGGCGGTTGCTGCGGCGGCCACCGCGTCGACCGGCCGCAGGCTCGCCGGACCCATTGGCGGCCTCTCGGCCGGGCTGGTGCTGGCCCTGCTGCCGGTGATGCAGCGGTACGCCCAGGAGGGGCGCGCGTTCGCGCTGGTGGCGGCAGGGGTGGCGGTGGCGACCAGACTGCTGGTGGGCGCGATATGCCCGGCGGGGCCCACGACTTCGCGCAACGGTCGCGGGCGCGGGGGCGCGTGGGGGTGGCAGGCCGCGTGGGGGTGGCGCTGGGGCGCCTACACGGCGGTCATGCTCGCTACCGCACTGCTCAACTGGCTCTCGCTCTTCGCGCTGGCGGCCCACGGCGCGACCGTCCTGATCGCCTGGCGCGCCGGGCAACGCCCGCTGCTGGCACGGTGGTTGGTGGCCGCAGCGGTGATCGTGCCGGGGACTCTGCCGCTCATACTCGCCAGCCGTCAGCAGGCGGATCAGGTGGCGTGGATACCGCCCCCCTCGGCTGCCACCTTGCTGGGGGTGACCGTGATGCTGGTGGTCGCCCTGGCATGTGCCCGAATACGGCGCCGCGAGCACACGAAGCTGTCACCCGCCTCGGTGGGGCTGCCGCTGCTCGCCGTCCCGCAACTCGGACTGCTGCTGGCCTCCTGGCTCGTCAAGCCGCTCTATGTCGACCGGTACGTGCTGTTCGCCTACACCGGGCTGGTGCTACTCGTCGGCCCCGCCGTCGCCTGGGCGGTGCAGGCGGTTCTGTCGTACGGCCGGGCCCGGGGCCATGGCTGGGGGCGGGTACCGGGCGAGGCGCTGCTCGCCGGGGTGGTGGCGGTCGTGTTTGTGGCGCTGCTCCCCCTGGAGCTGGGCCTGCGAGCGCCGACGAGCCGGACGGATGATGTGCGGGTGACGGCCGGCAAGGTCGCGACGCTCGCCCGCTCCGGGGACGGCGTCGTGTTCATACCCGACCAGCGGCGTGACGCCGCGCTCGTCACGCCCGCCGCGTTCAGCGGACTCGACGACCTCGCGCTGACCGAAGGCCCGGTCGCCTCCGGAACTCTGTACGGCGTCGAGGCCGCCCCCGAACGCATCCGGGCAGCCATGCTGACCCGGAAGCGCATCATCGTCGTCGGTGACATCAGCTCCTCCCCGGCGCCGTCCGCACCCCGCGACCTGGCCAAACTCGCCGTCCTCGCCGAGCACTTCACCCTCACCTCATCCGCTGACGCCGGGGGACGCCGGGTGATGGTGTACGAGAGGGCGCGGTGAGTCCGGGCTGCGGCACGGTCCGGTGGAAGCCGCAGGGCGCTGCGCCCACCGCGGGCCGCCACCGGCTGGGCCCGGTTCTCCGGGACATCGCCGTCACGACCGCCCCGTCCCCCGTCAACGCGGGCACGGCGTGATGTGACCAGGCGCGTGCGCCGTCCTCCAGTCCACGATCTGCACCGCTGCCCCGGCGGCCTCCCGGCCCTGGCAGCGTGCGTGATGCCGGTGTGCGATGCCGTCCAGGTCGAGGTGGTCGCCGAAGGCGGGAAGGGCTGCCAGTCGGCGCGCATACGTCCACAACCGCCGGTGGTCGGCGATGCGGTGTACCGCCGCGGCGTCCAGATGCCAGCGGTGCACGGTGTCGAGTTGCACGAGAGTCACCCACAACTGGACGTCGGCAGAGGTGAGTTCGCCGCCCAGCACGTAGTCGCGGCCGGCCAGTCGCCGCTCAAGGGAATCCAGCGCGCGGAACAGGGTCTCCAGCGCGGTCTCGTGGGCCGAGCTGTCGATGCCGAGCCGGCCGGCGCGCTGCGCGGCCTCGTTGACGTCCAGCTCGCAGAGGCGCCCGATCGCCTCGATGTCGTTCCGGGCATGGTGCGGATACAGCACGGGACCGTGGCCACCGAACCGTTCGGCCAGGTCGCGCAGGATGTCGGGGGTGTGCGTACTGACGATCCGCCCCGTCCATCCGTCGCTGAGCACCGGCGCCGTGGCCGGTCCGGGGTGCTGGTGCGAGCTCGCCTCGTACAGCGGGCGCAGCGTGGAGTACCCGCCGCCCGGAGCATCGGGGACGGCGGCCAGCAGCGTCACCGGGAGGGTGTCGCCGAGGTCCAGCAGGCGGTGGGTGACGGCGATTCTCAGACAGTGCGGACAGGACAGGGAGAGGTGCAGGCGGTAGCGGTGGGGTACGGCGTAGTGGCCGCTGCGTACATCGCAGCCGATCCTGCCCCGGAGCGACGGGATGCTGGTCTCGGACGCGGCGGATGTAGCGGTGGTAGCCGAGATGGCGGACATGCGACTCCCTCGGGGGACGGGCGACGGGCCCGTTCACGGACGTATGGACGGACGTGCGGACGTATGGATGGGAGACATGCGGGAGGAGAGGACGGGCGGCAGGCAGCGGGCATGGGGCGCCGTCGGCGCATGGCCGGGTGTGGAGATGACTCGGCGCGGAGGGAGTACGGCGCGGCGGAAGCCGCTAACGCCTCAGCAGAGGGGACTTGCCGCGCTGCATACCCGCAGGAGATCGATGTGCCTGCGTGAGGTCAGAAGGGGAAGCGGCTGGGCCGCGCGGACCGCGCGGTCGGTGTCCAGCCCTGCACGCCCCATGAATTCCCACCCGTTCGCTAGGGTTCCCGCCCTTGAGTGTCGAGCCGGCACCGAGCCGCGTCAAGGGCGTGCGCCGGTTGTGCGCCGGGTGCTGGTGCGCCGGCGGATCGGACGGGTCCCGACGGGGGTGGTGCGGCCGGAGAACCCATGCCTCCCCCTGAGGGATAATGCGGGCATGCGGATTTCAGCCAGAGCGGACTATGCGGTGCGTGCCGCACTGCAACTCGCTGATGTCCGGGATGCGGGGCCGCTCAAGGCGGAGGCCATCGCCGACGCTCAGGACATTCCGCACAAGTTCCTCGAAGGCATCCTGAACGATATGCGCCGGGGCGGGCTCGTCGTCAGCCAGCGCGGCGGCAACGGCGGCTACCGGCTGGCCAAGGCCCCGGAGGCGATCAGCATCGCGGATGTCATCCGTGTCGTGGACGGGCCGCTGGTGGCGGTACGCGGTGTCCGCCCACCGGAGTTGTCCTATACCGGCCCTGCCGAGTCGCTGCTGCCGGTGTGGGTCGCTCTGCGGGCCAACGTCCGTCAGATCCTCGACGGTGTGTCGCTGGCGGATGTCGCCTCGGCCGAGCTGCCCACCCGGGTGACTGCGCTGGCGGAAGACCCCGAATCCTGGACGAACCCCTAGGCCTGTCCGGAGTTGTCCGGAATTCAAGACACGGCTGTCCAGCCCTTGAACGGCCCTTGCTGCGAACGGAGTCCGGGCGCATTCTTATTCTCTACTAATCCAGTGGGAAAACTAGGGAATCGCTGGGAATCCGGTTCCGAGAGGGGACGGTGAACGGCGCCATGCCGAAGAAGTCCGCAGCAGCCCCCGCCGCCCCGGAAGTCAACGCCCCGCCGGAGGACGGAATATGGCCGCGCGTCACCCGTGAACTCGCGGACGATCTCGCCGTCGACGCGCTCGTCCGTGACCGGGCGGGCAAGCCTCCGTTCGACGAGATCTCCCGTCTGCGCGAAGCCGGTCTGCCGGCCCTGCTGACGCCGCCGGACCCGCTTGGGAGGGGCAGCGACTGGCGGACGGCCTGTGCGGTCATCCGGGAGATTTCGGCGGCCGACAGCTCCATCGGCGAGTTGCTCGCCCGTCATTACGTCCTGTCGTGGAGCGGCCGGTTCTTCGGCACCCCGGAGAAGGCCGACGGGCTTGAGTTGCGGGCGGCAGCGGAGCAGTGGCTGTGGGCGGGGAGCACCGACATCGCGGGGGCGGAGACGGGGGCGGAGTCGGAGCGAGGTCCCGAACTCGCGCTCACGCCGGCCGGAGGCGGGTACATCCTCAACGGGCGCAAGGCATTCGCCGCGGGTGTCACCGTCGCCGACCGGCTGGTGCTCGGCGCGGTCTGCACCGCGACCGGCGAGTCGCTGATCGTGCTCGTGGACCCGGCCCGTCCCGGCGTGACGGCCGAACCGGCGCATGACCGCCTGGGGCAGCGGCTCACCGGAGCCGGCAGCATCGGCTTCGACGGCGTCCCGGTGCCCGCGGATCACGTACTCGGCGCCGTTCCGTGCGACGAGCACGACGCCTCCCCCTTCGCGACGCTCGCCCCTCTGGCACTCCGACTCGCCCTCGTTCACGTCGGCCTGGGGATCGCCGAGGGGGCGCTGGCCGAGGCACGGGACTTCAGCCGCACCGCGCCGCGCACCTGGGCGGCCACGGCTGCGGACAACAGCGGGTACGCGGACCGGCCGGGCAGCGATCCCTACCTCCTCCTCGCCTACGGGGAGTTGGTGGCCGCCGCCCACACCGCCGCGGCTGTCGTCGAACCGGCGACGGAAGCTCTGGCGAGAGGCCTCCTCATAGGGCGGGAACTCGACGTCGACGAGCGCACCGACATCGCCGTCCTCGTCGCCGCGGCCGAGGCCGTCACCAGCAGGTCCGCCATGCACATCACGACCCGCATCCTGGAACTCACGGACGGCGCCGCCGACTCCCTCGCCGACGGTCCGGGGTTCGACAGGTTCTGGCGCAATGCGCGCGTGCTGACCGCACAGGGATCGCCCACCCACAGGCTCCGCGACATCGGCGACCACTATCTGAACGGCACGCGTCCGCCCTTGACGCTGCGTATCTAAGTGCCGATGCGCTGCCCATCCGCGTGCCGATGCGCTGCGCATCCGAGCACCGATTGAGTGCCGAGCGGTGACCACTGGTCCGCACGCGGCGACTGAGGCAGTCGTCAACGCTGGGCCCGACGGCCGACACCTTCCAGCTCTTCACACGCATGCAACCCGTCACCGAGAGTGGGTGTTTGATTACACAAGGTTGCACAACGGCGTGGGGAGATTTCATGGCCGCGGACCAGACCATCACCGGCTCCGAATGCGGTACCGAGGTGGTTCAGGGGGATGCCCGCTACCAGGCTCTGAGGAGGGGATTCAATCAGCGCTTCATTGCGACACCTGACTATGTATCGGTGGTCAGCTCGACCGCCGAGGTCGTCGCCGCGCTCAACAAATATCTGGCGAGCCACCGTTCCGACGAAAGCCTCGAAAGGCGGATCACGGTCCGGTCGGGAGGCCACTGCTACGAGAACTTCGTCTGCGGCGACGACGTGGGCGTGATCCTCGACCTCGGGCAGATGGACCGGGCCTATCTGGACCAGGACATGGGCGCGTACTGCGTGGAGTCCGGGGCGAACAACTGGCACCTCGCCACCCACCTCTACGCCCCGTTCGGCGTCGCCCTCCCCGGCGGATCCTGCTACTCCGTCGCCGCCGGCGGCCATGTGTCCGGCGGAGGGTACGGGCTGCTGTCCCGGCAGCACGGACTGACCGTCGACTATCTCTACGCGGTGGAGGTCGTCGTCGTCCGTGACGGACAGCATGCGGAGGTCGTGATCGCGCGCCGCGACTCGTCCGATGAGGAGCTGCGGAATCTGTGGTGGGCGCACACCGGTGGCGGCGGCGGGAACTTCGGCGTGGTCACCCGGTACTGGTTCAAGGGCCTGCCCAAACCCCCGTCCCAAGTTCTGCTGCACGCCATCGCATGGCCGTGGGACGACGAGCTCAGGAACGAACCGGAGCGGCTCAAGTCGCTGGTGCGCAACTACGGGCTGTTTTTCGAGTACGAGAACACCACAGAGCTCCCGGAGTCCCTCCGCGGCGACTACAGCGACATGTTCACCCTGCTGAAGCTGACCAACTGGACCAACGGCAAGATCGGTTTGATCACCCAACTCGACGCCACCAGGCCGGACAGCGTGCAGCGGCTGAACGCCTTCCTCGATTGGATCACCAAGGACCTGGGCGTCGAAGCCACGCCACTGGACCGGCGGATGGGCGAGCACGCGCCCATGGGCGGACTGCATGTACCGACCCGGCTCCCCTGGCTCACCGCCACCCAGACGCTCAATGGCTCCGGCGACAACCAGTGCGGCAAATACAAGTCGGCGTATATGACCCGTGGTTTCACGGAGCCGCAGCTGACCGCCATCCACAGCCACCTCACCCGCGAGGAGTACAAGAACCCGCAGGCGCTGCTCCAGGTCGATTCCTACGGCGGCGCGATGAACCTCCCCGAGAGCGCCGATACCGCGGTCTACCAGCGCAGTTCTGTGATGAAGCTCCAGTACCAGACGTACTGGAGCTGGAAGAAGGACGCCAACGACGACGGTGTCACCGACTATCTCGACGCCGCCGTCGATCCCTCGATCGCGGCGCCACACCTGCGCTGGATCCGCGAGTTCTACCGCGATGTCTACAACGACACCGGCGGTGTGCCGATTCTGGCGCCGGATGACACCCCGGACGGCGAGATTCCGGAGACGGTGACCGACGGGTGCTACATCAACTACCCCGATACCGACCTCGACGACCCCGAGTGGAACACCTCCGGGCAGCCTTCGCACCTTCTCTACTACGGCGACAACTACCAACGCCTGCAGGAGACCAAGGAGTACTGGGACCCCCGGAACGTCTTCCGACACGCCCAGTCCATCCAGCCGTTCACGCAGTGATTTTCACCCGGTGATCCGAGCGATCCGCCGCACTCCTGCGGACTTCCGCACCGGCACAACCCTCGCTTCGCCGGGCCCCGGGGGCACGGCAGCCCCGAGCCACTCCCCCATCCTGAGCCAGAGCTGTTGAAAGCGAAATAAGCCGGCGCGGGCCCCGCAGCACCGGGCACGCTCGACTCCGGTCGCTTCCGGCCCCCGCCCGGAGCACTCTGGATACGTGACCGTGTAGCCGTGAACCAAGCTGTGAGGCGCCCTATGAGCACTCTCGAAGAACACATAGACATCGACGCCCCCATCGACAGAGCCTGGGAGACCCTCCACCGTGCGGAGAGCTATCCACGGTTCGTGGACGGCGTGCGAGAAGCCCGTTCGGAGGGCCAGCACCGGACGCACCTGGACGTCGACGCGGGCGGCCGGTCCCGGGGGCTCGACGTCGAGACCACCGACCGCGGCAAGGAGATGACGTGGAAGACCACGAGCGGTCCCGACCTGGCGGGGACCGTCTCACTGCTGCCCATCGACCGGGAGCACACCCGGGTCCAGGCCCGGTTCGAGTACGAGCCGGACACCATCACAGAGGCGTTCGGCGGACCGAAGGGCTTCGCCCAGGCGGCCGCGATCGAGCGTGGCGTACGCAGTGACCTGCAGCAATTCAAGGATCTGGTGGAACGGGAGCGGAAGCGGTAGCGGACGGCTTTCCCCGGCCGGGGTGGCTCGGCCCTGGCCGGGGTGTCGTGCCGCTGGAGGCCGAGAGCAGGGTGTTCACCGGCGCCGCGGCCGCGGGCCGGGTTCATGGAGGAGTGGGCGGTGCGCGCGCCGGCCCGGCACGGGTTGGCCGACCGACTGCTGGAACGGGCCGATACCCAGGAGGAGTTCGCGTTCCGGTTCGACGGGGAGCGGCACACCGTACGGACGGCGGAGCTGTCGGGACGACGTCATTTCTGAGGCCCTCGTCCCGTGGCTCTCATCCGGCGGGTCTCGGCTGGCGGCTTCGGCCAGCTGCTCTCGGCTAGCGTGTGAGGATGGACGTGACCGGCGCGGCAGGCCCGCCGACCAGCGACGATGGCGCCTATCCGGGCTATCGCGCGGCGCGCTCCCGCGGGCTGGGCGAGCTTGACACCCACCTGACGCGGTGCCGGGCCTGCCCGAGACTCGTAGCCTGGCGGGAACAGGTCGCCACCACTAGGCGCCGGGCATTCCACGACGAGGAGTACTGGGCGAAACCGGTCCCCGGGTTCGGCCCGTCGGACGCTGCGCTGGCCATCGTCGGCCTGGCACCGGCCGCGCACGGCGGCAACCGCACCGGCCGGATGTTCACCGGTGACGCCTCCGGTGACTTCCTGTTCGCCGCCCTGCATGCCGTCGGCCTCGCCTCCCAGTCCCGTGCGACGCATCGGGGCGACGGACTGGCGTTGTACGGGGTAAGGGTGACCGCGCCGGTCCACTGCGCGCCGCCGCAGAACAAACCCACCCCCGCCGAGCGGGACACCTGCCGGCCGTGGCTGTCGGCGGAGCTCGCACTCCTCGGTCCGAGCCTGCGCGCGGTGGTCGCCCTGGGCGCCTTCGGCTGGCAGTCGCTGCTGCCCGCTCTCGGCGCCGCGGGATGGCAGATGCCACGCCCCCGGCTCGCGTTCGGTCATGGTGCACGGCTGACTCTGCCGGCCACCGACGAGCGGCAGGAGCTGCGGATCCTCGGGAGCTACCACCCGAGCCAGCGCAATACGTTCACCGGTCGTCTGACGTTCGCCATGCTCGTCGACGTACTCGCTCGCGCCGCCGCACTTGCGGGGCTGCGAAGCGAAGGACCTGAGGTGTGAGATCTGTTCCACGGCGTCCGGGACATCCCAAACGACCGCGTCAGACGCGCCTGATGCGTCTGATGCATCAGACGGAGGGACCGAGTTGGTCGAGTCAGTCGCGGGAGACTCCCGACCGCTCGGCGGCGATCCGCTCTCGACACAAACCCGGCTGCGCAGGAACGACCTCTAGCCCGTCATCGACTTGCTGCGGGGGTCTGGTCCGTCGTGTCGCGGAGTGTCCGCGCAAGCACGGAGCGGTGGGTCGGTTTCGCTTCGCCATGACGCTTGTGGCCTTCGTCGGTGAGGACGACGAAGATGCCACGGCGGTCGAGATCACACATGACACGCTCGACGAGGCCGCCTCGTTCCAGCCTGGCGACCAGGCGGGATGCGGCGCTCTGACTCAGATGCACCACGTTGGTGAGCTCCTGGCCCCGGCACTTGCCGTGGTCGGAGGAGGCGAGGAGTTCGAGTGCCTCGAACTCGCTGACGCTGAGGCCGTGCTGCGCCTGCAACTCGCACTCAAGAGCGTTGTGCACGGTGGCATGACGGGCGAGAAGCCCATGCCACTCGTCGACCAATTCCTGCTCCGAGCCACCGATCATGCAGCCACCATAACATGCGCCAGCATTTGATGCACGAAGATTAAATGCACTTGCATTCGATGCGTGTGCATGTGAGAGTCACGGCATGACTTCCTCCGCACCCCTGTCCGCCTCCACATCCACATGGAGCGCCAAACTCTGGGGAGTTCTACTCACGGTCTCCCTCGTCATCGGCCTCGACGCGCTCGACGTCTCGATGGTGGGCGTCGCGCTCCCCTCCATCCAGGCAGACCTGGGCCTGTCCACCAGCGCGCTGCAGTGGATCGTCAGCGGCTATGTCCTCAGCTACGGCGGACTGCTGCTGCTTGGCGGACGCGCCGCCGACCTGCTCGGACGACGCCGGGTGTTCCTGACCGCGGTAGCCGTGTTCGCTGCTGCCTCCGTGCTCGGCGGTCTGGTCGACGACGGAGCCCTGCTCATCGGCACTCGCATACTCAAGG
The DNA here is from genome assembly GCF_040654775.1 of Streptomyces sp. NPDC050636. NCBI lineage: Bacteria > Bacillati > Actinomycetota > Actinomycetes > Kitasatosporales > Streptomycetaceae > Streptomyces > Streptomyces sp. NPDC050636. The sequence goes on from NZ_JBFAIP010000016.1 coordinate 10,052, forward strand.
GCATGGCAGCGGCGTTCACCGCGCCTGCCGCGCTGTCCATCGTCACCACCACGTTCGCCGAAGGGCCGGCGCGCAACAAGGCACTGGGCGTGTTCTCCGTCTTCGGCGCCAGCGGCTACTCGGCCGGCTTGGTGCTCTCCGGCCTGCTCACCCAAGTTGGCTGGCGGTGGACGTTCTTCCTGCCGGTACCGATCGCGGTGATCGCGTGGATCGCGGCCAACCGCCTGCTCCCCAAGGACGGTCCCCGCTCCTCCGGCGGCTACGACATCCCCGGCGCGATCACCTCGGTCGGTGCGATGCTGCTGCTCGTCTACACCGTCGTAGAGGCGCCGGAGGCCGGCTGGGCCGCACCGAACACCCTGATCCAGTTCGCGGTCTCCGCGGTGCTGCTGCTCGCCTTCATCGTGATCGAACGCCGCAGTGCGCATCCGCTGGTCCGTCTCGGAATCCTCCGCTCAAGCTCGTTGGCACGGGCCAACCTGGGCATATCGGTGTTCTTCGGCGGCTACATCGGCTTCCAGTTCGTGGTCATGCTCTACTTCCAGTCGGTGCTGCAGTGGTCGGCGCTCCAGACCGCGCTCGGCTTCCTTCCGGCCGCGCTGATCGTCGCCTTCGGCTCGCCGCAGATGGAGCCTCTGATCGCACGGATCGGCACCTCGCGCACCATCGCGGGCGGCGTCATCGCTCACCTCATCGCCTACGTGCTCTTCCTCGTCATCGACCGGGACGCCCCGTACGTCGTCGGTGTGCTGCCCAGCATGATCCTGCTCGGTATCGGGTTCACCCTGGCCTTCGCGTCCTTCAACATCCAGGCCACCGCCGGCATCTCGGACCACGAACAGGGCCTGGCCGGCGGCCTGCTGAACACCTCGACGCAGGTCGGCGGCGCGATCGGACTCGCCATCGTCACGGCCGTCCTCACCGCCGGAGGCGAAGGCAAGACCGGCCCCGACGCGCTGCTCGCCGGCTTCACCCCGGCGCTGCTCACGATCACCGTCCTCTCGGCCATCGGCCTGCTCATCGGACTGTCAGGAGTGCTCGGACGGCGCAAGACCGACAAGCCGACGGTTGCGTCGGCGGAAAAGCCGGCGGACGAGCCGGAGTTCGCCCTCGTCGACTAACCGCTCCTGTCACGGCACATCCCGGTGCGAGGCACCAGCCAGAACCGGGATGTGCCGTTCTGGGTGCGCATCCGCCTGACTCGCCGACAGCTCCGTCACGCATTCGCCAAGTACGGCCGCAGCTCGGCCGTTTCGTTCGGTCACCGGGCGGGCTAGAGAAGGTGCCTGCGATGTGGAGTCCGGCCAGGTAGACGGTCGCGGTCTTCTCGTAGCGGGTGGCGATGCCGCGTCACTGCTTCAAGCGGTTGATGCAGCGCTCGCGTGCCACACGGGTCTCAGTGGCGGCCGTGAGCCGTGTCCGAGGCTCCGCCGAAGAGCCGGGCCAGGGCCCGGAAGGGCAGGGTGACGACGGTGGCAACGGCGCCGCCGATGGCCCGGATCACGTCTGCGATCGCCTTCAGCATCGTGAGGACCTCCGTCCTGACTGCCCGGCGAGAGGGGGTGCCACGGCTCCGGTCCGAGCATCGGAGCGGGCCGCGGCGTCGGCTCGACGCTACCTCTTCCGGTTTCGTCCCGCTCACCGGCGGAGCAGCTGCGTACGGTTCAGGATCTGGACGCGTAACGGTGGCGCGCCCAGGCCGGCAGCACGAACCAGCAGAGCGTGAGCCATCCGACGACGCCGGCGACGATCCAGGGCACCACGCTGTCGTCCATCGCGATGCGCAGGACGAGCAGCAGCACCGAGGTGACGGTGGCCAGCAGCAGGACGATGCCGATGAATGTCAGTCGCGAAGCCCAGATGACCGTCTCCGGCTTGTTCTGGTGACCGGTGACGATCCGGTGAAAGGTGACAGGTGCGATGAGCGCACCTGTGGTGACCGCACCGAGGAGGACGGTGATCACATAGATGGTCGTGTCGGTGTCGCTGAGGGTGGCGAACCGCGGGGTGAAGACGACCGTCAGCAGAAAGCCGAAGAGGATCTGCACACCCGTCTGGGTGACCCGCACTTCCTGGAGCAGCTCGTTCCAGCGCCGATCGGCACGCTCCTCCGGTGTCTCGTCACGGCCACGCGACGCCTCATACGCGCGCGGACGCGGACGCGGATCCGAAGACTCCATACGACCTCCCGATCACATCGCCATCCGGGCCAAGAGCACCTCAGGCGCAACCAGCGGATCGGCCTTGGCCAGCAGCCCATCGCGATGGGAACACCGGCTTCCGCGATCATCAACACCGCTGACATTACCCCCGAGCTCACGCCGAGCACTGCCGGGCGAACAGGCGGTATCGATGCCCCAAACGGGGTCCCTGTGCCATGCCTTCCCGCGGTTGCGGCGGCGGCATCCCGACGGCGCCGGGCGCATAATTATCTGAGGAGGGGCAGACACTCAGCCGGAGGCGGAGAGCCGGCCGCTGGTATCGCTGGTAGGCGGCGGTCCACTGCTTCAATTGCTGCCGCGATTTTTCGCATGACGGCTTTTACACGAAGGCTTTTACACGAACCAGCGGGTCATTGGAGTCCCTTCCATGACGGGCAACATCTGGAGCCACCGGGACACCGCAGGCTATCGGCCAGGCACCGACCTGACCGGCTTCATGGTCGAGGCGATCGACGGCACCGTGGGCAAGGTCGACAAGCACTCCGACGAGGTCGACGCCGCCTATCTGGTCGTTGAGACAGGAGGGTGGATCTTCGGTAAGCACGTCCTGCTGCCGGCCGGCGTGATCTCCTCGATCGACCTCGACAACACGACGCTCTACGTCGCCCGCACCAAGGACGAAATCAAGAACGCCCCGAAATTCGATAAGGAGAAGCACATCGGTGACAGCGAATATCACCGTAAGCTGACCGGCTACTACGGGGCTCCCCACTCGTGATTCCGAGGACGTGGACACGGGCGAGGAGTAGGTAGAGGAGTAGGTAGAGGAGTATGTATCGGTCGAGCCGGACGAACTCGATGAGATCGCCCGGACGATCAAAAGCGTTGGAGATCGTCGCCACCTTTGTGACCCTCACCGAAGTGCGTGATCTGCCCGGGAAGACGAGGGTCTCCGCCAAGGAGCTCCGGACCGCGGGGCAGCTCATCTGCACCGGTATGGATGAAGGTCTTCAACCCGTAGCGGAGCACCCAGGGCGGCAGCCCGACCGGGTCGATCCGGTCGGCGCGAGCGCGGTATGCCGCTCCGATTCAGCCGCAGTCGAAAACTTCCGGTCCGGCTCCCGCCCCCGGGCGTAGGGTCGGCCCCTGTGATGTCGAATCCATTCTTCGAGGCCAGTGATCTGCCCTACGAGCTGCCGCCGTTCGCGCGGATCCGGCATGAGCACTTTCTGCCCGCGTTCGAGCGCGGGATGTCCGAGCAGCTGGCCGAGGTCGCGGCGATAGGTGCCCGCGCCGCGCCCGCGACCTTCGAGAACACCGTGGAGGCGCTGGAGCGCAGCGGGGCGATGCTGCGCCGGGTCTTTCTCGTGTTCCACAACAGGGCGGCCTCGGACACCGACGCCGAGTGCCAGGCGCTGGAGGCCGAGATCGCTCCCCGGCTGGCCGCCCATGACGACGCCCTGCTGCTCGACTCCGCCTTGTTCGCCCGCCTGGACGTGCTCTTCGAGCGGCGCGAGCAACTCGGCCTGGATGACGAGCAGTTGAGGTTGCTTGAACGCCATCACACCCTCCGGGTCCGGGCCGGCGCGCGCCTCGCCCCGGAGCAGCAGCAGCGTCTGCGCGAGCTGAACGCCGCGATCGCCACCCGGTGCACCGATTTCCGGCAGAACCTGCGCACGGACACCGCCTCCGCCGCGCTGGTGCTGGACCGTGCCGAGGAGCTGGCGGGCCTGCCCGAGGACGAGATCGCCGCGGCCGCTGAGAACGCCAGAGCGCTGGGGCACGACGGCAAGTACGTGCTCAGCCTCAAGAACTTCTCCAACCAGACCCAGCTCGCCACGCTGGAGGACCCGGCGCTGCGCGAGCGTCTGCTGGCCGCCTCGCTGGAGCGCGGCATCGACAGCAACGGTCCGGTCGCCGTAGCCCTGGCCACGCTGCGCGCCGAACGCGCCGCCCTGCTCGGCTACCCCAGCCACGCCGCCTGGGCGGTCGCCGACCAGACCGCCGGCACCACCGGTGCCGTCGAGGAGATGCTCGGCCGGCTGATCACCCCGGCCCTCGCCAACGCGGAGCGTGAGGCCGCGGCCCTGGCCGAGGCCGCCGGCGTCGCGGAGATCCGTGCGGCCGACTGGCAGTACCACGCGGAGCGGATCCGCAAGGAGCGGTTCGACCTGGACGCGGCGGCGCTGCGCCCGTACCTGGAGCTGGAGAGGGTACTGCGCGACGGGGTCTTCCATGCGGCCGGTCTGGTCTACGGGATCACCTTCACCGAGCGCCCCGACCTCGTGGCGTACCACCCTGATGCCCGGGTCTTCGAGGTACACGACAGCGACGGCGAACCGCTCGGCCTCTACATCGGCGACTTCCACGCCCGCGAGTCGAAGCGCGGCGGCGCCTGGATGAACATGCTGGTGACGCAGTCGCACCTGCTCGGCCAGCAGCCAGTGGTGGTCAACAACCTCAATGTCGCCAAGCCGCCGGCGGGCGATCCGGTGCTGCTGACGTGGGACGAAGTGACCACGCTCTTCCACGAGTTCGGGCACGCGCTGCACGGCCTGTTCTCCGACGTCCGCTACCCGCTGCTATCCGGCACCCAGGTGCCGCGCGACTTCGTCGAGTTCCCGTCCCAGGTCAACGAGATGTGGGCGGACCGGCCCGAGGTGCTGGGCCATTACGCGCGGCATCACGTCACCGGGGAACCGATGCCGGCCGAGCTGCCCGCCAGGCTGCGCGAGGCGGAGAACTTCGGTGAGGGCTTCGGGAGCGTGGAGCATCTGGCCGCCGCGCTGCTCGACTGGGCCTGGCACACCCTCCCCGCCGACGGCGACCCGCCGGACGCGGACGGCGCCGAGGCGTTCGAGGCCGCCGCGCTGGAGCGCCACGGTCTGGCCCTGCCCGCGATCCCGCCGCGCTACCGCAGCGGCTACTTCGCCCATGTCTTCGCCGGCGGCTACGCGGCCGGGTACTACGGCTACCGCTGGGCCGAGGTACTGGACGCCGACACCGTGCGGTGGTTCCAGGAGAACGGGAAGACGATCCGCGAGAGCGGTGAGATCTTCCGGCGGGAACTGCTCAGCAAGGGCAACAGCGTCGATCCGGTCGGGGCGTTCCGCGCCGTTGTCGGCCGTGATCCGGCCATCGGTCCGCTGCTGGCCCGGCGTGGGCTGACCGGCTGACGGCTAACGGCTAACGGCTAAGACGAGGCTGAGGGTCTGACGGGCGAGTGCGGGCCTCCGAGAGCCCGCACTCGTCCGGCCGCCATGCCCCGTACTGCGCGCTGCAGTACCCGGTCAAGCCTTCGGGGCACCGGTACACCTGGGCCACGGCGCACTGAGCGGCCGCCTGGGCGGCCGTGAGCGCCGCCGGGCGGCCGCTGCCTGACTGGCTCGTGCCTCCCTGGATGCCGCATCATGGTGTGGAGGCGTTAAATGACGAAATATCCGATAGGGCGGCGTTGGGGCGGACATCTCGGCGCCGAGGGCGGATACGGCGACCGTGGCTTACGACGACGGCTTCCCGCGTACGGAGGCGGTGCAGGCAGTGACCGCGCGGGTGCATGGATCTTCCGGGGCTGAGCTGACCGCCGTCTATGTGCCGGCCGAAGAGAACGGCGATCTTCAGCTGGCCGAGATGGTGGGCGGCTCCGGTGTCACCTACGGGTTGCCGACGCGCTACGCCGTGTCCGGCGACTCCCCGGTGGCCGCTGCCTTCCGTACGGGTCTGCCCCTGTGGCTGAGCCCGGACGAACTCGCGGCCGATGTCTCACTGGGCGTGCTGCCGCTGGGCGGCGACGCCAAGCGGCTGGGCTGCCTGGTCGTCGTGGACGAGTCCGCGGACGCCTTCGACGCCGACCGCCGCAGCCTTCTGGAGCTGCACGCGGACCAGGTTGCCGCGGGGCTGGAGGCCGTCGCGGCGCGCGTCATCGGACAGGCAGGGGGCCCGGTGGAGGGGCGGGCGCTGCTGGGGCCTGGGCTGGACACCCTCCGGGGCGGCGCGTTCACGCTGGCGCTGAGCACCGGACGGATGGACGCGGACGCGCAGGTCCTGGACCTGTTCGGCATCGCTCCGGACGACTTCGACGGGCGGGTGGAAACCCTGCTGGAGCACACCGTGCCGGACGATGTGCCCGCGCTGATGTCCGTCACAGAGCCCGGCCGGCTGGCCGCCACCGGCCAGGAGCTGGCATTCCGTATCCGCCGGGCGGACGGCGAGCTGCGCTGGCTGAGCCTGCGCTGCCGACTGCTGGTGACCGCCGACGGCACACCGGAGCGCATCCTGGGCGTGGTCGCCGACGCCTCGTATCTGCGCTCCGGAGCCGACGAGGTCTCCATCGTGCAGCGGCTGTCCGCCGCGCTGGCCGGCGCGACGACGATCCGGGACGTCAGCCGGGTGGTGGTCGCAGCCCTGCGGGTACCGCTCGATGCCAGCCGGGTGGCGGTCGCCGAGGTGGAGGCCGACCGGTTCGTGGTGACCTTCCTCGATCCCCCGGAAGCCGATGCCTGGCCCGACACGTGGCGGTCCGAATGGCGGTCCGAGTGGCCCGACACGTCGTGCCACACCATGCCCACCCTGGAGGGCGCGCTGCGTGCGGGCCATGTGGCCCTGTGGCCGCCGGGGGCCGCCCTGGAACCCGGCCTCGAAGGCATCGGCCCCGGTGGTCTCGCGGTGCTGCCGCTTCCGGCCGAGGGCCGGATGGTGGGGGTGTGCCTGGTCGGATGGGACGAGGAGCACCGGTTCGGGCCGGAGGAGCGTTCCCTGCTGACCGCGACGGCCGGCCTGGTGGGGCAGGCCCTGGTACGCGCCCATGCGCTGGACGCCGGGCATGAGCTCGCCACGATGCTGCAGCGCAGCCTGCTGCCCCGCAAGCTGCCGAAGCTGCTCGGAGGGGTGGCCGTCGCCCGCTATCTGCCCGCCACGATGGGGCTCGAAGTGGGCGGCGACTGGTATGACGTCATTCCGCTCACCGACGGCCACGTGGCGCTGGTCATCGGCGATGTGCAGGGGCACAGCGCCGGCGCCGCCACGATCATGGGCCAGATGCGGACCGCCATCAGGGCCTACGCGGTGGAGGGCCACCCGCCGGACGTCGTGGTCGCGCATACCAACCGACTGCTGGTCGGTATGGAGACCGATCTCTTCGCCACCTGCTGCTATGTGGACCTGGACATGGTGGAGGGCATCGCCTGGTTCGTCCGGGCCGGGCATCTGCCGCCGTTGCTGCGGCTGCCCGACGGCAGCACCGAAGAAGTGTGGGTCGAGGGCGGCCCCCCGCTGGGCGTGGTCGTGGACGCGGAGTACCCGATGACCGAGGTCGGTCTGGCCCCCGGCACCGTCCTCACCCTGCTCACGGACGGCCTGGCCGAGTCGGCGGAGCTCGCTCTGGACGACGGCATCCGCAGCGTGCGCGAGGTGCTCGGCAGGACCGACCCGGCCGATGCCGGGCGGGTGGCCGACGACCTGCTCACCCTCGCAACCCGGCGGGACGACGATGTGGCGGTGCTGGTCCTGCGCTACGACGGGATGCGCGTCCAGCCGATCCGGGCCCGCTGGGCCGTATGGCGGCTCCCCGACGCCGTGATGCACGCCCGCCGCTTCACCGCGCGCACGCTGCGCACCTGGAACGTGACGGAGGAGGTGGATGTGGCCCTGCTGGTGGTGTCCGAGCTGGTCACCAACGCCGTCGTGCACACGCAGGGCGAGGTACGGCTGGATCTGACCCTGACCGCGGACCGTCTGCGGATCGCCGTGAACGACACGTCCCCCCGCACCCCCGTCAAACCGACGTCGGTGGACTGGGAGGCGACCGGCGGCCGCGGGCTGCTGCTCGTCGAGGCGATGTCGGCGTCCTGGGGCTCGCTGCCGCTCAGTGGCGGCAAGCAGGTGTGGAGCGAGGTCGCCCTGCCGCCACGCGAGCGGTACCGCAGTGCGGACGCGGCGACGCGAGCACGTCCGGCCGGAGGGCAAGGAGGTCCCTGACGTGACTGGTCACCTGCGGGGAACCGCCATCGTCCTGGCCGCGCTGTGCGTGGCCGCCGGATCGGCCGCATGCGGGAAAGCCGCCCAAGTGGACGGTCCGGGCGGCCTTGCCTCCGGAAGCGGTCTGGAGATCGGCGTACTGCTCCCGGACAGCACCTCGCGCTTCCACAACTTCGACCGGCCACTGATGCAGAAGAAGATCCATGAGCTGTGTGCCACCTGCCGCGTGGAGGTCGTCAGTGCGCAGCACGACGTGGCCACCCAGCGGCAGCAGGTGGACGCGATGATCACCAAGAAGGCCAAGGTGCTGATCCTCGACGCGGTCGACTCCAGGTCGCTCCGCTCCTCGGTCGAGAACGCGCGGAAAGCGGGGATCCACGTCGTCGCCTATGACCGTCTCGCGGAGGGTCCGGTCTCGGCTTTTGCCTCCTTCGACGGCGAGCAGGTCGGGCGGCTCCAGGGCGAGGCGCTGCTCAAGGCGCTCGGCGCCAAGGCGCACGGCGGCCAGATCGTCATGATGAACGGCGCCTCGACGGACCCCAACTCCGCCTGGTTCCGGCAAGGCGCGCTGGCCGCCCTCAAGGGCAAGGTGAAGATCGGCAAGGCCTACGAGACCGTCGGCTGGCGGCCGGTCAACGCCCATATGAACATGTCCGGCGCCATCTCCGCCCTGGGCGCCGACAGCATCGACGGCGTCTACTCCGCCAACGACGGCCTCGCCTCCGGCATCATCTCCGCCCTCAAGGCCGCCAAGATCGAACCGCTTCCCCCCGTCACCGGACAGGACGCCGAACTCGCGGCCATGCAGCGCATCGTCAAGGGTGAGCAGTACATGAGCGTCTACAAGCCCTTCAAACCCGAGGCCAATGCGGCCGCGGCCATGGCCGTCGCGCTGGTGCGCGGCGAGAAGGTCGGCAACATCGCGAAGGACAAGATCAACAGCCCCACCGACCACAACATCCCGGCCGTACTGCTCACCCCGGTCTCCGTGACCGCCGACAACATCAAGGACACCGTCATCAAGGACGGCATGTACACGATCGATCAGATTTGCACCCCGAAGTACGAGTCCGCTTGCGCGAAGGCGGGGCTCACCACGTAGGGGCTCACCACGTAAGGCGGGTCAGTATGTCGGCACCTCCCCTGCTGGCGCTGCACGGAATCTTCAAGCGGTTCGGCGCGGTTCAGGCCCTCGCGGACGTCGAGCTGGAGATACACGCCGGTGAAGTCGTCGCGCTGGTGGGCGACAACGGTGCCGGCAAGTCCACCCTGGTCAAGGTGATCGCCGGCGTCGACCCCGCCGATGAGGGCGTGGTCGAGTGGGAGGGCCGGAGTGTCCAGATCACCCGCCCGCACGAAGCGCAGGACCTGGGAATCGCCACCGTCTACCAGGACCTCGCCCTGTGCGACAACCTCGATGTCGTCGGCAATCTCTTCCTCGGCCGGGAGATCCGCAGGTTCGGGATCCTCGACGAGGTGGAGATGGAACGCCTCACCCTGGACCTGCTCGACACCCTCGCCATCCGCATGCCCAGCGTGCGCTACCCGGTCGCCTCGCTGTCCGGAGGCCAGCGGCAGACCGTCGCGATCTCCCGCTCGCTGCTCGGCGAACCCAAACTCCTCCTCCTCGACGAGCCCACCGCGGCGCTGGGCATCGAGCAGACCGCCCAGGTCCTCGACCTCGTCGAGCAGCTGCGCGAACGCGGCCACGGCGTGCTTCTGATCAGCCACAACATGGGTGACGTGAAGGCTGTTGCGGACTGGATCGCGGTACTGCGGCTCGGCCGCAACAACGGGTTCTTCGATGTGACGACCACGTCCCACGAACAGATCATCTCCTCCATCACCGGGGCCACGGACAACGCCGTGACGCGCCGCAAGGCACACGACCGGGAGGTGGAGCTGTGAGCAGGCCATCGGCCCTCGGGAAGGACAAGCCCCCCAAGAAGCACAAACCCGCAGGCCGGGATGGCCGCGAGCCCGGCGCGGAGAGCTATCTCGACACGTTCCAGCGCAGGTTCCGCGGCGGTGAGCTGGGGTCGCTCCCGGTCGCTCTCGGGCTCGTCCTCGTATGGGTCATTTTCGAGACGCTCAACAAGAACTTCCTGTCGCCGCGCAACCTGTCCAACCTCAGCGTGGACATCGTCGGTGTCGGCATGATCTCGATCGGCGTCGTCTTCGTGCTGCTGCTGGGCGAGATCGATCTGTCGGTCGGCTCGGTGAGCGGCCTCGCGGCGGCCGTGTTCGCGGTGCTGAACGTGCAGCAGGGCATGGCGGAAGGTCTCGCTCTTCTCCTCGCGGTGCTCTGCGGAACGGCGGTCGGAGCCGTGCAGGGATTCTTCTTCGCCAGGATCGGGGTACCGGCGTTCGTGGTCACCCTCGCGGGCCTGCTGGGTTGGACCGGCCTGATGCTCTACATCCTGGGTTCCAGCGGCACCATCAACCTCGACGACAACGGCCTGGTCGCCGGCCTGACCAGCTTCTACTTCAACGATGTCGCCGCCGCGTACGGGCTGGCGGCGCTCGGCACGGCCGGCTACTTCCTCGCTTCCTACCAGGACGCGAGGCGGCGCCGGGCCGCCGGGGTGCCGTCCCGGCCGCTGAGCGAGATCACCGTACGGACGGGCGTGCTGGCCGCGATCTCGCTGGCCTCGGCGTATGTGCTCAACCAGTTCCAGGGGCTGCCGCTCGCCCTGCTGATCTTTCTCGTCGTCCTCGTCGGCCTTGACTACGTCCTGCGCCGCACGCCCTACGGACGGATGATCTTCGCGCTCGGCGGCAGCGTCGAGGCCGCCCGCCGGACCGGCCTCAATGTGGAGCTGGTGCGGATCTCGGTCTTCATGATGTCCGGGACGATGGCCGCGGTCGGCGGCCTGTTTCTGGCCTCGAGGGTCACCTCGGCCAGTCAGACCTCGGGGTCCGGCAACCTGCTGATGGACGCCATCGCCGCGGCGGTCATCGGCGGTACCAGCATGTTCGGTGGACGCGGCCGGACCTGGTCCGCGCTGCTCGGCGTCCTCGTCATCCAGTCGATCGCCTCCGGCGTGGCCCTCATGGGCATCCAGCAGGCCGTGCAGTTCATGATCACGGGTGGCGTGCTGCTGCTCGCGGTGGTCATCGACTCGCTCTCGCGGCGCGCACAGAAGTCGCACGGCCGGGTGTGAGCCGCCCGGGCCGTGGCGGGCGGCGGCGAAGCGCCTCGAAGCGCGCAATGGCGCAGCAGACTCGATACGTCGGGCCTCTGCGGCCGTCACAGAGGGCGACTGCTCAAGATGCCGAGGCACCCGGGCCCTGGTTCGCTGAGGGGACAAGCTCTCACGCCCTCTTCGAAGGAATGACCATGAGCCCGAAAGACGAATCACGCGAGCGACTCCAGCAGATGCGGGACAAGGCCCAGCAGCTGAAGCAGACCGCGGAGCGGACCAGCGATCCCGAGGAGAAGAAGCGGCTCCAGGAAAAGGCCCGCAAGCTGGAGAGCCAGAGCGAGCAGGAGCGCCTCATGGGTGGCGGAGACATCTACCCCACCAAGTGAGGAACCCATGATGACCGCCGGAACGGACCTGCTTGTCGACGCCTTCGGCCGGGTCAGGGAGGCCGTCGAGGAAGCGGTCACCGGACTCGGCCCGGACGAGCTCGCCACCCGTCTCGACGACGAGACCAATTCGATCGGCTGGCTCGTCTGGCACCTCACCAGGATCCAGGACGATCACATCGCCGGAGTGGCCGGAACCGAGCAGATCTGGACGTCGCAGGACTGGTCCGAACGCTTCGGGCTGCCGTTCCCGGACGACGACACCGGATACGGCCACTCCGCCGAGGACGTGGCGGCGGTGCGGGACCTGAGCGCGCAGCTGCTCACCGGGTACCACGAGGCCGTGCACGACCACACGGTGCAGTACCTCGCCGGGGTCCAGGACGCGGATCTGGAGGGGATCGTCGACCGGGCGTGGACGCCGCCGATCACACTGGGCGTCCGGCTGGTCAGCGTCATCGCCGACGATCTCCAGCATGCCGGCCAGGCCGCCTTCGTCCGGGGCGTGCTCCGGGGCGGGTAGGCACGCCCGCGCCATCCGCTGGGGCCCCGGACAACGTTTCCCGGTGGTGCCGCCACGTCGCCCCACGTCACACCCCTTGACAGCACTCCCCCGGGCGTCCCACTATCCCCGGGTGAACCTGTCAGACAGCCAGACAGCCGGTGGTGTGCCCCGGCGGATCAGTGCGATGGAAGCAGTGCTGACCCATTTGCGCGGTGCCATCGAGCGGGGCGAGTACGCGGTCGGGGACAAACTCCCCTCGGAGGCGGAGCTCTGCCGGCGCCTCGAAGTGAGCCGGCCCGTGCTCCGCGAGGCACTGCGGGCCCTCCAGACGATGGGGCTCACGGTCTCCCGTACCGGCAAGGGCACCTTCGTCGTGTCCCAGGGCCCGTCGGAGGATCCGACCTTCGGCGACTACGCGGCCAGCGACCTCCTGGAGGTACGCCGCCATGTGGAGATCCCGGTGGCCGGGTACGCGGCGGTGCGCCGTACCCCCGAGGACCTGGACCACCTCACTCACCTGCTGGAGCGGATGGAGCAGGAGACCGACACCACCGCATGGGTGGCGATGGACACCCTCTTCCATCTGGCCGTCGCCCAGGCAGCCCGGAACCCGGTCTTCCGCCGGGTCATCGAGGAAATCCGCGACGCGCTGGCCCGGCAGTCGGCGTTCCTCAACGAGCTCGGCGGACGGCGTGAGCAGTCGAACCGGGAGCACCGGGCGATCGTCGAGGCGCTGGTCGACCGTTCCGAGCAGGACGCCGTCGATGCCATGACGCACCACCTCGCACGCGTCGAATCGACGCTGACCACCATCGTGCGGTCGGCACACCGCACGGACCCCTCCGAAGAAGGCGAGCACCACGCGTGAGTGAGCAATCCCTCCAGAAGGCGGAGCGTCAGGAGCATCGGGAAGGGCAGCAGGAAGGGCAGCGGACCGGCGGGCATGTCGACGCCGGCGACGCCGGGTACAGCAAGTCCCTCAAGTCCCGGCACGTCAACATGATCGCGATCGGCGGGGCGATCGGCACCGGGCTGTTCCTCGGCGCGGGCGGCCGGCTCGCCGGCGCCGGTCCGTCGCTTGCGGTGGCGTACGCGGTCTGCGGTGTCTTCGCCTTCCTCGTGGTGCGTGCCCTGGGCGAGCTGGTCCTGCACCGGCCGTCCTCCGGGGCGTTCGTGTCGTACGCGCGGGAGTTCCTCGGCGAGAAGGGGGCGTTCGTCGCGGGCTGGATGTACTTCCTGAACTGGGCGACCACCGGGATCGCCGACATCACGGCGGTGGCCACCTATACGCACTACTGGGGCATGTTCTCCGATGTCCCGCAGTGGGTGATCGCGCTGATCGCACTGGCGGTCGTGCTGACCGTGAACCTCATATCGGTGAAGATCTTCGGCGAGCTGGAGTTCTGGTTCGCGATCGTCAAGGTCGGTGCACTGGTCGTCTTCATGCTGATCGGCATCTTCCTACTGGTCACCCAGCACCCGGTCGCCGGCCACTCCCCCGGCCCCTCGCTGATCACCGACAACGGCGGCATCTTCCCCACCGGGACGCTGGCGATGCTGCTGGTCATCCAGGGCGTCGTCTTCGCCTACGCCTCGGTCGAGCTGGTCGGCGTCACCGCGGGTGAGACCGCGGAGCCGGAGAAGATCATGCCCAAGGCGATCAACTCCATCATGTGGCGGGTGGCCGTCTTCTACGTCGGCTCGGTGGTCCTGCTGGCGATGCTGCTGCCCTGGAACGCGTACTCGGCCGACGAGTCGCCCTTCGTGACCGTGCTGTCCAACGTCGGGGTGCCCGCGGCGGGCGGCGTGATGAACCTGGTGGTCCTGACCGCCGCGATGTCCAGCCTCAACTCCGGCCTCTACTCGACGGGCCGCATCCTCCGCTCCATGGCGATGTCCGGGTCCGCGCCGCAGTTCACCGGCGTGATGAGCCGCAGTCATGTCCCGTACGGCGGCATCCTGCTCACCTCCGGCGTCTGTGTGCTGGGCGTGGGGCTCAACTACGTCGTGCCGAGCGAGGCGTTCGAGATCGTGCTGAACTTCGCGGCGATCGGCATCCTCAGCACCTGGGCGATGATCATGATCTGTCATCTGCTCTTCTGGCGGAAGACGCAGGCCGGGCAGCTCGTCCGCCCCGGCTACCGGCTCCCCGGCTCCCCGTGGACCGAGATCGTCACGCTGGTCTTCCTCGCCTCGGTGCTGGTGCTGATGTGGGCGGACGGCGGGGCCGGCCGGACGACCGTGCAGTGTCTGCCGGTGATCGTGGCCGCGCTGGTCGGCGGCTGGTTCCTGGTACGGCGCCGGGTCGGGGCCCTGCGGGACGCGGCTGCGCACGACGGCGCCGAGAGCAGCATCAAGTAGCTCAGGGCATCAAGTAGTCGGGCTCGCCGAACCGGCGAGCCCGGCATCACGTAAGCGAACACCGAAAGTTGATGATGAGTCACACCACCCTGCCGCGCCGCGTTTCGGGCGAGCCGCCCGTCATCCGCGAACCGGCCCATGTTCCGGTCGCCCATGTCGTACGCGGAGGCGTCGTCGAGGGCGTCCATCACGGCTCGGTCGTCGTGCTGGCGGCGGACGGCAGCGTGGAGTTCCAGGCGGGCGACATCGAGGCCGCGTTCTACCCGCGCTCGGCGCTCAAACCGGTCCAGGCGGTCGGGCTGCTGCGCGCGGGGCTGCCGCCGCTGGACGACGAGTCGCTGGCCCTCGTCGCGGCCAGCCACTCCGGCGAGGAACGGCACCAGACGACGGCCCGGCGGATTCTGGACGCCGCCGGGCTGACCGAGGACGACCTGCGCAATGTCCCCGATCTGCCGTACGGCGCCGCGGAGCGGGACGCGTGGCTCCGGCGCGGCCTCGGGCCCACCCGGCTCGCGCAGAACTGCTCGGGCAAGCACGCCGCCATGCTGATGACGGCCCGGACCCGGGGCTGGCGCCTGGAGAACTATCTCGACCCCGGGCATCCGCTGCAGTGGGAGATCGCCGCGACCGTGGAGGAGCTCACGGGCCAGGGCATCGCCCGGGTCACCGTCGACGGCTGCGGTGCGCCGCTGTTCTCCGTATCGCTGCACGGCCTCACCCGGGCCGCCGCCCGGCTGGCGACGGCCGCCCCCGACACCGACGAGGGCCGGGTCGCGCAGGCCATGCGCGCGCACCCGGAGATGGTCTCGGGGCAGGGACGGGACGTCGCCCGGCTGACGCGCGCGCTGCCCGGTCTGCTCGCCAAGGACGGCTTCGAGGGCGTGCAGATCGCGGCGCTGCCGGATGGGCGGGCGGTCGGCGTGAAGATCGCCGACGGCGCCGACCGGGCCCGGATGCCGGTGACGGCCGCGGCCCTCGCCCGGTGCGGAGTCGATCCGCAGATCCTGACCGAATTCGCCGCCACACCGGTCATCGGGGGCGGCGCGGCGGTCGGCGCACTGCAGGCGGCAGGCGCGCTCGCTGCGCCGGTCTCCGCGATCGCCTGACACCACCGGCCCCTCCCGAGAGCCCACCCCGCTCAGCCCCACCCCACCCGCACCACCTCACAAAAGGAACACCTGCGTCATGACTGCCGGCCACCGCCGCGAACACGACCTGCTCGGCGACCGCGACATACCCGCCGACGCCTACTGGGGCGTCCACACCCTGCGCGCCTCGGAGAACTTCCCCATCACGGGTACGGCGATCGCCGCCTACCCGCACCTGATCAACGCGCTCGCGGCCGTCAAGGAAGCCGCCGCGCGGGCCAACGAGGACCTCGGACTGCTCGCCCCGGAGAAGGCCGCCGCCATCGCCGCCGCCTGCCGGGAGATCCGGGAGGACGGCCGGCTGCACGACCAGTTCGTCGTCGACGTCATCCAGGGCGGCGCCGGAACCTCGACGAACATGAACGCCAACGAGGTCATCGCCAACCGGGCGTTGGAGATCCTGGGCCACGGCAAGGGCGACTACACCCGGCTGCACCCCAACGAGGACGTCAACCTCAGCCAGTCGACGAACGATGTCTACCCGACCGCCGTCAAGGTCGCCACGGTCATCGCCGTCCGGGAACTGCTCGATGCGATGACGGTCCTGAGGGAGGCCTTCGCCGCCAAGGCCGAGGAGTTCCGCGACATCCTCAAGATGGGCCGCACCCAGCTCCAGGACGCCGTGCCGATGACCTTGGGCCAGGAGTTCTCCGCGTATGCGGTGATGCTGGAGGAGGACCAGAGCCGGCTGGCCGAGGCCGTCCTCCTCATCCATGAGATCAACCTCGGCGCCACCGCCATCGGCACCGGCCTCAACGCCCCCAAGGGCTATGCCGAAGCGGCCCGCCGCCACCTCGCCGCGATCACCGGTATGCCGCTGGTCACCGCGGCCAACCTCGTCGAGGCCACCCAGGACTGCGGGGCGTTCGTCCATCTCTCCGGCGTGCTCAAGCGCATCGCCGTCAAGCTCTCCAAGAGCTGCAACGACCTGCGGCTGCTCTCCTCCGGCCCGCGTGCGGGATTCGCGGAGATCAACCTGCCGCCGGTCCAGGCGGGTTCGAGCATCATGCCCGGCAAGGTCAATCCGGTCATTCCCGAGGTCGTCAACCAGGTGGCCTTCGAGGTGATCGGCAACGACGTCACCATCACCATGGCCGCCGAGGCGGGCCAGCTCCAGCTCAACGCCTTCGAACCCGTCATCCTGCACTCCCTCTCGGAGAGCATCACCCACCTCGGAGCCGCCTGCCGTACGCTCGCCGAGCGGTGTGTCTCCGGTATCACCGCCAACACCGAGACGCTCCGCGCGACCGTGGAGAACTCCATCGGCCTGGTCACCGCCCTCAACCCGCACATCGGCTACACCGCCGCGACCGCCATCGCCAAGGAAGCGCTCGCCACGGGGCGCGGCGTCGCCGAACTGGTGCTGGAAAAGGGCCTGTTGCCAGCCGACCGGCTCGCCGCCCTGCTGCGCCCGGAGGAAGTCGCGGGCACCGGCGGCGCCCCGGCGGCGTAGTCCGCGGCTCGCCCGTCCTTACGACGCCCGCGCCGGTCAACTCGCTGACCAGCGCGGGCGATCGGAATCGGCGAGCGGCTCAGCGCTTGGCCGCCTCACGCGACGGCATCCAGTGATGCACCTTGTAGTCGCCCTTCTCCAACGTCTCGATCGGGGCGGTGCTCTCACACTTGCCGACGCTGTTCTTCGGCAGGCCGTCCACGGCCCAGCTGTAGCCCAGTCGGTCCTTCTTGCCGTCGTCGAGCACCGTGAAGCCGAATCGCTTGCCCTTGAGGTCGCCGATCTCCGGCATGCCCGGTGTGTTCTTGAAGTGCGACTCGGACACGACGCCGGTGGCGACGGCGACCGGGCCGCCGGTCAGCAGGCAGTCGATGCGGCCCTTGAAATAGCCGCCCCAGTCCTTGCCGAAGTAATGGCTGACGTAGAAGGTGCCGCGTGCCTTGTCGGCGAATCCGTGGGCGTCGATGGTGAAGTGGACGTTGTCGCCTGGCTGGCGCTTGAGCTTGGCGGATCCCTTGAGCAAGGGTTCTTCGGTGGTGTGCCGGGTGGCGTGCGCCCCCGTTCCGGCGGCGTTCTCGGCAGCGGTGGCAGCGCCCGTCGTGCCGAGGGTCAGCGCGGTCGCCGCGCCGACGGTGAGGGCCATGGCGGCGGCGACGAACGGGCGACGAACGCGAACACGAGGCATTGCTTCCTCCAACGGAAGGTGGCGTTGTGGCCGGGGATTCCCGGCCGATCACCACGTTGCCGTCCGCGGCCGCATCGGCGCATCGCACCTCAGGTCGGTGGTGCTCCGCCGTGCGGGGGAAGGGGGGTGGTACGCGCGGCCGATGCGCGTACGCAAGGTCATCGGCAGGAGGCTGGGGCCGCCCCGTCCGATGGTCAACCCCTAGGTCCACACCGCCTCGGCCAGCGCCGCGCCCGCGAAGACGGCGCCGAGCCCCGCCGCCAGGCTCGCCGCGACATTCGCCGCGGCGAAGAAGCGGGCGCCGTCCTCGGCGAGGCGCAGGGTCTCGTACGAGAAGGTGGAGTAGGTCGTCAGTGCTCCGCAGAAGCCGGTGCCCAGGAGCAGTTGGACCTGGGAGCCGGCGGCCCCGCTGGTCACCGCGCCGGTTATCAGGCCCAGGACGAGGCACCCGACGACGTTGGCGGTGAAGGTGCCCCAGGGGAAGACCGTGTCGTGCCGTGCCTGGACGGTGCGGTCGGTGAGGTAGCGCAGCGGCGCGCCGACCGCCGCGCCGGCGATGACCAACAGCCAGTTCACCGCGTCTCCTTGTCACGCCCGTACCGGATGGCCTCGCACGCGTCGAGGACGACCAGGCCGTCCCCCTGACCGTCCCCCAGCAACTCGTCCAGCTGCGGAAGGAAGCCACGGATACGCTCCTCGCTGTCGACGAGGACGACGGCGACCGGGAGGTCTTCGCTCAGCGAGAGCAGCCGGCTGGTGTGGATCATGGACGAGGCGCCGAATCCTTCGATGCCGTGGAAGACCGAGGCCCCGGACAGCCCGGCCTTGTGCGCCCGGTGCACGATTTCGGTGTACACGGGCTTGTGATGCCAGGTGTCGTTCTCGCCGACGAGGATCGTCGCACGCAGGGCCGGGCCGGTGGTCTTCACTGCTGCCTCCACTCAACGGCGCGACGGGTCAGCGTCGCCGCGATCCACACAGATGCCAGTGCCGTGAACAGCGTGAGGGCCAGATAGGCCAGTCCGGTCCGGGCGCGGCCCTCTGTCACCAGGTGCTGGATGTCCGCCGCGTAGGTGGAGAACGTGGTGAACCCGCCGAGGACGCCGGTGCCGAAGAACGGGCGTACCAGGCGGTGGGCGGCCCATACGTCGGTGATCACCACCATGAAGACGCCGATCACGGCACACCCGACGGCGTTGACGAGGAGGGTGGTCCAGGGGAACGAGCCGCCGGCCGTCGGCCACAGCAGCGACGCCCCGTAGCGCGCGGATGCCCCCAGCGCACCGCCGAGCGCCACGACGCCCAGCACCGGCCACTGGCCGCGCAGCAGCTCGCGCCGCGGTGCGGCCACCCGGAGAGCGGCCTGGGCATCGGCACCGCGATCGGGACCGGTGGGTTCGTTCAGCACTGGGATCCGGGCTCTCCCTGAGGACACCGCGGTCCCCTTTCCTTCCCGGGGAAACCGCGGTGATCACGATAGCTCTTCGGCCGCGCGAACCCGCGCTCCGGCCTCCGAAATCCGTTCTCCGGCCCCGATCAGGAATTCCGGGAATCGGCAAACTTCGGTCACGTACCGTGTGCGGCCGAACCACCTCCGTACCAGCCGTTGAATCTCCGCTGCCGGACTGTTATTGCGGAGGGATAAGGGGCACTCCGTAATGCACAGGGCACTCCGTCATGACAGTGGAGCCTGAGCGGTGCGACGGTGCCCGGCCTAGTAGGGGCGCGTAACCCTGGAGGGCAGAAATGGCCATGGAACACGGTACGGAGAAGATCGGCCCGGCCCGGGACGACCTGCTGAAGAAACAGCTTCGGGGAGAATTGGCAGGAGACCGGTCGGTGCGGGCGGAGGAAGAGCGGGATCTCCAACCGGCAGGCGCGGAACCGCTGGTGGCACGCCGGAATCCCGACACGGTGTTCACGGGCGCCGCGCCGCGCGGCATGACCGCTCAGGATGTCGGCGTGCGTTCCGAGCTCGCTCAGCACCTCGGCCGGAGCGTTTACCCGGCAGGAAAGAACACCATCATCGCCACGCTCCGGCGCAACAACGCTCCGGACGAATTGGTCGCACTGGCCGAGCGGCTCCCGAAGAACGAGCAGTACGGCAACGTGCAGAGCATCGCCGAGTCCCTGGGGCTCGGAACCGAGGAGCGCCGCGGCTGACGACTCCGGACACGTGGTAGCCCCTGACTGGGGAAGGACCGGCGTGGCCGCCACCCATGCGGCCGACGCCGGCAGCCCGGCCGGCGGGGCCGGTCCGTCCCCGGATGCGGCCCGCCTCCGCCAGGCGCGGCGGGACAGGACGCGGACGCTTTCCGTCGAGCCCGCCGGCCGCTGGATTACCGCGCGGTGGGTAAGTGGACGAGAATGTTGACCAGGTGAAGGACGCCGAGATCTTCAGCGTTCCGCACGGACTCGGCAGGCAGTCTGAGCCCACGATCGCACCGCAGAAGGAGAGCGGCCATGTCCGACGACGCGATGGGCGATGAGGTATATCAGCCGTCCAGATCCGATCCGCAGGACAACCCCGACGACCTGGACATGGAAAATGCCCTCGATGAGCCGGGGCTAGATCAGATACTCGACGAAGGTTACTCACCACCCGAAAGACCCTTCGTGGTGAATCACTCGGGGACCACCGCGCGGGAACAGCACGACGGCGAAACCCTCGATGAGCGGCTGGCCAAAGAACTGCCGGATGTCGGCGTGGCCGATGACGACGGTATCGGCGACCAGCCCGGCGGTGACGGTGAGCCGGTGGACGAGGAGGTCGGTGACCGGCGTGCGGGGCGGATTGTGGGCTCGGACCAGGGATTCCCGATGGGCAGCAGCAACGACGTCATCGCGCGTGATGTCGGAATAGACGGCGGGGCCGCGTCGGCGGAAGAGGCCGCGGTCCACATCACGCCCGAACCCGGCGACTGAGAGCGGCGGCCGCGCTGCGGCCTCCGGCCGCCCACGGGACGGCCGGACGAACCGTGGCGCAAGAGCGGGCCGCAGAACGCCGTGGGAGCGTCGCAGAAGCGGGCAGACAGGCATCTGGGTGTGCCGTGCCGCAGTCCCTGCGCGCGCGTTCCCCTCCCGCCGGTACCCCTCCCGCCCGTACCCCCTACAGCCCGTATTCCTGCGGAGTCGAGACCGTGAAGAGGCCCCCGTCCGGGTCGCGGATGACTGCCTGGCATCCCGTGCTGTCCACGGCCGGGGTCACGGGCGTGACCATGCCACCCGCTGTCACGGCGGCCGCGGTGACCTTCTCGATGTCCTGGACGGGGAAGTGGACATGCCAGCGGGGCCGGATGTGCGGGTCCGGTGCGGCTTCGACGCCCCCGCCACGGAGTGCGGCCACGGTCTGCTTACCGTCGCGCACGATCACCTCGTCGTGCTCATACGTGACAGTGCACGAGCCCGGCTGTCCGGATGCCCACCCCAAGACCTCCGCGTAGAAGATGGCGGCGTCGAAGGCGTCGCGGGTACGCAGTTCCAGGCAGGACGGCGCGCCACCGTTCCCGATGGCCCACGACAGGGTCTGGCCCTGCCACAGTCCGAAGACCGCTCCGTCGCGGTCGGCGGCGATGGCGGCGCGTCCGTCGCCCACCTCCAGGGGGCCGACCGCGACCGTGGCGCCGCGCTCCAGGATCCGGGACGCGGTCTCGTCCGCGCTGTCCACGGAGAAATACGGCATCCAGGCCACCGCCACCTGCCAGCTGGGCGACAGCGCCCCGATCCCGGCGACCGGCTGCCGGTCGGCCAGCGCGATGGAGAACTCCACCCCCAGACTGCCCGGCCGGAAGCGCCAGCCGAGGACCTCCGTGTAGAAATCCTGCGCGGTCGGCAGATCGTGCGTCATCAAGGTCACCCAGCACGGCGCACCCCGTGCCGCAGCGGTGGGGCCAGTGGCCGGCATGGCAATCCGCCTCCTGTGCTCAGCACCCCGTCTTCACTGTGCCAGCGACGGCGCGTCCTCGCACGGGTTCGCTGCGCTGGGCCCGGGGCCGATGGGGTGCCCGTGTGTTGGCGGGCACCGCGCAGCGAACCCGTAAGAGAGGCGCAAGAGAGGCGCAAATACCGCGCGCAGGACGACATCCATCGACCCGCCGGGCCATAGATTTCCCTCAGCGCGACGTCTCACCGCCGCGTCCCTGAGGAGCCCTGTCGGCGCCGGGGCCCAGGCGCCGGCAGGGCCGCTCGGCGGCGAATCAGCCATCCGTCGACCCGTCCGGCCGCTCGCACCCGCCGGCGGCCGCTCTCCCAGAAGGTCTCCCCATGCTTCCCGCCCCTCCCCACGCTTCCACGGCGCCGATGACCGCGACGGATCCGGCGGCGACCGCGCCTCCGCCGGGTACTCCGGCGCCAGGGGGCCGGGGACGCCGACGGCGCCGTCCGGGCGGGCTGTTCGATCCGAAAGCGCTGCTGACGTCGTTCCCCGAGGCGCTGCGCAAACTGCATCCGCGGGCGCTGGCCACCAACCCCGTACTGTTCGTCGTCGCCTGCGGCTCGGTCCTCACCACGCTCTCCGCCCTCCTCAACCCGTCCGTCTTCGCCTGGGTGATCAGCGGCTGGCTCTGGCTGACGGTGATCTTCGCCAACCTCGCGGAGGCGGTCGCCGAGGGCCGCGGCAAGGCGCAGGCCGAGACGCTGCGCAGGACACGTACCGACACCGTCGCCCGGCGGCTGCGCAACAACTGGCGGGTCGGCATCGACCTCCGCGGCGCCGAGACCGAGACCGTCGCCGCCGTCGATCTGCAGCCCTTCGACTTCGTCCTGGTCGAGGCGGGCGAGCTGATCCCGGCGGACGGCGATGTGGTCGACGGCGTGGCCGCGGTCGATGAGTCGGCGGTCACCGGCGAGTCCGCCCCGGTCATCCGCGAGTCGGGCGGCGACCGGTCCGGCGTCACCGGCGGCACCACGGTGCTGTCGGACCGCCTCGTCGTACGGGTCACCTCGCGCCCCGGGCAGTCCTTCCTGGACCGGATGATCGCGCTGGTCGAAGGCGCGACCCGGCAGCGGACCCCGAACGAGATAGCGCTGCACATCCTGCTCGCCGCGCTCACCATCGTCTTCATCCTGGTCGTGGTGACCGTGCAGCCGATGGCGTCGTACGCGGGCGCGGACCAGTCGACGACGGTGCTCGTGGCGCTCCTCGTCACCCTGATCCCGACGACGATCGGCGCGCTGCTGTCGGCCATCGGCATCGCCGGCATGGACCGGCTCGTCCAGCGCAACGTCCTGGCCATGTCGGGCCGCGCGGTCGAGGCGGCCGGCGACATCAACACCCTGCTCCTCGACAAGACCGGCACCATCACCCTCGGCAACCGCGAGGCGGTGGCGTTCGTCCCGCTGCCCGGCCTCGACGAGCTGCAACTCGCCGACGCCGCCCAGCTGTCCTCCCTGGCGGACGAGACGCCGGAGGGACGCTCCGTCGTCGTCCTCGCGAAGAGTAAGTACGGGCTGCGGCAGCCCGCCGAGGGGGAACTGCAACATGCCGGCTATGTCGAGTTCAGCGCGCAGACCCGGATGAGCGGTGTCGATCTGCGATGGGCCGACGGGACCGGAGTGGCGATTCGTAAGGGCGCGGCCGCCCAGGTCATCGACTGGGTGGCGATGCGCGGGGGCGAAGTGCCGCCCGAGGCCCGGCTGTTCACCGACGCGATCGCGGCGTCCGGCGGCACCCCGCTGCTGGTGGCGGTACACGACCGGTACGGGCCTCGGGTCCTCGGCGTCATCCACCTCAAGGACGTCGTCAAGGACGGCATCCACGAACGCTTCGCCGAACTGCGGCGGATGGGCATCCGAACGGTGATGATCACGGGAGACAACCCGCTGACGGCCAAGGCCATCGCGCAGGAGGCGGGGGTGGACGACTTCCTCGCGGAGGCGACACCCGAGGACAAGCTCGCCCTGATCACGCAGGAGCAGGAGGGCGGCAAGCTGGTCGCGATGACGGGTGACGGCACGAACGACGCGCCCGCGCTGGCACAGGCGGACGTCGGGGTGGCGATGAACACCGGTACCTCGGCCGCCAAGGAGGCCGGCAACATGGTCGACCTCGACTCCAACCCGACCAAGCTCATCGAGATCGTCGAGATCGGCAAGCAACTCCTCATCACCCGGGGCGCGTTGACGACCTTCTCGATCACGAATGACGTCGCGAAGTACTTTGCGATCATCCCGGCGATGTTCGCGGGCGCCTATCCGGGCCTCTCCGCACTCAACGTCATGGGCCTGCACAGCCCGACCTCGGCGATCACCTCGGCGATCATCTTCAACGCGCTCATCATCATCGCGCTGATCCCGCTGGCCCTGCGCGGTGTGCGCTACACCCCGTCCTCCGCCCATGACCTGCTGCGCCGCAACCTCACCCGCTACGGGCTCGGCGGCCTCATCGCCCCGTTCGTGGGCATCAAACTCATCGATCTGGTCATCTCGGGGATCCCCGGCCTGGGCTGAGGCGCAGCGCCGGAGTCCGCAGGTTCACGGGCCCGCCGGCCGCCCGATGGGGCCGAGTGGCTCATGTCGCGACCGTCATGGATCCGATCTTCTGGAGGTAGGCGCGCGGCTGCGACAGACCGGGCCGCGACCGCCGGGAGAAACGGAGCGAGCCATGAGCGAGTCCCTGAAGGACGTAGTCACCGTCGGTCTGGACGGTTCCCCCGAGTCGCTGTCCGCCGTCCTGTGGGCGGCGCACGAAGCCCGGCTGCGGCAGTCCCGGCTGCAACTGCTGCACGCATGGGTGATGCTCGCGCCGGAGCACGCGCACCGTCCGGACGACGCGGACCAGAACTACTGGCCCCACCGGATCATGGATCAGGCGCGCGAGACGGTCCGGGCCCGTCACCCGGATCTGCCGGTGGACGAGGCACTGGTGGCCAAGGACCCGCTGGACGCGCTGACGGACGCCGCCGGGGAGTCGGACCTGCTGGTCCTCGGCTCCCGGGAGCTGGGCGCCATGGCGCGCTATGTCATCGGTGAAGTCGCTCTCCAGACGGTGGCCCGCTCCGGCATCCCCACGGTGCTGGTACGTGCCCCGCAGGC
This sequence comes from Streptomyces sp. NPDC050636, assembly GCF_040654775.1. Lineage (NCBI taxonomy): Bacteria > Bacillati > Actinomycetota > Actinomycetes > Kitasatosporales > Streptomycetaceae > Streptomyces > Streptomyces sp. NPDC050636. The sequence goes on from NZ_JBFAIP010000016.1 coordinate 34,906, forward strand.
CCCCCTGCCGTCGGAGAAGGACCGCGATGTGGTGGTCGGGGTGGCCTTGAAGGACCCCTGCGAAGCCCTGATGGCGTACGCCTTCGAGACCGCCGCACGGCGTGGGGTCACCCTGCGCGCCGTCCACGGCAGGCACCTTCCGGCGCATGCGTACAACCGGGGCGGCGGCGTGGAGCCGTATATCGCGGAGATCGCGGCGAAGGACGCGCGGATGGAACTCGCCGAGGTGCTGCGTCCGTGGCGGGAGCGGTTCCCGAAGGTTCCCGTGGACGACCGTGTCGAGATGGAGAGTCCGGCGCACGCGCTGCTCACCGGGGCGGCGGGCGGCGGGCTGCTCGCCGTCGGCCGCCGGCACAAGCTGCATGTGCTGGCGCCGCGTATCGGCCATGTGGTCCAGGCTGCCGTCCATCACGCACCGTGCCCGGTGGCGGTCGTGCCGCACGAGTGAATCCCGTGACCCTGGTCCGAGGCCCGCCGCGCCGCTCGCGTCACCGGGACCTTTGGCCCCTGCCCGCCGGCGCAGGTGCCGTCGGACAGTGGTAACTACGAGGGCAGCCGAACCGGGTGCCCGCGCGCGTCTTCATGCGCACACAGTCTCGGAGCTCCGCCGGAGACGCGGTACGTCCGGCGGACGGAGCGGAGGCGGATCATGGCAAGGACACTGGAGTGGACCGTCCATGTGTACCTCTTCGAGGAGGACGGCACGACCAAGGCACGGGCGGTTCTGGACACCGGAACCTCGACGCTGACCGGACTCGGCACCGCCAGGTGCAATCCCGAGGACGTGGACATCCCGGCGATCGGGGACGAGTTGGCCGCGGCTCGCGCGATGCATCACATCACCGCGCAGCTGATGCGGGCGGCCGACCACGACATGCAGGAGGTGGGCTCGTTGCCGCCCGGCACTCAGCATCGGGAGGCCTACGGCTGGACGAACGCGATGGCCTGAGCCCGGGGCGGCGATCCGGCGGTCGTCGGGCCGGGGTCGCCGTCGCGCGGCCCGCCGTCAGCGTTCGGCCGCCCGGTCCGTCCCGGGTGGCCGGGACGGAGGTGACGGTGGCGGGCCGGGCTGGTCCCCCAGCACGCACCAGGACAGGGGCACCAGCAGTTCCCCGACGCGCCTGGAGACGTCCATGAGCAGATCGTCCAGTGTGACGGCGCCGGCGATCCTTGGTCCGTCCAGGACGGGCAGTCTGCGGACGCCGGACCGGCACATGGCGCGGTAGGCCTCGTCCAGATCGTCACCGGCCCGGATGGTGACGACCGGCGCCGACATGACCTCGGTGACCGGCGCGTCCGCGCCCAGGCCGGCGGCGAGGCCCCGTACGGCCAGGTCCCGGTCGGTGACGATCCCCCGGATGGTCTCCCCGGCCACGACCACGACACAGCCGACGGTGTGCTGCACCATCCGCTGTGCGGTCTCCCGCAGCGTGGTGCCGGTGGTGACGGTGACGACCGGTGTGCGCATTACGTCGCGGATCTTCATGGCCCACCTCCGTGCTGTTTCACTGTCGCGCCGGGGCGGGGGCGGCGGCCGTGGGTCGGGTGTCCCTTTCCCGGGCCGGACGGCCTACGGGGACCCGCGCCCTCGCGCGTTCTCCCCGTTTTTCCTCGTACCGTCATCGCATGGCGGAAAAGCACGGCACCCGCGGACACGGCACCGACCGGCCCGACAAGCTGCCGCGGGCGATGTACGAGCGGGAGCTGTTCCGGTTGCAGACGGAACTGGTGAAGCTCCAGGCGTGGGTGCGTGCCGAAGGCGCCCGGCTCGTCGTGATCTTCGAGGGGCGGGACGCGGCCGGCAAGGGGAGCACGATCAAGCGCGTCGCCGAACACCTCAATCCGCGGGTCGCCCGGATCGTCGCGCTGCCGCGGCCCACCGAGCGCGAACGCACCCAGTGGTACTTCCAGCGCTACACGGAGCACCTCCCCGCGTCCGGCGAGATCGTGCTGTTGGACCGCAGTTGGTACAACCGGGCGGGCGTCGAGCACGTCATGGGGTTCTGCACGAAGGAGGAGCACCAGCGCTTCCTCCGTCAGTGCCCGATCTTCGAGCGGATGCTGGTCGAGGACGGGATCCTGTTGCGCAAGTACTGGTTCTCGGTGAGTGACGAGGTGCAGGAGAAACGGTTCCGGCGGCGGCTCGACGACCCCACCCGGCGCTGGAAGCTCTCCCCCATGGACCTTGAATCGATCACCCGCTGGGAGGCGTACTCCCGGGCGAAGGACGAGATGCTCGTGCACACGGACGTCTCGGAGTCACCGTGGTTCGTCGTCGAGAGCGACGACAAGCGCCGGGCCCGGCTGAACATGATCGCCCATCTGCTGTCGACCGTTCCGTACTACGAGGTGCCGGCGCCGGCGCTGGACCTGCCGCCGCGCCCGCCGTCCACCGGCTACCAACGGCCGCCCAGAGACCTGCAGTCGTACGTTCCCGACCACGCCGCCGGACTCCGGAAGTAGCGACGGGTGGCCGCTCACCCCGGCTGCGGCACAACCGCCACAGGGCACTCCGCGTGGTGCAGAGCCGCGTGCCCCACCCGGCCGAGCTGGAGGCCCAGATGGCCGTGGCGGCGCTGCGCTCCGACGACGAGCAGATCCGCGGCGGCGCTGCGCCGCACCAGCACCTTGTGCGGCGGGCCCTCGACGGTGGCGCGCCGCACATGCACCATCGGGTGGGCGCCGACCGCGTCGGTGAGGGCCTTGTCGAGGAGGGCCGAGGCCCGCTCCTCGTGGTACAGCTCGGGCGCACCGGCGAGCAGCGGATGGTCGGTGGTCTCGTGTGCGGGGCAGCGCCAGGCGCGTACCGCGTCGAGGGCGCAGCCCCGGGCCTCGGCCTCGCGGAAGGCGAACTGCGCCGGCTGTGTGCCCTGGTCCGGGTCCCCGACGCCGAGCAGGACCCGGTCGTGCGTCCCCGCCAGGGCGGCCTTGTCGCCGCGCACCACGATTACCGGGCAGCTGGCGCGGGACGCCACGGCGAGACTGACCGAGCCGAGCAGCAGTTCGGCGAATTCGCCGCGGCCCTTGGATCCCAGGATCAGGGCCGAGGCATAGCGGCCCTCGCGCAGTAGCGCGGTCACCGTGTCGTCGGACAGGACCTGCACCGAGACATGGACGTCCGCGTTGCGTTCATGGGCGTATTCGGCGGCGGATCCGACGATGTTGTCCGCGAGCAGTTCCTCGGTGGGGCGGGCCGGGCTCCGGGCCGGCGCCACACCCTCGTAGCGTTCCCACCGGGAGGCGTACACCAGGCGCAGCGGAAGTCTGTGGAGGGCCGCCTCATTCAGCGCCCATTCAAGCGCCCGGTGAGCGGAACCCGATCCGTCCACTCCGACGACCAGGGGAAGTTCCATCGTCTCCACCGCCTTCCGCTCACGCCACCGGCATGTGGTGTGCGTTGGGCGGACCGTACAGATCGAGCAGCCGCATCCGGGTGGCCTGGAGCCGGCGTGCGACCACGTCGAGCATCCGGTGGGTCACCGCCAGTCCGAGTGCGGGGTCCGCCTCGCACAGTGCGCGTACCGCGATCGCGTCGAACTCGTGGGCCCGTACGGGGCTGGTCGCCTCCGCGCCCAGGCGCCAGGTGTACGGCGGTACCAGCCATGACCACCCCAGCAGGTCGCCGTGCCCCAGCATCTCGACGGTCGCCGGGCGTTCCCCGCGGACCTGGACATCGAGGTTGACCGAGCCGGTACGGATGATCCAGAAGCGGTCGGCGTGGCCGCCCTCCTCGAAGATCCGGGTGCCCTCCGGGAAGGACACATCGCGGGCGAACTCCATCAGACGGTCCCGCCCGCGTGGTGGCAGCACATTCAGCAGTGCGGTGGTGGTCATGGCAGCCCTCCAGGGTGTCCGTGGGCACCAGCGTGCGCGTGTTGCGTACGGCCGGGGCAGGGGCTGTTCGGCACGGCCCGGGGCCCGAAGGTCCCGGGCCGGGCCGTGCCCTGACCGACCGCGGGGACAAGGCATCACAAGATGCCCGAAACCCCACGGCGGCTACGGTGGAGACATGGCCCCGCCACGGCGCGCGGGCCGTGGCGGAGGCATGGTGGTGGGTGACGACGGAACCGACCGGCGAGGTGACGCCCGGCGGCGGCTGGATGCCCTCCCGGACGACCTTCAGGAGCGCCTCGACGCCGTGCAGCTGGGCTCCGGCGCGACGGCCCATCTGCTGCTGGAAGCCGTGCTGTCGGTGGGCAGGGGGCTGGATCTGCCGCGGGTGCTGCGCCGGATCGTCGAGGCGGCGGTGGTGGTCGTGGACGCCGAGTACGGGGCGCTGGGCGTGGTCGGCGAGGGCACCCGGCTCTCCCAGTTCCTGCCCGTGGGGGTCACCCAGGAGCAGCAGGACGCGATCGGTCATCTTCCGGCCGGGCACGGCATTCTGGGTGAGCTGATCCGTCACCCCGAGCCGCTGCGGCTGCCGGAGCTGTCCGAGCACCCCTCGTCGTACGGCTTCCCGCCGAACCACCCGCCGATGCACTCGTTCCTCGGGGTGCCGATCAGGGTGCGCGACGAGGTGTTCGGCAATCTCTATCTCACCGAGAAGCGCGGCGGCGGCGAGTTCGACGCCGAGGACGAGACCGTGCTGTCGACGCTCGCGGTCGCGGCCGGGGTGGCCATCGAGAACGCCCGGCTTTACGAGGAGGCCCGGTACCGTCAGCGGTGGCTGGAGGCCAACGGCGAGATCGTCGCCGGTCTGCTGCCCGGGGCGGACGACATGCAGGTCCTGGAGATGATCGTCAATCATGCACTGCGTATCCTCGCCGCCGATCTCGGCGTCCTGGCGCTGCCCGTCGAGGGCGCGGCGGTGCGGGTGGCGCTGGCCTCCGGTGTCGATGCCGGGGCGCACCGCGGGCTGGTCCTGCCGCGCGAGGGGTCGTTCATCGGCGCGGCCCTCGATGCGAAGAAGCCGCTGATCAGCCTGGGTGTCGACAACGATCCGCGGAGCACCGCCGGGCCGCGCTGGACGGGCCTGGGGCCCGCGGTCGCCGTCCCGATGATCACCGGCGAGCGGGTGCGCGGTGTGCTGCTGCTGGCCCGGGTCAAGGGGCGCGACCCGTTCACGGAACCGGAGACCGCGCCGCTGCTGACGTTCGCCGGCCAGGCGGCGCTCGCCATCGAACTGGCCGAACAACGCCAGTCCGCCGAACAGCTCGCCCTTCTGGAGGACCGCGACCGCATCGCCCGCGATCTGCACGATCTGGCCATCCAGCGGCTGTTCGCCACCGGCATGACGCTGCAGAGCGCGGTGCGCTTCGTGGATCATCCGGAGGCCAGCGAGCGGCTGCTGCGCGCGGTGGACGACCTGGACGAGACCATCAAGATCATTCGGTCGACCATCTTCGGGCTCCGCGCCCGCGAATCGGGCCGGGCGAGCCACGGTCTGCGGGTGCGGACCGTGACCGCGGTGGAGCAGGCGGCACGCCCGCTGGGCTTCACCCCGTCCCTCCACATGGAGGGGCTCATCGACACCGATGTGCCGGCGGAGATCGCGGAACATGTGGTGGCGGTGCTCGCCGAAGCCCTGAGCAACACCGCCCGGCACGCACACGCCACCGCGGTGGACGTCTCGCTGATCGTACGTGGCGGCACGCTGCGGCTGAGTGTCGCCGACAACGGCACGGGCATGCCGCCCGGCGGCCGCCGCAGCGGGTTGGCCAACCTCGCCAAACGCGCCGAGAGCGTGGGCGGTGAGTTGACCGTCGGGACGTCGGAGCACGGCGGCACCCGCCTGCTGTGGTGCGCACCGCTCCCGTCCTCCTGAACAACGGCCCGGCAACACGGCTTCGCCCCACCCAACGAGACCCAGCGGGCGTCACATCCGATGCGATCCGGGGTCGGCATGCGGAGGATGCGCCTGGGTGGCGAGGACGGCCGCCTGAATGCGGCGCTCGACGCCGAGTTTGGCCAGCAGCCGCGAGATGTGATTCTTGACCGTCTTCTCCGACAGGTAGAGACGGGAACCGATCTGACGATTCGTCAGCCCTTCACCGATCAGACCGAGGATCTCCCGCTCCCGCGGCGACAGCCCGGACAGCGCGTCCGCCTCGGGCTCCGCGTCGGAGTCCTCGCCCCGCAGGCTGTTCATCAGCCGCGCCGTGGTCGCCGGGTCGAGCATCGACCGGCCGGACGCGACCGTACGCACGGCGGCAACCAGGTCCGAACCCTTTATCTCCTTGAGGACATAGCCGGCCGCACCCGACATGATCGCGTCGAGCAGCGCATCGTCGTCGTCGAACGAGGTGAGCATCAGACAGGCCAGGCCGGGCATCCGCGACCGCAGCTCACGGCAGACGCTGATGCCGTCCCCGTCCGGCAGCCGCACATCCAGGACGGCGACATGCGGCCGCAGCGCCGGGCCCCGGGCCAGCGCGTGATCTGCCGTACCGGCATCGCCGACCACCTCGATGTCGGGCTCCGCGTCGAGCAAGTCCTGCACACCGCGCCGGACCACTTCGTGATCGTCGAGCAGGAAAACCCGGATCGGGTTCTGCGGTGAGAACTCCCCGGCCTCGGTCATGGCGTCCTCCAGGCTGTTGTCCGGTGTCGCCGGACGTTTTCCATCGTGGCCCCGGCCCCAGGGGCACACCAGGGCCGAACGGGCCCATGGGCCGCTCCTGGGGGCGCCCACCGGCCTCCGGGCAGGGCCGTTCGGCCCCTCTTGCCGGACCGTTCGGCGTGCGACCGTCGGGGGACGGGCAAAGGAGGGTGCGCGATGGCTCTCACGATGATCCTCCGGCACTTGCGGCGCGGCCCGCTCCGACGCGGTACGGACGTGGCGGAAGCCTGGCTGGTGCTGGCCACCGGGGCGCTGATCGCGGTGGCGGCGCCGGTCGCCGGCGTGTCGGCCGCGAGCGAGGTGAGCGCCGCCGCCCAGCGGCAGATCCAGGAACGGCACAGCGTGTCGGCCGTACTGACGGAGAACCCGCCGGCCCGTATCGGGGTCGACTCCACGGGTGGCGTCGGGGGCCGGGTGTACGCGACGGTGCGGTGGACGACGGCCGACGGCTCGACCCGGACAGGCGACACGGCGGTGCCGCCGCACCTCAAGGCCGGTGACCGGACCACGGTCTGGCTCAACGGGCGCGGTGTACTGCTGCGTGATCCCATCAGCCCTTCCGAGGCGAGAGTCGAGAGCATCGCGATCGGCACGGTGGCCGCCGGCGGCACCTGTCTGCTGCTGCTCGTCGGGGAGCGGGCCGGCGCCATCCTGCTGAACCGACGGCGCGCCTGGCAGTGGGAACGGGAGTGGGCGGAATTCGACCCGCAGCGGGGCCACCGCGAGGCGTGACGCGGCACCGCGCATCACTCCAGGCCGCTGCCCTGGGGACCGTAGAGGTCCAGCAGACGGGTGCGGGTACGGTGCAGCCGGTCGGCCACCGTCTCCGCGACGTACCGGTAGATCTCACGCCCCAGCACCGGATCGGACGCACAGAGGGAGCGGACCACCGCGGCGTCGAACTCCAAGGCCTCCACCGGGCTCTCGGTCTCCGCGCCCAAGTGCCACAGGTGCGGCGGAAAAAGCCAGGACCAGCCCAGCAGATCATCCCGGCCGAGCGTCTCAACTACGGCCGCACGACGCCCCGGAACACGCTGGTCGAGCGTGACCCGTCCACTACGGATCACCCAGAAGCGGTCCGCCCGCCCACCCTCCTCGAAGATCCGGGCACCACGCGGCAGCGAGACCTCATGCGCGATCCCGTCCAGCCGCGCACGCGCCTCAGCCGGCAGCGCGTCGAGCAGACTCCTGGTCGTTGACATCCGTCCTCCGTCCACCGACGTGCTGACGTGCACGAGCCTAAGCACCTGCCTTTTCACCCACCACTCACAGCCCGCGCAGCGGCAACAACTGCCGCAGGCGAAACGACACCGCACCCCCCCCCGTTCACCCACCACCCACGGGAGGTGCCGGGCCGCAGGACGAAGTCCGGAGGCCCGGAACCGCACCCAAAAGCCCCGCGCAGCGGCAACAGCGCCGCAGGCGACACGGCGCGGCACCCGGCAACGAACGGGCCCCCATCGACCCAGCCCAAGCGCAGCACCCCGCCCGCCGCAGGCGAAACGCGCTGCACCCGGCAACGCACGGAACCCCCGTCGGCTCAGGCCAAGCGCAGCGGACCGCGCAGCGACCCTCACCGGCTTGGGCCAAGCCCAGCGGCGCGCCGATGCGTCAGCCGATCCACCACCGCGATCACCCCATCGACCTGGCGCGTCATCCGTACGGCGATGGCCACGTCGGCGCCGCTCTCCAGGCAGCCGCGCAGCGTCACCACCCCGTCGTGGACGCGGACGCTGACCGTGTGCGGGCTCAGCCACAGAGCGCGGACCATGATCTCGTCGATCACCTCGTCGCGGATCTCCGGGTCCGGGCGGAGAAAGATCTGCAGCAGGTCGCGCCGGGTGACGATGCCGACCAGACGGGCTTCCTCGTCCACGACCGGCAGCCGCTCGATGCGGTGCTCGGCCATGAAGCGGGCCGCCCGGACGAGGGAGTCGTCGGCGCGTACGGTGACCGCGGGGGCGGACATCAGCTCGCCGGCGGTCGGCGGCTCGTCCGCGGCGGTCCGCTGCCAGGTGAGCCGCAGATCGGTGGTGGAGACGACCCCGATCACCTTTTCGTCGGTGTCCACCACCGGCAGCCCGCTGATGTGGTGTTCGTCCAGCCAGCTTTCGATGTCCTTGCGCGGCGTCGTGCTCCGGGCCCGGACCACGTCGCCGGTCATGACGCTGCCGACTCTCCGGGGCTTCATCTCACGCCTCCTCTCGGCCGTGCGTCGGCGCGGTGCCCCTCCGGGGGATCGTGCTCCCACGATCGGACACCGGAGGGGCCGGCCACAGGGGCCGTCCGGTGCCGCCGGTGGGCCGACCGGCCCCGGCGGCACCGCCGCCCGCCCGCGTACCGCGCCGCTGTCCCGGAGTCGTGATGCGATGGGAGACGGCACCCTCACGAAGGGATCCGTGATCATGACCGCCGCGCCCTCCCCGGCCGCGTGCCTGCGCTCCGTACGGGCCGTCGTCTTCGACACCGACGGCGTCATCACCGACTCCGCCCAGGTGCACGCTGCGGCCTGGAAGGACGCCTTCGACGCCTGTCTGGCGGTGGCGGGCGGACAGCGGCCCTTCGACCCCGCGGACGACTACCGCCACTATGTCGACGGCCGGTCCCGGCTGGACGGGGCGGCCACGTTCCTGGCCTCCCGAGGGTTGGATCTGCCGCTCGGCGACCCCGCCGACGCGCCGGGAACCGCCACGCTGTGGGCGGTCGCGGCCCGCAAGGAAGAGCTGTTCACCGCGAGCCTGCGTACGCACGGCATCGCCACCTGGCCCGGCACCGTGCGCCTGCTGCATGTCCTGCGCCGCGAGCGGGTGCGGTGCGCCGCCGTCTCGGCGTCCCGCCATGCGACCGAGCTGCTGTCCGCCGCGGGCGTACGCGATCTCTTCCAGGCCGTGGTGGACGGCAATGAGGCGAGCCGGCTCGGTCTGCCAGGCAAACCGGACCCGGCGCTCTTCGTGGAGGCGGCCCGGCGGCTCGGTGTCCCGGCCCGGGACACCGCCGTGGTGGAGGACGCGCTGGCCGGTGTCGAGGCCGGCCGGCGCGGCGGCTTCGGCCTCGTCGTGGGCGTGGACCGCACGGCCGGGCAGGGCGCCGCCGAGCTGCGCCGACGCGGCGCCGATGTGGTCGTCTCCGACCCCGGCGAGCTGCTGACGTCCGGGGAGGGCTGACGGTGGCGGCCTGGACATGGACGTACGAGGGGTACGAACCCGAGGCGGAACGGCTGCGCGAGGCACTGTGCGCGCTGGGCAACGGCTACTTCGTCACCCGCGGTGCCGCCACCGAGGCGCTCCCCGGCCCCGCGCACTACCCGGGCACCTACGCGGCGGGCTGCTACAACCGGCTGACGTCCACCGTGGCGGGCCGCCGGATCGAGAACGAGGACCTGGTCAACCTGCCCAACTGGCTGCCGCTGCGCTACCGGATGCGCCCCGCCGACGCGCCCCCCGGCCCCTGGCTCTCCCCCGACCACCCGCAGCTGGCCGAACACCGGCAGACGCTGGATCTGCGGCACGGCACCCTGACCCGCTGGTCGGTCTACGAGGACGCGGCCGGGCGGCGCCTGAGCGTGGAACAGTGCCGCCTGGTGCACATGGGTGACCCTCATCTGGCCGCGCTGCGCACGTCGTTCACGACTGCCGGGTGGGCCGGCGAGGTGGAGGTGGTGGCCGGCATCGACGGCGATGTCCGCAATGCCGGCGTGGCACGCTACCGAGAACTGGCGAGCCGGCACCTGACCGGCTGCGACACCGGCTCCGAGGACGACGACACGGTGTGGCTGCGCTGCCGCACCATCGAGTCCGGCATCCATATCGCGATGGCCGGGCGGACCCGCACGGCCGTCGGCGGAACGGCCTCCGACGGCGGCGGCGCGGCCTCCGGTGGCGTGACTCCCCGTACCGAACTCACCTCGCAGCGGGCCTTCCACACGCTCATGCTGCCCGTCGAACCCGGCTCGACCGTCGTCGTCGACAAGACCGTGGCGCTGTACACCTCCCGCGACCCGGCGATCGGCAATCCCCTCCGCGCGGCCGTCGACGGCGTACGCCGGGCGCCGGATTTCCCCGGGCTGCTGGCGTCTCACCACCGCGCCTGGAAACACCTGTGGCAGCAGGCGAAACTGGACGTCCCCGGAGACTCGGGCCGGATTCTGCGGCTGCACCTCTTCCACGTACTGCAGACGCTGTCTCCGCACACCGCCGAACTGGACGCCGGCGTACCGGCGCGCGGCCTGCACGGCGAGGCATACCGCGGCCATGTCTTCTGGGACGAGCTGTTCGTCCTGCCCTTCCTGAATCTGCACTTCCCGGAGGTCTCCCGGGCGCTGCTCGGCTACCGCTACCGGCGGCTGCCCAGCGCCTGCCGAGCGGCGTCCGAAGCGGGCCGGGCGGGGGCGATGTACCCGTGGCAGAGCGCCGGTGACGGCCGTGAGGAGACCCAGGAATTCCATCTCAATCCGCGTTCGGGACGCTGGCTGCCGGATCACTCCCGGCTCCAGCACCATGTCGGCTCCGCGGTGGCGTACAACGTGTGGCAGTACTGCCGGGCCAGTGGGGACACCGCGTTCCTGCACACCAAGGGCGCGGAGATGCTCCTTCAGATCGCCCGCTTCTGGGCGGCGGCCGCAGACTGGGACGAGGACCTCGGCCGGTACCGCATCCGTGGCGTCGTCGGGCCCGACGAGTACCACGACGGCTATCCGGGGGCCGCGGAACCGGGGCTGGACGACAACGCCTACACGAACGTCACGGCCGCCTGGGTGCTGATGCGGGCGCTCGTCCTCTGCCGCGACCTGCCCGAGGCGCGCCGCCAGCAGCTGTTCGAACGGATCCAGCTCGCCCCGGACGAGCGGGAGCGCTGGGACGACATCGCGCACCGGCTCCATGTGCCGTACCACCAGGGCGTCATCAGCCAGTTCGCGGGCTACGCGGACCTGGCCGAACTCGACTGGGACGGGTACCGCCGGCAGTACGGCGACATCCGGCGGCTGGACCGGATCCTGGAGGCGGAGGGCGACACCGTCAACCGCTATCAGGCGTCCAAGCAGGCCGATGTGCTGATGCTGGGCTATCTCTTCCCGCCGGCGGAGCTCGCCGCCGTGTTCCGGCAGCTGGGGTACGCCGTCGACGATGACGTCTGGCGCGCCACCGTCGACTACTACCTCCACCGCACCAGCCACGGCTCGACGCTCAGCGCGCTGGTCCACGCGTGGGTACTGGCCCGGGCGCGCCGCGCCGACGCATGGATGTACTGCGAGGAGGCGCTGACCGGGGATGTGGCGGACGTCCAGGGCGGCACCACCGCGGAGGGCATCCATCTGGGCGCGATGGCCGGCACCCTGGACTTCGTCCAGCGCGGTATGACCGGCCTGGAGGCCCACGAACACGCGCTGTGGCTCGATCCGGTGCCGATCCCCCAGCTCTCGAAGTTCCGGGTACGCCTGCGCTACGGCCGCCACTGGGATGTCGATCTGCGCATCCGTGCGCGGCGGGTACGGATCGCGGTGCCGGAATCGGACACTGCCGCGGTGCGGGTGAGGCTCGGTGGCCGTTCGTACACCGTCGCCCCCGGCACCACCCGCTGGCTGGACCTGAGCGGCTCCTGAATGGGGCCGAAGGTCCCTATCGGCATGGCCCGCCCGGCACTCCTCAGGACCGCGGTCCGCGCTTTTGATGGTGGCAGCCTTGAAGGCCGCAGCGTTGATGTGCCGGCGACCCTGAGGCGGAAGCGTTCGGATGGGTGGAGGACATGCTGAGGGAGAAGGCCGGGGACGTACGGGGGCGCCGCGCGGACGCCCTCACCGTGGTACGCCTCGACGGGGAACTGGACTTCGTGAGCGCCGCCGCGACCACGAGGAACCTCGATCCGCTGACCTCCGGGACACGGCCCCACCTGGTGCTCGACCTGACGGGGCTGACCTTCCTGGACTGCAGCGGGATCGGGGTCCTGTGCCGGGCCCGGCGCCGGATTCTGGCACGCGGCGGCCGGCTGTCGCTGGTCATCACCGATCCCCGCCAGCGGAGGCTCCTGCGCACCGTCGGGCTGGCCGGAGCCTTCGAGGTCCTGGACGCGGTCCCGGACGCGGTCCCGGACGGCGGGTGAGCCGCCGCCTTCAGGGGGCGGAGCTGCGGGCCGGTCAGCGGCGCGGGTCCGCGACAGGCGGCCCGGACCGGGCCGCATCCGGACCGGTGACATCGAACGTGACGTCCACGACGCCCTCGACCGCCCGCACCAGGCGCGCCGCCATCGGAACGACCGAGGCGTCCCGGACCCGGCCACTGATGGTCACCACCCCTTCGGCGACGGTGACGTCCAGATCGTCATGGGACATCGCGAACAGGTGGCCGACGATGTCCGTGCGGATCTCCTCGGCGAGGTCTGCGTCGGTCCGCAGGAAGACCTTCAGCAGATCGGCGCGGCTGACGATGCCCTGCAGCAGCCCGAGGGAGTCCACCACGGGCAGCCGCTTCACGGATTTGTGGGCCATGGTCCGCGCCGCCTGCGCGAGGGTGGCGTCGGCGTGGACGGTGTAGGCGGGCGCGCTCATCAGCTCCGCGGCCGTCACCGCGCCTGCCTTGCGTACGTCGTCGAGGCGTTGCAGCTGCTCCAGACGGCTGGGATCGGCTTCCCGGAATTCCTCTTTCGGCAGCAGATCGGCCTCGGAGACCACGCCGACCACCCGCCCTTCGCCCTCCAGAACGGGCAGGGCGCTCACCTGCCACTGTTCCATGGTCTCGACGATCTCCTTGAACCGGGCCTCCTGGCCGACCGCGACCACGGTCCGTGTCATCACATCGCTGACGATGTGCGGTGTGTGCCCCATGGCTCCTCCTCGGTACGGACCACCGTCACGGCCGCTGTGACACCTCCAGGGTGAGAGCCACCCGGCGGCGCCGGACAGGGGCCGGTCGGTCCGCGAAAGAGGCCGGCCGGTCCGTGAAGGGACCGACCGGCTCTGTCGGGGCAGGCGCAGACCCGGGGAGGCAACGCCAATTCCCCGGGCCCACAACAGTGATGACGGTCAGGAGGTCAGAGGAGATGCCCCAGGACCTCCCCGAGCCCGAGAAGGCTCTCGCTCTCCTGCTGGCCGGCCTTGCGGCTGTCCTGACGGTTGTCGCGCTCAGGGGCGCGCTCGTAGTCACTGTCACGGCCGTAGTCACTGTCGCGGCCGTACTCACTGTCACTGTCACGGTCGCGGTCACGGTCGTAGTCACGGTCCGGACCGTTGTCGCGCTCACGGTCACGGCCGTAGTCACTGTCACGGTCGCGCTCGCGGTCAAGGCCGTTGTCGCGCTCACGGTCACGGCCGTTGTCGCGGCCGTTGTCGCGGCCGTTGTCGCGGTCGCGGTCACGACCGTTGTCGCGGCCGTTGTCGCGCTCACGGTCACGACCGTAGCCATCATCGTCACGACCGTAGTTGTAACGGTGATCGCCGTCGCGGTGGACGGCCTTGCTGCCGTTGTTGGCGTGGGGCCGGCCGTCGCGACCCGAGAAGCAACCACCGTCCTTCTGTGAGGCGCACTTGACGGTCGGGGTGGTGCTGGGAACGGCGGTCGCGGCGCCTGCCATCGGCACCGCGACGGCGGCCACGGTCAGCCCCGCCACTGCGAGCGCACGAGGAATTGAACGGATCATTCTTCCACCTTCACTCAGCTTGGAGCAGAAAAGGAACATTCTCTGCAAAAGCGACGATAAGGTGGCTTTTACCCCCTGCCGTGCGACCCACCGGAGAGTCACTGGAACGCAGCAGCTCTTCGGCAGCAGCGCGTCAGCAAGAGCTCTTCCATAGGGGCATCCCCCGCGCTTCTCACGACGCGCCCTCGGACCCCAGCCCCGCCAGCCGCCGCTCCAGTTCGGCCCGCTCGACCGCGTTGCCGGTCAGCGCCAGCGCCCGCTCGTACGCCTGACCTGCGGCTCTGCGGTCACCAGCCCGTCTCAGCAGCTCGGCCTGGGCCGCGTACAGCGGCTGATAGTGCGTCAGACGGGGGTCGTCGAGCAGCGGGGCCAGCAGTGCGAGGCCGGCCTGCGCCCCGTCGGCCCCGGCGACCGCCACCGCGCGGTTGACCTCGATCACCGGTGACGGCGCCAGCCGCCCGAGCGCCCCGTACAGCTCGGCGATCGTCTCCCAGTCGGTCTCCGCCGCGCTCGGCGCCTCGACGTGCAGCGCGGCGATCGCGGCCTGCAGCTGGTAGGGACCGGCGCGGCGGAACGCGAGCGCTTCCGCCAGCGTTTCGTGCCCCTCCGCGATCCGCGCCGCGTCCCAGCGCGAGCGGTCCTGTGCGTCGAGCGGCACATACCGGCCGTGCTCGTCGACCCGTGCGGCGCGCCGCGCATCGTGCAGCAGTATCAGCGCGAGCAGCCCGCGCACCTCGGCGTCGTCCGGCATCAGCGCGCACAGCAGCCGCCCCAGCCGGATCGCCTCGCCGCACAGCTCGCCGCGGACCAGACGCCCGCCCTCGGCCGCCCCGTATCCCTCGTTGAAGATCAGATACACGGTGGACAGAACCCCGTTCAGACGGCCGGGGAGCGCGTCGTCGCTCGGGACGCGGTACGGGATCCGGGCCTCGGCGATCTTGCGTTTGGCCCGTACCAGGCGCTGCGCCATCGTCGGCTCGCTGACGAGGAACGCGCGGGCGATCTCCCCGGTGCTGAGGCCGCCGAGCGTCTTCAGTGTGAGCGCGACCCGCGCGGGCAGCGCGAGCGCGGGATGGCAGCAGGTGAAGATCAGCCGTAGCCGGTCGTCGGTGACGGCTCCCGCGTCGGTTCCCGGCCGGTGCTCCTGCGCCTCCAGCCGCGCCAGCTCCGCGAGCCGTACGGTGCGGTCGGCGACGGCACGCTCACGCCGCACCCGGTCGATCGCCTTGCGGCGGGCGGTCACCATGATCCAGGCGCCGGGGTTGGTGGGGATCCCGTCGTCGGGCCAGGTGGCGACGGCGGCCGCGAAGGCGTCCTGGACGGCGTCCTCGGCGAGCTGGAGGTCACCGAGGTGCCGGATCAGCGTCGCGAGGACGGCAGCCCGCTCCTCGCGGAAGGTGCGCTCGACGGCGGCGGCCGGGTCCGGGCCCGGCCGCCGCTCGCCGTCGCGCGGGCTCACGCGCTCCAGACCGGCCGCACCTCGACGGGCCCGTAGCTGCTGTTCGGCATCTCCGCGGCCCACTTCAGCGCTGCGTCCAGGTCGTCGACCTCGATCAGGAAGAACCCGGCGAGAAACTCCTTGGTCTCCGCGAACGGACCGTCGGTGATCTGTGTCTCCTCGTCGCGGACCCGCACGGTCGTCGCCATGTCGGTCCTGGCCAGCCCCGCATTGGCCACGAGCACCCCGGCGTCCTTCAGGGCCTGGTGGTACGCGCCCCAACGGGCGCCGACCTCCTCGGGCGTGGGCTCGCCGCCGACCGGCAGATAGGTCAGCATCACGTACTTGGGCATAGCGCCTCCTCAGCAGGGTTTCGCCGCTCGTTTCGCGGCCTCGTGCCGCTCGTTTCGCGGCCTCACCCATGACGACGCCGCAGGTCTGCCCGATTCGACACCCCGCGGAATATTTCCCGGCAGCCGACAGGCCGAGCCGGCAGCCGGTGCCACCCGATCGCACATCCCGGCGTTCCGGCATCCCGGCATCCGGACGGTGCCGGCCTGGAGGACACAACGGGACAGGTACGCCGCCTGTCGTCCGTTGCGCCCCCTGCCGGGCGTGCAGATGACCCTCGCGTTCGCCCCGGAGGCCGGGGTGCGACGATGGGCCCGTCATGGATGCGGGGGAAGTACTCAGGGGGCTGCGCGCCGCGGTGTTCGCGGCGGTCTGTGTGCTGCTTGCCGCGCTGGGACACGTGATGATGTCGGATGCCACCGTGCCCTGGTGGATGCTGCTGACCGCCTGGTTGGGAACCGCGTCCGTCGCCTGGTGCTTCGCCGGGCGTGAACGGGGCCCGTTGCTGGTGGGGTTGCTGACGGTGGGCACCCAGGCGGCGCTGCACAGCGCGTTCTCGTTCGGCCGGGCGGTCGCCGACTCCGGTGGTGAGCGGTTGTCGCTCGCACGGGAGTGGGCGAATGCGTGGCTGTGCGGCGCGGAGGGGATGTCGTCCTCGCAGATCCATCAGATGCAGCAGATGCAGCAGATGCAGCAGCACGTCCATCACATGCAGCCCATGGATCGGATGCAGCAGATGGATCAGTTGCCGCAGATGGGCCCGATGGATCAGATGCCGGGCATGCAGGGGATGCACGGCAGCGGGAGCGGCATGCTCGCCGCGCACCTGCTTGTCGCGCTGTTGAGCGCGTGGTGGCTGTGGGGCGGGGAACGGGCTGCCTTCAGGGTCGTAAGGACCGTGTCGGCCCGGCTGTTCGCGCCGCTGGTGCTGGTCCTGCGGATCGTCCTTCCCGATGCGCCACCCGCCGTACGAGCCGCCCGGCAGGTGCCGCGGCATGCCGTACGCACGCTCCTGCTGGCCCATGCCATTTCGTTGCGGGGCCCGCCGCGTGGGCCGGCTGTCGTCTGACAGCACGGCGAATTCCCGGTTCCCGGGCCGGCCCTGGCGCTGATTTCACGCGCCGGCTCTCCCGGGTTCTGACGTCACCGGTCCCGCTGCCCGCGGTGACCGGATCACGCGAAGGACTACAGATGATCTTCCCTGTCCGGATGTCGGCGGCAACGCCGCCCGGATCCGTTCGCCCTCCACTTTTCCGTCCGCTTCTCCCTCCGCTTCTCCCTCCAGTTCCGCCTCCAGTTCTTCCCTCAGTTCTTTCGCCGGTCGCGCGCCTTCGCCGATGCGGGGGCCGCGGCCGCCTTCCGCAGATGGGCGAGCAGCTCGTCGGCGGACGCCGTGTCGTCGTCGGCGTGCCTGAGGTGGGCCCCGGTGTCCGCCGCCAGCTGTCGCGCCCGCGCCTCCCATCGGCGGCAGTCGGCGCAGCCCGCCAAGTGGTCGTCGAGGTGGCGGTTGGTGAGGCCGGGCGGCAGTCGCTCGCCGTCCAGGCGGGCGGAGAGTGCCGTGCGGATACGCGAGCAGAGCATGCCTCCATCCTCTCCGAAGCGTGGACGCCCGGCGAGGGGCGGTCGCGGTATGCGTGACGACGAGGCGGTGACGGGGTGGGCGCTGGCCGCCCGTAGCGGCGACGAGCGGGCCGTCGAGCAGTTCGTCAGGGCCACTCAGCTCGATGTGCGACGTTATGTGACGCACCTGAGCGGCGATCCGCAGGCGGCCGATGATCTGGTGCAGGACACCTACGTGCGGGCGTTGCGGAGTCTGCCGCGGTTCGAGGGCCGGTCGTCGGCGCGGACATGGCTGCTGACGATCGCCCGGCGGGTGGTGGCGGACCGCATCCGCTCCCATGCGGTTCGGCCGCGGCTGGCCGCGACCGACGACTGGCAGACGGCGGCGGAGCGGGTGCAGCCGCGTGGTGTGCCGGGGTTCGACGAGGGAGTCGCCCTGGCGGAGCTGCTGTCGGCGCTGGTGCCGGGGCGGCGCGAGGCGTTCGTCCTGACGCAGTTGCTGGGGCTTCCGTACGCGGAGGCCGCCGGGGTGATGGGCTGCCCGGTGGGAACCGTACGGTCCCGGGTGGCACGTGCCCGGGAGACGCTGATCGCGCGGCTGGCGGAGGCGGAAGCGGAGCGGCCGGAGCCGGGTGACCGGTCACGCGATCTCGCGGGCGCGGTGGCCTGACGGTCGCTCCCGATGGGTGACCTCCCGGCGGGACGGCCTCCCGGCGAGGTGGTCTCCTGACGGATGTCGGGGCTCATGGGCGGGCAGGAGCCGGTCCATGAGCCCCGCGTCGGTATCCCTGTATCCCTCGTCACCGGCCTGGGCGTATGGCCTTCGCCCGTACGGTCAGCGGCGGGCCGTCGCGGAAGTGGAGGGTGAAGGTGAGCCGGTCCCCCGGTGCGATCCGTGGGGGTGGGCTGATCATGACGTCCAGGGTGGTGGCCGTCATCCGCAGCGAACCGCCCGCCGGGACGGTGGCGGAGCGGACCATCTCCATGCTCCGCGCGTTCCGTCCGATGTCGACCGTGCGGCTGAGCATGGTGCGGTGGCCTGCCGGGCCGGTGACGCCGGTCAGCACGTCGTCCGATGTACCGGTGTTACGGACGGTGAAGAACGCCGCGGTGGCCTCCGCGGCGGACGGGACCAGCACCCGGCCCTCGGCGGCACTGAGACGTGCGGGCGTCCCCGCGTTGCCGGTGGCGGTCCAGACGGTGAGCGTACCCAGCGTTGCCAGGCAGGCGAGCAGCGGTACGGCGACCGCCGCCGTACGCGGCCGGTTCATGTGGCCTCCCAAGTAGCGGTTTTCCGGGCGCTGTTGATACGGCGGGCCGACTTCGAGGCCCGCGCCGGTTTCCAGGCCCGCAGCCGCAGGCTGTTGCCCACGACGAGCAGCGAGCTGGCGGACATGGCGGCGGCCGCGAGCATCGGGTTCAGCAGTCCGACGGCGGCCAGCGGCACAGTGACCAGGTTGTAGCCGAAGGCCCAGATCAGGTTGGTGCGGATGGTGCCCAGGGTGCGGCGGGCCAGGCGTACGGCGTCGGCGATGGCCTGGAGGTCCTCGCGTACGAGGGTGACATCGGCGGCGCCGATCGCGGCGTCGGTGCCGCTGCCCATGGCGATGCCGAGGTCGGCGAGCGCGAGCGCGGCGGCGTCATTGACGCCGTCGCCCACCACGGCGACCCGGCTGCCCTGCTCCTGCAAGGTGCCGACCAGCGCGGCCTTGTCCTGAGGGCGGGCCTCGGCGTGGATCTCGGTGATGGCGAGGTGCCCGGCCACGGCGCGGGCGGTGGCCTCGCGGTCCCCGGTGGCCAGGACCGGCCGGAGCCCCAGGCGGCGCAGATGGTCGACGGCGCGGTAGCTGTCCGGGCGGAGCGAGTCGCCGACGGCGATGACGGCCTCCGGGGCGCCGTCGACGGTGACCAGGACCGCGGTGTGGCCCGCGGCCTCGGCTGTGCGTACGGCGTCCGGCAGCGGAACCGGGAGGCCGCCGACGTCCCCGGGCCCGGCGATCGTCACCTGACGGCCGTCAGCTGTGCCGCGTACGCCGTACCCGGGTGTGGCGGTGAAGTCGCTTACCGGTGAGAGGAGTTGACCGGGGTGGAGTTCGTGCGCACGGGCGATGACGGCGTGCGCCAGCGGGTGCTCGGAGCCCTGCTCGACGGCGGCGGCCAGCCGGAGGACGGCGGCCGGGTCGAGGCCATCCGTACGAGCGGTGAGGGCGGTGACACTCATCCGGCCCGTGGTGAGGGTGCCGGTCTTGTCCAGCACCACGGTGTCGATGCGACGCAGCCGCTCCAGTGCCTGCGGCCCGCTGACGAGGATGCCGAGTTGGGCGCCGCGCCCGGTGGCGGCCAGCAGCGCGGTCGGGGTGGCGAGCCCCAGTGCGCAGGGGCAGGCGACGACGAGGACGGCGACCGCGGCGGTGACGGCGGCCTGCAGGTCGGCCCCGGCGCCGAGCCAGAACCCCAGGACGGTGACCGACACGGTCAGTACGGCGGGGACGAAGACGGCCGCCACCGCGTCGGCGAGACGCTGCGCCTTGGTCTTGCCGGTCTGGGCGTCCTCCACCAGCCGGGTGATCCGGGCGAGTTGGGTGTCCGCCCCCACGGCACCGGCCCGGATCTCCAGCAGACCACCGGAGTTGACCGCACCGCCGACAACGTCCGAGCCCGGAGCGACCTCGACCGGCCGGCTCTCGCCGGTGATCAGCGAGAGGTCCAGGGCGGAACTGCCCTCGGTCACGGTGCCGTCGGTGGCGACGCGCTCCCCGGGCCGTACGAGGAAGAGATCACCGACCCGCAGCCGGTCCACCGGGACCCGCCGCTCGCTGCCGTCCACCCGTACGGCGACATCCTTGGCGGCGAGTTCGGCCAGCGCACGTAGCGCGGAACCCGTGCCGTGCCGGGCCCTGGCTTCCATCCGGCGGCCGGCCAGCACGAACAGCGGTACGCCGACGGCGGCTTCCAGGTAGAGATGGGACGTCCCGTCCCCGGCGGTCGGCAGCAGGCTGAAGGGCATGGTCATGCCGGGCTGACCGGCGCCGCCGAGGAACAGCGCGTATGCGGACCAGGAGAACGACGCGGCGACGCCGAGGGAGACGAGGGTGTCCATCGTCGCGGCGCCGTGCCGCAGGCCGCGCAGCGCACGGGCGTGGAAGGGGGCCGCGCCCCATACCGCGACGGGCGCGGCGAGAACGAAGCAGAGCCACTGCCAGTCGCGGAACTGCCAGGCGGGAACCATGGAGAGGGCCAGGACCGGGAGGGACAGCAGGGCGGTGATCAGCAGCCGGTGGCGCTCGGTGCGGGTGTCGGTGTCGTCGCCCTGGGGGGCGGCCGGGGGCTGGTGGGCAGCGGGACGTTCCCCCGCGTCCCGATCATCCCCCTCGTCCCCGTCGTCCCCCTCCGTCAATTCCAACTCCCTTGAATTCTGCAGGAGTTGCGCGGTGAATCCGGCGGCCTCGACGGTAGCGACGAGATCGCCGACGGGTACGGCCTCGGGGTGGCTGACGCGGGCCCGGCCGGTGGCCAGGTTCACCGTGGCCGATACGCCTTCGAGGCGGCCGAGCTTCTTCTCGACCCGGCCCACGCAGGCGGCGCAGGTCATTCCGCCGACGGTCAGGGTGGTGGTGAGGGAGGGCGCCGCCGGTGCGGAGGCGGCGTCGTGCGGTTGCGCGGTCATCGCATCCCGCCGCCCATCCCATGCATCCCGCCCATGTCTCCGTCGTCGGCGGGCTCGGAGTCTCCGGTGCGGGCGCCACCGGCGGGATGCAGGCCCGGAGCCACCGGCCCGGCGACGGCACCGGCCGCGTACGACAGGGCGAAGAGCGCCACCAGCAGGACGGTGAAGCCGATGACCGCCCGTGCGGGCAGCAGGCGCCGGACGGCCCGGGGAAGAACGGGCCGACTGCGGTCGGCCGGGGAGGAGGACATCGCCGCTCCAGATCTCGGAAGGTCGGGGCGTCATCGTGGCAGCCACGAGCAGGTACGAGTGCTCCAAAAGGGCCCGGTCGGCATGTGAGGTTCGTCCTGCGCCCCCGCCGGAACTCATCCGCTGCCGGACCCGACTAACTGGGATTGCGCACCACCCCGTTCGTCCCCGCGCGCAAGAAATCCCCTGAATCCGGCGGGAACTTCCCGCGCCTTTCATCCGACCTCTCAAACGCCGTTGCCGCTACGCGGGGACCAGCAAGGCGCAACGGCGAGCAACCCCCACCACTGGACAGTCAAAGACGGCCCAGGCAGAACACAGCGGACCGCGAACCGATCCCCACACCCAGGAAGGACCACCCATGTGCGGCATCACCGGTTGGATCTCGTTCCGCGTGAACCCCGAGGACCAGCCCCCGGTCATCGAGCGGATGACCGCCGCCCTCGCGCCGCGCGGTCCCGATGCCTCCGGGATCTGGTGCGGGCCGTACGCCGCGCTCGGCCACCGGCGGCTCGCCGTCCTGGATGTCGAGGGCGGCGCTCAGCCCATGACCACGGGCGAGGCGGGCGCCGAGGTCGTCCTCAGCTACAGCGGCGAGGTCTACAACCACCACGAGCTGCGCGCCGAACTCCGTCGCCGGGGTCATCTTTTCACCACCCGTAGCGACACCGAGGTCGTGCTGCGCGCCTACCAGGAGTGGGGCGACCAGCTCGCCGGGCGCCTGGAGGGCATGTACGCGTTCGCGCTCTGGGACGCCCGTGCGCAGCGACTGCTGCTGGTCCGCGACCGGCTGGGCGTCAAGCCGCTGTACTACGCCGCGACGCCGGACGGCGGGCTCGTCTTCGGTTCCGAGCCCAAGGCCCTGTTCGCGCATCCCGGCTGCCGGCCACGGGTGGACGCGCAGGGGCTGCGGGAGGCGTACAGCCTGGTGTTCAGCACCGGTGGGACGCTGTGGGCGGGGGTGCGGGAGGTGCCACCGGGCGGCGTGGCGGCCTTCGACCGGGGCGGCTTGGACGAGCGCCTCTATTGGCAGTTGGAAGCCCGACCCCACGACGACGGCCTCGACCTCGATGCCACCGTCGGCGCCGTCCGGGCCCGTCTGGACCGCGCGGCCCGTACACAGCTGGAGGCGGATGTCCCGCTGTGCAGTCTGCTGTCCGGCGGGATCGACTCCACCGTGCTGACCGCGCTGCTCGCCGACGAACTCCGACTCCGGGAGGGGCCCGGGGCGCGCCTGCGGTCCTACGCGGTCGACTACAGCGACCAGGCGGAGCACTTCACCGGCGATGTACTGCGTACCGGCCATGACACCCCGTTCGCCGCCGAGGCCGGTGCGTTCATCGGCACCGATCACCACACCGTCGTCCTGGACCCGCATGCGCTGCTGGACCCCGAGCACCGTGCGGCGGTCGTCGCCGCCCGCGACTCCCCCATCGGCGTCGGCGATATGGACACCTCCCTCTATCTGTTCTTCGGCGAGATCAAGCGGCACTCGACCGTGGCGCTGTCCGGCGAAGCGGCCGACGAGGTCTTCGGTGGCTATCCGTGGTTCCACAGTTCCAAGGCGCTGGCCGCCGAGACCTTCCCCTGGCTGCTGGTCACCGGCGACGAGGCGGCCATGCCGCTGCACCCCGACCTGGCGGCCACCCTGCGCATCGGCGAATTCCGGCGGGACACCTACCGCCGGGCGCTGGCCGCCGTTCCACACCTCGACGACGAGAGCGCGGACCGGCACCGGCAACGCGAGATGCAGCATCTGTCCCTGACCCGCTGGCTGCGTCAGCTGCTGCACCGCAAGGACCGGCTGAGCATGGCCCAGGGCCTGGAGGTACGGGTCCCCTACTGCGACCACCGTCTCGTCGAGTACGCCTTCAACACGCCCTGGTCGCTGCAGAGTTACGACGGCCGGGAGAAGAGCCTGCTGCGCGCGGTGGGTGCCGGGCTGGCGCCGCCGTCCGTACTCCACCGGCCCAAGAACCACTACCCGGCCACGCACCACCCCGACTACAACCGCGGCCTGCAGAACATGGCGCGCGACGCCCTGGCCGCACAGGGCGGACGGGTCCGCGACCTGGTCGACGAAACCGTCGTCAAGTCCTGCCTCGACACCGAACCGGCACACCTTGAGTGGGGCCACCGCCTGCGCCTGGAACGGGTCGTGGACCTGGCCCTGTGGCTCGACCGCATGAACCCCGAAATCGCCCTGTGAACAGTCGATTCGAGCATGCCTTGAAGGAAATGAAGGAGTTGAAGCAGATGAAGGAGACCGCGATGGTCGCGTCGTCCGAGACCAAGGCCGGGAGCGAGACCGGGAACGAGACCGGGAACGAGACCGGGAACGAGACCGGGAGCAGGAGCCTGCCCGAGCGCATCGAGCCGGTGCCCATAGAGCTGTACGGGGCGGACTACAAACGCGATCCCTATCCCCTGTACGCCGAGCTGCGCGAGCGCGGTCCGGTCCACCGGGTCCGTTTCCCCAGCGGGGTGTGCGCCTGGCTCGTCACCGGCTACGAAGCCGCGCATCAGGCGCTGACCGACGCCCGCCTGGGCAAGCACCACTCGCGTGGCAACGCTGCCTGGCGGGCCCGCGCCTCGATCATGCCGGAGCCGCAGCACTCCCAGCTCCAGGTGCACCTTCTCCACCAGGACCCGCCCAAGCACACCTCGATGCGCCGGCTGATCACCGACGCCTTCGCGCCACAACGCGTCGAAGCGCTCCGGCCCCACTTCCAAGTCATGGCCGACGCGCTGCTCGACGCGCTGCCCGCCACCGGGCGGGCCGACCTCGTCGACGCCTTCGCCGCCCGCTTCCCCTTCCAGGTGCTGGCCGAAGTCATCGGCCTGCCTCGGGAGTTCGAGGACCGCTTCGACCGCGACTGGGGCAAGGTCGTGCAGCCCGTCGGCCCCCAGGACCCCGGCCGTGCCGCGTACGAGGCGCGGCTGCGCGGGCTTCAGCAGTACATTGCCGACCTCGTCGCCCATAAGCGCGGCGAGCGCGGCGAGAATCTGCTCTCCCGCCTGGTGGACGCCCGGGACGACGGACGGCTCAGCCAGGAAGAGCTCGACTCCATGATCTTCCAGCTGCTGGTCGCCGGGCAGGAGCCGGTCACCAACCAGATCACCACCGCTCTGATCACCCTGCTGCGCCACCCCGCGCACCTCGCGGCGCTGGCCGACCGTCCGGAGCTGCTTCCCCGGGCCATCGAGGAACTGCTGCGCCATGACAGCGCCTTCGAGCTGACGACCTGGCGCTTCTTCGCCGAGGACGCCGATCTGCACGGGACCCGGATCCCGGCGGGCGACTCCGTGATCGTCTCCCTGTGCGCGGCCAACCGCGACCCCCGGCAGTTCGCCGACGCCGACACCCTCGACTTCGACCGCACGCCCAACCCGCACCTCGCCTTCGGCCACGGCAGCCACTTCTGCCCCGGCGCCGCGCTCGCCCGCGCCGAGCTCCAGATAGCCGTGGGCACCCTGCTCCGGCGGTTGCCCGATCTCCGGCTGGACGTCCCCGAGTCCGAACTCGCCTGGATTCCGGCGGTACTTGCCCGCGGCGTCGATCGGCTGCCGGTGACGTACGGCCCCGGCGCCGCGATGTCACCGCGCTCCGGCCGGTCGGGCGGGTGCCCCGTCGTATGACCACCCCGACCCAGTGCCGTCCGGTCAGATCCTCCCCATCCCACGAGGACGTCTGCGCGGCGATCCTCGACGCACTCCTGCCCTACCGGCGCACCCTGGACACCGGCCACGCGGACACGCCCGACGCGTTCCCCGCCCAGCTGCGGCAGCTCGCCGGGCCGGTGGCGGCGGGCGAACCGATCGTCTTCGCCCTGCCGGGCTTCCCCTGCAAGTCACCCAACCCCGCCAAGGCGCTGGGCCCCCTCCCCGACGAAGGCGAACGGCTGGCGCTGCGCTTCCTGGACGAACTGTGCGCCCGTGTCGCGGCCGTCCATCCGCCCGGGGCGCGGATGGTCATCTGCTCGGACGGGCATGTCTTCAGCGACCTCATCCACGTGCCCGACCGTGACATCGATGCCTACGGCGATGCGCTGCGCAGGCTGATCCGGGACGAGGGCCTGAGCCATCTGGAGGTCTTCGACCTGCGGGATGTGTACGGGGACGACATGTCGCACGACGCCAAACGGTCCCTGGTCCACGAACGGTACGCCCCGGCCCTGGAGGACCTGCGGTCCCTCACCCGCAGCGACACACCGACCCGGCGGCTCTACCAGGGCATCACCCGGTTTCTCCTGGAGGACACCGTCTCGTTCAGCGGGACGCGTTCGGCACTTCAGCGCGACTGCCGCCGCCGTGCGTACGGCGTGATCCAGCGCAGCCGCGCCTGGGGCGATCTGATCGCCGAGCACTGGCCGGAGGCGTTCCGGCTCTCCATTCACCCGCAGCCGCGCGGCTCGGCGAAGTTCGGGATACGGCTGCTCGACGCGCCGGATGTGTGGATGACGCCCTGGCATTCGTGTCTGCTTCAACATGCCGACGGCCGCCGGGAGTTGATGCACCGTGCGGATGCCGAGCGGCTCGGCCGCCTGGTGCTGCGCCAGGGGCGGCCGAGCCACTTCATCGCGAGGGGAGGGTGTGACGGCTGAGGGAGGCCGTCACCCGGCACCGGCAGACAGCGGGTGCCGGTGGTCGAAAGCGATCAACGGGTCGCCGGTGAGCGGATGTCCGGTCACGGCGGCCCGTACCCCGAACACCTCGGCGAGCAGCTCCGGCGTCAGCACCTCGCGCGGCGTACCCGACGCCACCAGCCGCCCTTCGTGCAGCACATGCAGCCGGTCGCACAGGGACGCCGCGGCGTTCAGATCGTGCAGGGATATCAGCGTCGTACGGCGCTGGGCGCGCAGCAGGCCGAGCAGCTCCACCTGGTGCCGTACGTCGAGGTGGTTGGTGGGCTCGTCCAGCACCAGCACGTCGGGGTCCTGTGCGAACGCCCTGGCCAGCAGCGCCCGTTGGCGTTCACCGCCGGAGAGCGCGGAGAACCGGCGCGCCTCCTGTCCCGCCATGCCGACGGCGGACAGCGAGCGGGCCACGGCTTCCCGGTCGCGACGGTCATCACCGGCGAAGGCCCGCTTGTAGGGCGTTCGGCCCATCGTCACGACCTCCCGCACGGTCAGCTCGAAGTCGCTGCCGCGCTCCTGCGGCAGTGCGGCGACATGCCGTGCGGCCTGACCCGGTGTCAGCTCCCGGATGTCGGTGCCGGCCAGCAGCACCCGCCCGGCTGCGGGCCGCAGATGCCGGTACACGGTCCGCAGTACCGTGGACTTGCCGCTGCCGTTGGGGCCGACCAGGCCCGCGATCTCGCCCTCCGCCGCCACCAGGTGCACGCCCGCGACAACGTTCCGGCCCGCGTAGGCGACATGCAGATCCTCGATGTCGACACGTGCGCTGCCGGGGAACTTCGGCGCCTCGTTCCCGGCCCTCCGCTCCCCGTTGCAAGCCTTCTGCGCCTCGTGCCCGGCCCTCAGTTCCTCGTTCCCGGTCTTCACCGGCCCGCCTCCATCCGCCGGTCCAGGACGAACAGCAGCGCCGGCGCCCCGATCATCGCCGTGACCACGCCCACCGGCAGCTCCTGGGCGGCCATGGCCGTACGGCACACCACGTCCACCACGACCAGCAACAGCGCACCGGTGAGCGCGGACAGCGGCAGCAGCCGGCGGTGGTCGCCGCCGACGATCAGCCGGCACAGGTGCGGCACCATCAGGCCGACGAAGGCGATCGCCCCGGAGACGGCGACCAGGACGCCGGTCAGCAGGCTGGTCGCCACGAACAGCTCGCGGCGCAGCCGGGTGACGTCCACGCCGACCCCGGCCGCCGTCTCGTCGCCCATGATCAGGGCGTTCATCGCGCGGGCGCGCGCCTGGAGCGCGAGCAGCCCGGCCGCGACCGCTAGGGCGGGCAGCCACAGCACGCTCCAGGTCGCCCCGCTCAGGCTCCCCATCAGCCAGAACAGCACGCTGCGGGTCTGCTGCTCGTCCCCGGCCTGGAGCACCAGATAGCTGGTGAACCCGGACAGGAACTGGCCGATCCCCACCCCGGCCAGCACCAGGCGCAGTGGCGAGAATCCTCCGCCCCGCCGCGCCATGAACCACACCAGCGCGAACGCGGCGAGCGCCCCCGCGAAGGCCGCCGCGGAGAGTCCCAGGCCGAGCACGCCGCCGGCGCTCGCCCCCAGCACGATCGCGGCGACCGCACCGAGCGAGGCGCCGTTGGAGATGCCCAGCAGATACGGGTCCGCGAGCGGATTGCGTACCAGTGCCTGGGTGGCCGTGCCCACCAGGCCGAGGCCCGCGCCGACGAGCGCCGCCAAGAGGGCCCTGGGGAGGCGGAGTTGCCACACGATGAGGTCGTCGGTGCCCGGTCTGGGCGCCGCGCCGCCCAGGCGGCGGAACACCACGGACCACACCTCGCCGGGCGCGATGTCCGTGGACCCCAGCGATACGGCGACGGTCAGCGCCACCACCAGCGCGACACCCAACCCGAGAGCCAGCAGCCCGGCGCGCACCGTACGCCCGGACCGCTCGCTCTCGGCGGCCGCCTCCTGCCCCCGTACATCCGGGGCGACCGCCACCACTACCGGGCCGCCTTGAACTCGGCGGGGTACAGCGTGTGCGCGATCTCCTCGACCGCGTCCGCGTTGCCGACACCGGCGATCGTCGTACGCTCCGATCCGATCCGCAGGAACTTCCCCTCCCGCACGGCTTTGAGCCCCTTCGTGCCGGCGAAGTTCTTCAGAAACGCGGCGGCCTCGTCGTACGCCTTGGTGTTCGCCGCCGCGTCCCCCCGGTCGCGCACCCCGAGCTGGATCCAGTCCGGGTCCTTGTCGACCACGTCCTCCCACGAGACGGGCTTGAAGTCGCCGTCGCAGCCGTCGAAGACATTGCGCGCCCCGGCCTGGCTGATCACCGCGTTCGCGACCTGCTTGCGGCACACGGCGATCGGCTGCTTGGTGCCCGCGTCGAAGTCGAAGAAGAAGTAACCGGGCCGCTTCTCCCGCGGCACCTCACCCACGACTTCGCGCACCGCGGCGACCTTCGTCCGCATTCCCGCCACGAGTTCCCGCGCCCGCTTCGACGTCCCGGTCACCGCGCCCAGCCGGGTGATGTCGCCCTCCACACCGGACAGGTCCTTCTGTGGTTCCTCGGCCATCGGCGCGCAGGCGGTGGATGCCAGGTAGATGTGCTTGATGCCGGCCGCCGTGAACTCCTCCTCGGTCGGCGCGTCACCCGCCCCGCCCATGTTCCCCATCGACGCGAAGGTGTCGATGTAGAGGTCGGCCCCCGAACCCAGCAGCTTCTCCTTGGGGATCACCATCTTGCCCAGCACCGGCACCTTCTGGGCCCGCGCCCCCAGAGCCCCCGGCAAGGTGCCCTTCCCGGGCGGGAATCCGGTCCCGATGACCCGGTCGCCCGCGCCCAGCCGCAGCAGCATCTCCAGGGCCGCGGCATTGCTGGTGACGATCTTGCGCGGCGGGGCCGAGAACGTGGTTTCGGCGCCCCGGCAGTCGGCGACCTTCACCGGGAACCCGGCGCCGCCCTGCCCCGGGGCGTCTCCCTCCGCGCCCGTGCCGCCGCCACCGTTACCGCATGCGGTGGCGGCCAACGCGACGAGCACCGCGACACCACAGATCTTCCAAGGGCGCATGGACCTTCTCCCCTTACAACTCACCTGTCGACGGGCCACACTCGCGGCCCGGCACAGGTAGTCGGCCGGGCACGGCATGTGGTTCCCGCCGACCGAACCCGGATGCCGCGCCCGCCATGCGGAGGCGGGTCCAGGGATCAGGTCAGCTGCCGTCGCACCAGCTCGTGGAGATGGCCGCCCGATCGGGCGAGCAGCTCGGCCGGCGGGCCCTGTTCGACGACCCGGCCGTCCGCCATGACGACCACGCGGTCGGCGTCCATGACCGTGGTCAGCCGGTGGGCGATCACCACCCGGCTGGCGCTCAGTTTGCGGGTGCTCTCGATCACGATGCGCTGGGTCTCGTTGTCGAGGGCGCTGGTGGCCTCGTCGAAGAACAGGATGCGCGGGCGGCGGACCAGCGCCTGGGCGATCATCAGCCGCTGCCGCTGTCCGCCGGAGATCCCACCACCACCGGCGATCATGGTGTGCATGCCCATCGGCATCCGCTTGATGTCCTCGGCCAGGCCCGCCATCGCGGCGGCCTCCCAGGCCTCTTCCTGGGTGAAGGCCTCGGCGCCGCAGATGCAGTCCAGGATCGAGCCGGTGAGCGGTTGGGCGTTCTGCAGGACGACCCCGCACTGGCGGCGCACCGCGGCCTGGTCAAGGGCGGACAGGTCCTGGCCGTCGTAGAGCACACTGCCCGAGGCCGGTTTGTCGAAGCCGATGAGCAGCCGGAGCAGGGTCGACTTGCCGCAGCCGCTGGGGCCGACGATCGCCACGAACTCGCCGGGCCGCACCTGGAGCGATACATCGTCCAGGACCAGGGGGCCGTCGTCGGTGTAACGGAAGGACAGTTTCCGGGCTTCGATACCGCCGGCCAGCGCACCGGGCTGCGCGCTGGCACCGCGGACCTCCGGCGCCTCGTCCAGGACCGGCTTGATCTGCTCGAACATGGGGAGCGCCGCGGCGGCCGAGACCAGCGCCCCGGAGATCTGGGTGACCGAGGTGAGCAGCATGGTCACGGCGGTGTTGAAGGTCAGGAACGACCCGGCCGACATACTGCCGCGGGCCGGGCCGGCCAGCAGCATGAACATGGTCAGCGAGCAGAGCGGCAGATACACCGCGTCGAGGACGGTGGTGAGATTCTTGATCCGGCCGGCCCGCTGCTGCATTTCGCGGGAGCGGGCGAACTCCCGGGCCCAGGCCGCGTACGCGAAGCTCTCCGCCGCGGCGACGCGCAGCTTGGGCAGTCCGCGCAGGGTCTGGAACGCCTGGTTGTTGAGCTTGTTGCCGAGCTTGACCAGCCGCCGCTGCCACCGCAGCTGCCACAGGCCCATCCCGAGGAACACCGTCCCGATGACGATCAGCATGCCGATCGCCGCCAGCGCCAGCGGCACGCTGTAGCACAGCAGCAGTACGAGGTTCATCGCGCCGACCGTGCTCGCTTGCACGACCACCGGGCCGACGCCGGACAGCACCCGCCGGATGGCGCTGATGCCCATCGCCGCGCTGGCCAGCTCTCCGGTCGACCGTTCGGTGAAGAACTTCGTCGGCAGCCGCAACAGCCGGTCCCAGATGGCCGGTTGCAGCACGCTCTCGATACGGCCTTCCATCCGCAGGACGGTCAGGTTCTGCAGCAGCATGAAGGCGGCGGTGACAATGCTGGTGATCATGACCGCCAGGGCGACCTGGACGATGAGGCCTTTCTCCGCGGTCGGCACGAACACGCCTAGCACCTGGCCGGTGGCGATCGGGACCAGAGCGCCGAGGCCGACGGTCACCAGCCCGCTGAGGGTCAGATTGCGGAGGTCCATCCGGCTGCCCCGCAGGCTGAAGCGCATCAGCCGCCACAAGGTCATGGGCCGTTCCGGCAGCGGGCGGTAGAACATCACCGCGCGCGCCTCGAATTCGTCGGCGTTGTCCTTGCCGATCCGTATCCGCAGCCCGGAGGCCGGGTTCACCGCCTCGTAGCGGCCGCGGCGCCACAGCAGCGCGACCGGGGCGCCGGACTTGGACCGGTGGCCCACCAGGGGACCGGTGTTGGTCCGCCACCAGCGTCCGCCGAGCCGGACCGCGCGGGTACGGATGCGCGAGGCGACCGCGATCCGTTCGACCGGGCTGATGCGGTCGTTGACCGCGCCGCCCTTGGGGGGCTCGGTGAGCGTGATCCCGGCGGCCTCGGCGACCCGGCGGCAGACGGCGAAGGCGGTGTCGTCGGTGGCCTGTGCCACCGACGAAGACGTGGCCGACCGCCCGCCCCGGTCCTGCCGGCCGATGGACGCTATCAGGGCCTGGTCCGCCCGCTCGCGGACGGCTTCGCCCGCCTTGATGCCGGCCGCCGTCCGGTCCTCGTGTGCCCGCTCCAGCTGCTCGATCCAGCGGTCCACCGCGGACAGCAGCCGGTACTGCTGATTGACCATCCGCTGCCAGAGCGCGCTGTCGACCAGCAGGTCGCCGGCCGCCTCCGCGCTGTACGAGGCGCCGTACTGCACGCTGCCGGGCGGCACCGGCATCCAGAGGATGTCGTCGTCGGCCACGGCCTCGTCGGTGGGCCGGCCGTCCAGCGGAGCCTCGAACAGGACGCCCAGGCTGCGGGCGGTGCCGAGCGCGAAGGCGTGCTCCAGAGGAGTCGGCGCCGCGCCCTGGCCGCCGTACGTGTCGTCGTAGCCGGTCTCGTAGCCGGTGTACTCCCCGTACTCGCCGTATTCGGCGTACTCGGGCCGCGGCAGCTCCCGCAGCGGGATACGGCGCAGCAGGCAGTTCTGCGAGGGCCTGCCGAGCAGAGTGTGCTGCGGGCCTGCGACCGGGCCGAGCAGCAGCGTCCCCGCTTCGAGCCGGCCGAGGAAGTGCCAGTGGCCCTCCTGGGCGGCGTCGACCGCGAACAGGTCCAGGGCGCCGCCGGTGACGAGCCACAGGACATGCGGGCCCTCCAGGGGCACGCTGCGTAGGCCGGTGCAGTCGACGGGCGCGCCGAGGCCGCCCAGCGCGTGGGTCACCGCGTCGATCTCGCCCGGTCCCACGGCGGCGGACGGGTGTACCGATGACACGTCAGTGCTCCTTGACCAGCTCGGCGTACGGGCCCCCGGCGGCGACCAGGTCCTCGTGCCGGCCGCGTTCGACGACCACGCCGTGGTCCAGGACCACGATCTCGTCGCTGTCGCGCACCGTGCTCAGCCGGTGGGCGATCACCACGCAGGCGCAGCCGCGCCGCCGCAGATTGTCGATGATGATCTGTTCGGTCTGTGCGTCCAGGGCGCTGGTCACCTCGTCGAGGACCAGGATGCTGGGCCGCCGGACCAGTGCACGGGCGATCTCCAGCCGCTGCCGCTGCCCGCCGGAGAAGTTGCGGCCGTCCTGCTCGACGCGGCTGTGGATACCGTCGGGGCGCCGGGCGATCACATCGTCGTAGAGGGCGGCGTCCTGGAGGGCGGTGATGACGGCGTCGTCCGGTATCGACGGGTCCCACAGCGCCACGTTGTCGCGGACCGTGCCTTCGAAGAGGAAGACGTCCTGGTCGACGAAGGAGACGGAGGCGGCCAGCGCACTGCGGGAGATGTCCTCCAGGCGCTGCCCGTCGATGCGGATGGTGCCTTCCCAGGGGCTGTAGAGGCCGGAGATCAGCCGGGAGACGGTGGACTTGCCGCTGCCGGATCCGCCGACCAGGGCGACCTGCCGGCCGGGGCCGACCGACAGCGAGAAGCCGGTGAGCAGCGGTTTGTCCAGCGGGCTGTAGCCGAAGGTGATGTCCTCCAGCGTCACATGGCCCTTGAGCCTGCGGGTGCTGGCGTCCGGTTCCCGGCGCGAGTAGAGGGTGTCGACGGGGAAGCTCTCGACGTCCTTGAGCCGGGCCACGTCGGCCGCGAAGTCCTGTATTCGGCCGGCCACTCCGTTGAGCCGGGTGACGGGCGCGGTGAAGCGGGTGACCAGCGCCTGGAAGGCGACGAGCAGACCGATCGAGATATGGCCCTCGACCGCCCGGAGCCCGCCGATCCAGAGGATCAGCGCGCTGTTGAGCGTGGCGAGGGTGGGCGCGACGACGGCCAGCCAGGCGCTGGGCACGCCGAGCCGCTGCTGTTCCTCCAGCGTGGTCGCGTGCTGGCCGGCCCAGCGCCGGAAGTAGCCGTTCTCCCCGCCGGTGGCCTTCATCGTCTCGATGAGCTGCAGGCCGGTGTAGGAGGTGTTGGTCAGCCGGGCGCTGTCCGCGCGCAGCTTCGCCGTGTGGGTGGCCCGCAGCCGGATGACGATGCGCATCGCGACGACGTTGAGCAGCGCGATCCCCACCCCGATGACGGTCAGTTGGGGGTCGTAGGTCCACAGCAGGGCGGCGTAGAGGATGACGACGATCCCGTCCACGCCCGCCGCGGCGAGGTCGCGCGCCAGGGTTTCGGCCACCGCGTCGTTGGACTGCAGCCGCTGGACGAGGTCGGCGGGGCTGCGCTGGGAGAAGAAGGTGACCGGCAGTCTGAGCAGATGCCGCAGGAAGCGGGCGCTGCTGAGGGTGGACGAGATGATGCGGCCGCGCAGCAGGTTCGCCTGTTGCAGACCGGTCAGTACGGCGGTGAGCGCCACCATCGCGGCCATCGACGCGAAGAGCGGCCCCAGCAGCGAGGTCTGGTGGCCGATCAGGAACATGTCGATGTACGTACGGCTCAGCGCGGGCACCGCGGCGCCGACGGCGACGAGCAGCAGGCTGGCGAGCAGGGCGGCCAGCAGGGTGCCCTTGGTGCCGCGCATCCTGGCGGGCACGGCGCCCAGGACGCCCGGTTTGCGGCCGCCCTTGCGGAAGGTGTCGGACGGCTCGAAGACCAGGGCGACGCCGGTGAAGCTGGTGTCGAAGTCCTCCATCGCCACGAAGCGGCGGCCCTTGTCGGGGTCGTTGATGTGGACGCCGCGACGGCCGAACCGGCGGCCCATGCCGTCGTAGACGACGTAGTGGTTGAACTCCCAGAACAGGATGGCCGGCGCCTGCACCTCGGCGAGCGCGGCGGGCTCCATCTGCATGCCCTTGGCCTGCAGGCCGTAACTGCGGGCGGCCTTGAGCACATTGCTGGCCCGGGAACCGTCGCGGGAGACGCCGCAGGCTATCCGCAGCTCCTCCAGCGGCACATGCCGCCCGAAGTGGGCGAGGACCATGGCCAGAGAGGCGGCGCCGCATTCCAGGGCCTCCATCTGGAGGACGGTGGGGGTGCGGACGGTCTTGCACTTCTTGGCCTTCGGGGCGGGCGTGTCACGGCGCGCCCGGCGGCGGCCGCTCGGCGCGGCCTCCGGGCGGTGCCGCCTGCGGCCCCCCGCCGGGGGCAGCTGCTGCGGTACGGCGGAGTCGTTCTGCGCGGTACGGGGGTTCGGTGCGGTCACGGAAGCAGCCAATCGATCGGATGCTGCTCGGCCAGGCGGACGGAACCGGTGGCCGGCGTCATGGAGTCGACCGCGTACGGCGGGCCGTCCGAGGACGACCAGTTGTAGCCGGACTTGGTGCCCGCTGACCGGTCGAGCCGGACCAGGACGGCCACCGGCTGGCCCTTCTGCGAGAACTGCTCGCCGAGCTGGCTGCTGCCCAGGAAGCCGGTGATCTGCCGGCGGGTCTGGGCGGTCCGGCCGACCGCCTGCACATGGCCGCGCAGTACGCCGTACTGCTGGGTCGGCACGGACTGGACGGTGAGGTCGACCGACGCGCCCACGGGCACCGTGGCACCGCTGTCGGCCGGCACGTAGAGCGTCGCCATCAGGGGGTCACCGTCCTTGGCGACCCGCTCGACGGCGGCCACATCCGCGCCGGTGGTGACGACGGAGCCGATCGTGGCGACCATGGCGGTCAGCCGGCCGGCGGCGATGGTGCGGACGATGACGGTGGTGCCCTGCGCGGTGCGGACCTTCAGCACCGGCGTGTTGGCGGGCACCCGCTTGCCCTCTTCGGCGAGTACGGCGGTGACCTGACCCGATACGGGACTCTGCAGGACGTAACTGCCCTGGCCGTGGGTGAGGATTCCGGGTGCGCTGAGAGTGGAGGACACGGTGCCGGTCACCGCCCAGACGGATGCGGCGATCACAACGGCGACCGTGATGATCAGGACAAGCCAGCCCTGGGGCCGGGCGAAACGCACCGGCAGATCTATTTCCTCGGGCGACTGCAGCTTGGAAAGCGCCTGTTGGCGGAACTGCACGACACTCTTCCCTCAACTGCAATGGTCTGTATCAAGGACAACGCAGACCGGTTCGGCTCGGGCGTGGGTGCAGAGCCTACCGGTGCGTGTCCGGACGGTGGCGGCCGAGTGCCCCGGAGGTCCGGCAAAGGCCGGGGGTCCGGGGCACGCGGCCCGGCACGTCGGCAAGGAGGGGACGCCGACGTACCGTCATCACCGCTCATGGGTGTGCCGCTTCAGCGGCACGACCGGCTCAGAGACCGGCGGCGAGGTTCGTGACGGGGGCGGTGCTGAGGCCGGTCGCGCCCTCAACGGTGCCGACGGCGCCGGTGACGGTGCTCTGGACGTCGAGACCCGTGGTGGAGGCAACCAGACCGTTGGCGGTGCCGACCAGGCCGCCGACGAGGCCACCGGCCACGTTGTCGAGCTCGCTGTCGGCGATTTCCTGGGTCTGAACCTGGGGGGTGGAGTTCATGATGATTCCCTTCGGGTGAATATCTGTAAAAGGGCTGCGGCCGAGCATTCCGGCAGGGCAGTCCGGCCGCCGCACAGCGGTCGTCGGGTACCCGAAATCGGGAACCCTTGGGCGACTCCCGCGGTGCGAAGGATCAAAGCACGCAGGTGCGTTGCGCTGCTAATCCGACAGTGGCCGATCCGGACGGCATTCGTCCGCCGAATTACCTGACGTGCACGCACGTCCATGGATTAGTGACAGCTTCTTCACATCTCCTCCGGTTTCATTTTCCACCGCCCGACGCCCTTGCCGCCGCGAACTGGACATTCCCGCACCAACTCAGCTATGCGCAGGTCAGGACGGTGTGGCGGCATGGACGGCGGTGCGCCCCCTGCGCATTCGGTGTGCAGATTTTTTGAAGACCGGCATTTTTTACGGAGCGCTAGCACCGCGCGAGCACGGAACAGCCACGAGTGTTTCCAGCACGTAGTCACAGATGTTGCACGCCCATTGCAGACATGTGTTTCGCCCGGAGTTCCTGGTCGGTAATGCCGGATATGCGCAGCGCTATCGCCGCACCATTACCGGCGGAAACGTATCGCCCACCCGGAGAACGGACATAACCGTATAACAGCGCGGCGCCGGATGCGGGGGAAATGAGCGATTTCCCGCACGCGCCCCGGTACGGCGTGCGATGAACAGCCATGCACCGGACAGCCGGGATTCTCCGCGGCCCCGCCGAGTCCCGCAGAGTCCCGTCGAGTCCCGCCGACGGCCGGTGGCAGCCGGTGACGGAGTGGGGCACCGTGGGAGGGGACTGCCCGGCACGCCGGGAAGGAGCGGTGCGTGGAGCCGGTCGAGGCGCTGGAACGGATCGCCTTCCTGCTGGAGCGGCAGGGGGCGGTGACATACCGCGTGCAGGCGTTCCGTACGGCATCCACGGTGATCTCCGGGCTTTCCGGCGACGCGCTGCGAAAGCGCGCGGAGAGCGACTCGCTCGCCCGGGTCAAAGGGCTGGGCCCCAAGACCAGCCGGGTGATCGAAGAGGCGCTCGCGGGGCAGGTACCCGCCTATCTGTCGCGGCTGGAGGAGGAAGCGGGCGGACCGCTGGTCGACGGCGAGCAGGGACAGCGGCTGCGCCAGGCATTGCGCGGCGACTGCCATATGCACTCGGACTGGTCGGACGGGGGCAGCCCGGTGGAGGCAATGGCCAGGGCGGCCCGTGACCTCGGACATGAGTGGTGCGTACTGACCGACCACTCCCCCAGGCTCACCATCGCCCGCGGCCTGAGCCCGGACCGGCTGCGCGAGCAGCTCTCGCTGGTGGCGGCGGTGAACGAACAGCTGGCGCCGTTCCGCCTGCTGACCGGGATCGAATGCGACATCCTCGACAACGGCGAACTCGACCAGGAGCCGGAGCTACTGGAACGGCTCGACGTGGTGGTCGCCTCGGCGCACTCCAAACTGCGGATGGATGCGGCGCCGATGACGCGGCGCCTGCTGGCGGCGGTCGGCAATCCGCTCGTCGACGTCCTCGGCCACTGCACCAACCGGCAGATCACCGGCAGACTGCGGCCGGAGTCGCGGTTCGACGCCGGAAGGGTGTTCGCGGCCTGCGCCGAGCACCACACGGCGGTGGAGATCAACTGCCGTCCGGACCGGTTCGATCCCCCGCGCCGTCTGCTGCGGCAGGCGGTCGACGCCGGGACGCTGTTCTCGATCGACACCGACGCCCATGCCCCGGGACAGCTGGACTGGCAGATCTACGGCTGCGCCCGCGCGGAGGAATGCGGCGTGCCCGAGGACCGGATCATCAACACCTGGACGGCCCGCCAGCTGGCGGCGTGGACCGGCACCGGCAGACGCCCGAAGGGCAAGTGAGCCGGGATGACGTGCGCCGCCTCGACACCCGTGCGCGAGGCGTCTTGAGCATCGAGATCGGCCGGACGGCTCAGCCGCTCGGCCCCGGTTGCGTCGGCCCCGGTTGCGTCGGCCCCGGTTGCACGGGCGGTTGCGCAGACGGTTGGACGGCCGGTTGTGCGACCGCACCCGTGGGCCCGCCGATCCGGAAGGCCACCACGTAGGAGACCACCACGGCGACGATCACCAGCGGCATGACGGTGAGGCCGTGGTGGCCCAGCAGCAGCGTGGCCATCAGGACCGAGGTCATCGGGAGCTTGAGCATGGCGACACACATCGCCCCCATGCCCATGGCGAAGGCAGCGGTGACCGACAGCCCGGGAAGGTGCGACAGGGCAACGCCGCCCGCCGCCCCGAGGAACAGCGCCGGGAAGATGGGGCCGCCCCGGAAGCTGCTGAGCGACACGGAGTACGCCAGGCCCTTGCACAGGACGAGCAGCAGCAGCACTCCCACCGAATAGCCGGCGGTGCCGCTGAACAGGGTTCCCAGCGCCGACTGTCCCGAATACAGCACCTCGGTCGCCGGCTCTCCGGTGACCTCGGTGAACACCATCGCCAGCGCACCCACCACAAGCCCCATCGCCACCGTGGCCGGGACCCGGTGACGGGCGACGGGCTCCTTGAGGACCAGCGCGAGCCGCCGTACACCCGTCCCGACGAATGCGGCGAGCACCCCGATGACGAGGGCCCAGCCGAATTCCGGGATGGTCGGCTGCGCGGCCGGGGGGACATGGTGCAGCGTGAGCGCAAACGTGCCGAGCCCGGTCCAGCTGCCCAGTCCGGTGAAGATGAGCGCGCCGATCCCGGCCGCGAGCAGGCCGGGCACCAGCACGACCCCGAGCATCGCGCCGCCCAGCCCCGACGCCTCCATCAGCAGGAACGCGCCCAGGAGCGGGGAGCCGAGCAGCGCGCTGACCGCCGCGAAGCTGCCGGCGGCGCCGACCACGGCGACGGTCTGCGCCGTGACGTCACGTTGGAGCAGGCGTACGGCGCCCACGGCCAGGCCACCGCCGAGCGCGATGAGCGGCGCTTCGGGGCCGAGCACCGCGCCGAAACTCAGGGTGGCGAGGGCGGCGAGCACGATCCCCGGGAGCGCCGCGAGGGCCGGGGCGCCGCCGACCGCGAGCCCTTCGGCCGGTTCGTGGCCGCCGTTGCCGGGGAGGTGGCGGACGGTCAGGCCGACCAGCGCTCCGGCCACCGCGAGCATGGGCAGCGGCCACCAGGCGGGTGTGCCGGCGAACCCCAGCGACCGGGGCAGATCCTTGTAGATCGCCGGTTCCAGCCAGCCGATCAGCGCGAGAAAGCCGAACGCGGCGGCGCAGACCGGTACGCCGATCAGCGCGGCGAACACGAGAAGCTTGAGGTACGCGCGGGTGCGCAGCTGCGCGTACGGGTCCTGCGGGACCGTGCCCGGTGCTCCGCCGGTCGGGCCGGCCGGTCCGACCGACATGCGCATCGCCTCCTCGGCGCCCGGGATCGCCCGCGCCGGTCCGACCGCCGCCGTCACGAGCCTGCCACGCAGTCCCCTGGTCGGCACACTGGACTCCGCCGGTCAGGAACGTGTGACCGGCGGAGTCCGGCCCCGATCGGCCCCGGATCGGAATCCCGATCCGGCCCCGGATCAGAACGGCCTGGTGGGCAGGTATTTGCCGTCGAGGGTGATCACGGCCCGGGAGCCGCCCTCCGGGTCCTCGACCTTCTTCACATCGAGCTTGAAGTTGATCGCGCTGATGATGCCGTCGCCGAACTGCTCGTGCACCAGCGCCTTGAGGGTGGTGCCGTACACCTGGAGCATTTCGTGGAACCGGTAAATCGTCGGGTCGGTGGGAACCCCGCCGGGGATGCTGCCGCGCAGCGGGATCGTCTGCAGGAGCAGAGCGGCGTCCTCGTCCAGGCCCAGGCGCTCGGTGACGACCCGGGCGGCGTCGGCGGGCAGCGCGTGCTGGCCGAGGAGGGCAGCGGTGACGAAGGCGACCGACAGGCCCGCGGTGTCGGCCAGCTCCTGCCAGGTGAGGTCCTTGCGGGTCTTGGCCTCGACGGCGGCGATGGCCAGCTGCTGGCGGGCCTGGGGGTCGGTGTGTGCGTGTGCCATGGGAGGGGTCCTTTCGGAACGACTTGTAGAAGGGGGCTGTAGAAGGGGGCTTGCAGCAGAAGGGCCTGCAGAAGCGGGTGGTGGCTGTGGTCGGGCGGTGGGCTGGTCAGGCGGCGAGCGCGGTGAACCGGCCGGTCGCCGCGTCGAGTTCTTCCATCGCGCCGGTGCCGATGTCGTAGACCCAGCCGTGCAGCGTGACCGTGTTCTGTGCGAGCGCGCGGGCCACGGAGGGGTGGGTCGCGAGATTCGCCAGCTGGCTGAGGACGTTGGCGCGCACCAGGCCGGCCACTTCGCCGGCTTCCTCCGCGCCGTCCGCCTGTGCGGTGGTGCGGGACCTGGCGGCCTCCGCGTGCCGCAGCCAGTCGGCGACGGCGGGCAGCCCGGTCAGGTCGTGACGCAGGGCCAGGGAGGTCATCGCGCCGCATGCGGAGTGCCCGCAGACGATCACGTCGGTGACGTCCAGGACGCCGACGGCGTACTCGATGCTCGCGGCCACCCCGTCCGCGCCGGGTGCGTACGCAGGGACGAGGTTGCCGGCCGTGCGGATGACGAACAGCTCGCCCGGCGCGCGCTGGGTGATCAGCTCAGGGACGACCCGGGCATCCGAGCAGCCGATGAACAAGGCCGTCGGTCGGTGGGTGGTGGCGAGCCGCTCGAAGAGCCCCGCCTGGCCGGGGAACACGTCTCTCTGGAAGCGCTGGACTCCCTCGGCGAGGTCGTGCATGGTCACTCCTTCCGGTGGGTGCCGGCGGTGGGGCCGACCTCATCCACCGTGCACGAGCTGCACCTATAGCGTCCAAGTCGCAGAATCCATGATTGCCATTAGTCCCACCTATAGTTCTCGTCATGGCTCTGGAACTGCGTCATCTCCGGTATCTGCTCGCGGTGGCCGAGCACGCCAATTTCACCCGTGCCGCCGAGGCCCTGCATGTCTCACAGCCCACCCTCTCCCAGCAGATCAAGCAGCTGGAACGAGCCGTCAAGGCGCAGCTGCTCGACCGTTCGGGCCGCTCCGTACGGCTGACCGACGCCGGTGAGAGCTACGCGCACTACGCCCGCCACGCCTTGCAGGACCTGGCGGCGGCGGAGCGCGCCGTACTCGATGTGCAGGACCTTTCACGCGGCGCCCTGCGGTTGGCCATGACCCCGACCTTCACCGCGTACCTCATCGGCCCGCTCGCCGCGGAGTTCCATGAGAGCCATCCCGGAATCGCCCTGGACATCCGTGAGATGACGCAGGACCACATCGAATCCGCCCTGCTGGCCGACGAGTTGGACCTCGGTATCGCCTTCGGCGCGGCCCGCCTCCCGGCGATCAGCGGCGTGGATCTGTTCACCGAGACGCTCAGCCTCGTCGTGGGCGCCGCACACCCGCACGCCGGCCGGGCCGATCCGCTCCCGGTCTCCGCTCTCGCCGACCTCCAACTCGCCCTGCTCAGCCAGGATTTCGCGACGCGGGGCCATATCGACGCGTACTTCGCCGAGCACCGCGTGCAGCCGCCCATCGCCGTGGAGGCCAACTCCCTCACCGCGCTCACCGAGATCGTCCAACGGACCAGGCTCGCCACGGTGCTGCCCGATGCCATCACGCGCGGGCACGACCGTCTGCTCCCGGTCCCGCTGGACCCCGCGCTCCCCGCGCGCACCGTCACGCTGCTGCGCCGGGCGGCCGCCTACCGGAGTGCCGCCGCGCGCGCGTTCAGTGAGCTCGCCCGGCGCTGGGCGCACTCGCACGGCCAGGCGCCGGCCTGACCCATCGCCGTCAGCCCTGAGGTGCGGCCGCTGCCTCAAGGGCCGCCAGGACCGGGCACAGCAGCGGGTGGTCCTCGGCGCCGCGGCGGACCGCCGCGAAGACCCGGCGGGTGGGCGCGACACCGTCGACGGGGCGGACCACCACTCCCGTGAGGTCCATGCCGCGCAGCGCCGAGCGCGGCACGAGGGCCACGCCCGCGGCGGCGGAGGCGAGGTGGACGACGGCACGGAAGTCGTCGGAAGAGTGCTCCAGGCGGGGCTGGAATCCGGCGTACTCGCAGGCCAGGACGACCACGTCGTGGCAGGGGTTGCCGGAGTACGGGCCGATCCACGGGTCCTTCGCGAGGTCGGCCACCGCCACCCGCGCCGAGTCCGCGAGGCGGTGGCCGACCGGGAGCACCGCGTCGAACGGCTCGGCGTACAGCGGGACCCGGGTCAGCCGCGGGTCGTCCTCGCGCGGCGCGCCCCGGTACTCGACGGCCACCGCCACATCCACCTGCCGGTCGAGGACCATGAGCAGGCTGGCGTCGCCCTCGGCGTCCTGGACGCGGACCCGGATGCCGGGTGAGGACGCGGCGAGCTTGGTGATCGCGGGCGCGACGACCAGCCCGATGCCGGTCGCGAAGGCCGCGACGGTCACCGTGCCCGCCTCGCCCGAGTCGTATGCGGCGAGCTCCGACTCGGCACGTTCCAGCTGCGCGAG
Organism: Streptomyces sp. NPDC050636; assembly: GCF_040654775.1. Taxonomy (NCBI): domain Bacteria; kingdom Bacillati; phylum Actinomycetota; class Actinomycetes; order Kitasatosporales; family Streptomycetaceae; genus Streptomyces; species Streptomyces sp. NPDC050636. The sequence continues at coordinate 77,058 of NZ_JBFAIP010000016.1, forward strand.
GACCGCATTGGCGTGGGTGAGCAGGATCTCTCCGGCGGCGGTCAGCCGTGCGCCGCGGGCGCTGCGCTCCACCAGGCGGTGGCCGGTCTCCTGCTCCAGGGCGGCCAGCTGCTGCGAGACCGCCGAGGGGGTGAGATAGAGCGCGGCGGCCGCAGCGGTGACCGTGCGGTGGTCGGCCACCGCGCGCAGGATGTGCAGCCGCCGTGCTTCGATCATGTTCCCAGTCTCGCAGGGTGGCCGTCCTCGGTCTCCCGGGTCGGCCCGGCGTCAGCCTCGCAGGGCGCCCCTCGCACTCACGAACGCGTCCACCGCACGGTTGACGTCCTCGGTGGAGTGCGCCGCCGACAGCTGGACGCGGATCCGCGCCTGTCCCTGCGGGACCACCGGGTAGGAGAAGCCGATGACGTAGACGCCGCGTTCCAGCAGCAGCTCCGCCATCCGGGCCGCCTCGGCCGCGTCGCCGATCATCACGGGCGCGATGGCGTGCTCGCCGGGGAGGACGTCGAAGCCCTCCTCGGTCATCCGGGAGCGGAACAGCGCGGTGTTGTCGTTGAGGCGTTCACGCAGGTCACCCGCCGACTCCAGTAGGTCGAGCACCTTCAGCGAAGCGGCCGCGATCACCGGGGCGAGGGTGTTGGAGAAGAGGTACGGGCGGGAGCGCTGGCGCAGCAGGGCGACGATCTCGGCACGGGCCGCGACATAGCCGCCGGAGGCGCCGCCGAGGGCCTTGCCGAGGGTGCCGGTGATGATGTCGACGCGGTCCATCACATCGTGCAGCTCGGGGGTGCCGCGGCCACCGGGGCCGACGAAGCCGACCGCGTGCGAGTCGTCGACCATCACCATGGCGCCGTAGCGGTCGGCGAGGTCGCAGATCTCGTTCAGCGGCGCCAGGTACCCGTCCATGGAGAAGACGCCGTCGGTGACGACGAGCGTGCGGCCCGCGCCCTCCGCCTCCTTCAACTGCCGCTCCAGGTCGGCCATGTCGCGGTTGGCGTAGCGGAAGCGGCGGGCCTTGCAGAGCCGGATGCCGTCGATGATGGAGGCATGGTTGAGGGCGTCGGAGATCACCGCGTCGTCCGGGCCGAGCAGCGTCTCGAAGACACCGCCGTTGGCGTCGAAGCAGGAGGAGTAGAGGACCGTGTCCTCCTGGCCGAGGAAGGCGGACAGCCGCTGTTCCAGCTCCTTGTGCACCTCCTGCGTACCGCAGATGAAGCGTACGGAGGCCATGCCGTAGCCCCAGCGGTCCAGGGCCCCGTGGGCGGCTGCCACGACCTCGGGGTGGTCGGCGAGGCCGAGGTAGTTGTTGGCGCAGAAGTTGAGGACCTCACCGGGGCGGCCGCCCGCGGTGACGTTCACGGTCGCGGACTGCGGTGTGCCGATGACGCGCTCGGGCTTGTGCAGGCCGGCGGCGCGGATCTCGTCGAGGGTGCCGCGCAGCTCGTCGCGTACGGAGTCGAACATGGGGAGCTCCAATAGGGGTGCGGTGGGCGAGTGAGCCGAAGGGGCTGTTGCGCCCCGGAGGTGAACCGAGCCAGAAGTCAGGCAGTCCAGTCGAGGATGACCTTGCCGCCGCGGCCGCTCGCCGCGTCGTCGAAGGCGGCCTCGAAATCCTGGTACGGATAGCGGCCGGTGATCACGGGGGCCAGGTCGAGACCGGCTTCGAGCAGCACGGACATGGCGTACCAGGTCTCGAACATCTCCCGGCCGTAGATGCCCTTGATCGTGATCATGGAGGTGACGATCCGGGACCAGTCGACGGGGAACTCCTGAGACGGCAGCCCGAGCACCGCGATCCGCCCGCCGTGCGTCATATTGGCGATCATGTCCTGCATCGCTTCCGGTCGGCCCGACATCTCCAGGCCGATGTCGAAGCCCTCGCGCAGGCCCATCTCGCGCTGGCCGTCCGCGATGGAGGTCTCGGCGACGTTGAGGGCGAGGCTGACGCCGACCTTGCGGGCGAGTTCCAGGCGCGGCTCGCTGACGTCCGTGATCACGACATTGCGGGCGCCCGCGTGCCGGGCGACGGCCGCGGCCATGATCCCGATCGGCCCGGCACCCGTGATCAGCACATCCTCGCCGACCAGCGGGAACGACAGCGCGGTGTGCACGGCGTTGCCGAACGGGTCGAAGACGGCGGCGATGTCGAGGTCGACGGGGACCCGGTGCACCCACACGTTGGCGGCGGGCAGCGCCACGTACTCGGCGAAGGCGCCGTCCCTGCCGACGCCGAGGCCGACCGTGGCGCGGCACAGATGACGGCGCCCGGCGAGACAGTTGCGGCACTTCCCGCAGACGAGGTGGCCCTCGCCGCTGACCAGGTCGCCGGCCTTGATCTCGGCCACATCGCGGCCGGTCGCCACGACCTCGCCGACGAATTCATGACCGACCGTCAGCGGGGTGGCGATGGACTGCTGGGCCCAACCGTCCCATGCGCGGATGTGCAGATCCGTACCGCAGATGCCGGTGCGCAGCACCTTGATCAGTACGTCGCCCGCGCCGATGGCCGGTTCCGGCACATCCATGAGCCACAGTCCGGGCTCCGCCTTCTGCTTGACCAATGCCTTCAACGCGACGGCTCCCGTACGTGAGTGTGCTGTGACGTCACGGGGGCCCGTCCCGGCCGCCCGATCTCCGGCAGGAAATCTTCCGTATGCGGGCCGTCCGGTCCATCGAGGTTTTCTTAATCACGGTCACAGCTGCCCTTTACGCCACCTCGGGGCGTCGCCGGGGCGGCGGCACCGGGAACGTGGCGCAGGGGACGCAGCGAGGTCGGATGATCGCCGGCCGCTACCGGCTCGCCGGCGGTCTGGGGTCTGGGGCATTCGGAAGAGTCCGGGAGTGTAAAGGGTCGCCGCGGGGAGCGGCGGAATTCATCAGACCTTGAGTGCCCGTGAGACCGGGGCGGGCCGGGCTACGTAGGACTGGGTGGCAACAGCGCACGGGCGCCGAAGCAGCAGATCGCCCGTTCCCGTGTGCTTCCCGTGTGTCCCAGCTGGAGGTCAGTGAATTGAGCCACCGACATGTGAACAAGCGGACCGGCGCCATCGCCGGAGCCGCCGCGGTCGCCATCGCGGCAGCGGCGATCCTGCTCCCCAACGCCAACGCCAGTACGGACAAGCCGGTCCTGCGGACCTTCACCGCCCAGTCGGCGACGCAGCTCGCGACGTCCCTGAAGGCGGATCTCGGCGACAAGAGCGCCGGCTGGTACCTGGACGGTGAGAGCGGCCACCTCGTCATGAACGTCCTGTCGGCGGACGACGCCGAGAGCGTCACCGGCAAGGGGGCGGTCGCCAAGGTCGTCCGGCACAGCATGACCGCGCTGAAGGCCGGCGCGCGGACACTGAGCGATACCGCCGCGGTCCCCGGCACCGCGTGGTCCATCGACCCGAAGACGAACAAGATCGTGGTGCTCGCCGACAAGACGGTCACCGGCGCGAAGATGGCCACGCTCACCAAGGCCACCGGCGGGATGGGCGACTTGGTGACCGTCAAGCGGTCCGCGGGCGAGTTCAAGCGGTACGACGGCGGGGGTGTCGGCAACGGAAGTGAAGGCGGTCAAGCCGGTCAGGGCGGGCAAGGCGAGGGCGGGCAGCAGGGGGCCGGTGGAGCCGGCGCGGCCGGCGGGTCGGGCGAGGACGGCGGTGCGGGCGGCGGGGACGCCGCCGCAGGGCCGATCGGCGGCAGTGCGATCTTCGGTGGCAACGCGCGCTGCTCCCTGGGCTTCAATGTCACGGTCCAGGGCGCACCGGCCTTCCTCACGGCGGGCCACTGCGGCAATGACTCGAAGACCTGGTCGGCCGATCAGGCAGGCAGTCAGCCGCTGGGCACGGTGCAGGACTCCCAGTTCCCCGAGACCGACTTCGCCCTGGTCACGTACGACGACCCGAATGCGCAGCCGGAGAGCGCGGTCGACCTGCAGAACGGCAGCACCCAGCAGATCACCAAGGCCGCGGAGGCCGCCGTGGGCATGAAGGTGCAGCGCTCGGGCAGCACCACGGGGCTGACGGACGGCACCGTCACCGGTCTCGACGCGACGGTGAATTACGGCAACGGGGACATCGTCAACGGGCTGATACAGACGGATGTGTGCGCGGAGCCCGGCGACAGCGGAGGGGCGATGTTCTCCGGCGACTCGGCCGTGGGACTGACCTCCGGCGGCAGCGGCGACTGCACACAGGGCGGCGAGACCTTCTTCCAGCCGGTGACCGCCGCGCTGGAGGCCACGGGCGCCGAGATCGGGGCCGGTGGGGGCGGAGACGCGGGTGCGGGCGGCGGAGACGCCGGTGCGGGCGGCGGCGACGCGGGTGCCGGGGAGCCGGGCGACGGTGGTGTCGAGGAGCCGGGTGACGGTGGTGCTGCGGACGCCGGTGCCGGAGAGCCCGGCACGGGCACGGAAGACCCCGGTGCCGGTATCGAGGACCCGGGTGCCCAGGACCCGGGAGCCGGCGCCGATCCCGGCATGGACAGCGGCGACTCGCTGAACTGACCGGCCACTACCGCCAGTCGACTGCGCGTCAGCGGCCCTGTCGGCCCTCAACGGCGAGGGAAGGCGGGGCCGCTGGGCAGTACGGGGCCCCTGAGTGTGGCGGAACCATAGCGACCGCCCGCGGAGCGGTGTCAGAATACCGGCCCTACTCCGACCCTCCTCAGGGACACCATGGCGTCGAACGAACTCGATTCCAATATCCCCGTCTTCCGCGGAGCCGGGCATCTGCTGCGTCTGATCGCCGACCTTGTGCGCCGGCCACGGCGCCGGGAGTGTCCGGAGCCGGTGCGCCACCGCGATGTGGCGCAAGGGCGTGAGGGCCTGCCGGTGGTCTGCCTGGTGGGCGGGCACGACCACACCCAACTCGCCAAGGGCATCAGCTACTTCCTCAGCCATGCCGATCCCCGCCGGGTGCCGCACTGCCTGCACGATCTCCGTGCGGAAGCCGCGGCGTCGCACCCGACCTCGGGCCCGGAGTCCGTCGAAGCGGTGCGCCACACCCTGGAGCGGCTGGCGCAGGGCTTCGCCCGCAGCGTCAACGGCAGCGACGGGCAGGTGCGTTTCCGCAGGTTCGGCCTGGTCAACTGGCTGACGCAGTCGAGCGCGGGCGGCGGTCCCGGCTACACGGGCGGGATGGAGGGCAATGACCACTCGCTGCTTCAGGGACTGCGGGAGCGGGAGTTCCGGCGCCGGCGGCTGTTCGGGCTGCTGCGGTCGCCGGAGACCGAGCTCGCGGTGGACGGCAATGTGCCGTGGTGGGTATGGCTGTTCGCGGTGCATGTCTTTCCGCTCGCCTGGTTCCGGATCCGCCGCGGGCTCGGGCGCGAGTACCGGTGGCTGCTGAACCAGCCCTATCTCGCGCCGCGCGACCCGGGCACCTTCATCGGCTTCGCCGAGCGGCTGACCGCCCCGCACCACCAGGTCGAAGACCCGGAGCAGTTACGCAAGTTGATGGTCAACGCCTTCCTGGAGGATCTGCGCGTCGCGTTCCGCCGGCGCATCTGGCGGCCGGGGACGGCCCGGCGCACCGCCTACTGCGTGGCGCTGCTCGACGGCGTGGCCGCGGACAACTGCGGCTATCCGCTGCTCCGGACCATCATCGACGTACGCAACGAGACGGGCGCCTTCGACCCGCTGCTGGTCATCACCTGCGGCGCGGAACCGCCCGCCGAGGGCACCCAGGTCCGGGCCGACTGGGGCCACAGCTCGCTGTGGGAGCTCACCGACCGGCTCTACGGAGGCTGGCGGGACACCTTCCTGCACCAGGGCCGGGCCCGCAACCGCGCGCCCTGGTATCTGCCGGTCACCGTGCCGCAGTTGATGCCGCCGTCCGAGGAGCAGTACGAGCTGACACGGCGGCTGGAGGTCGCCCAGGACGCCCGGCTGCGGATTCCCGAACCGCCGCTCTGGGCGCGCCGGTCGATGTCCGTCCTGGCGGTGTGCTGCATCACCGTGGCACTGCTGGGGACGGGCGGGCTGCTCTGGGGCCGGGAGAGCGGCTACCGGAAGGTGCACTGCGGGCTGAACCGGTTCGAGGACGACGCGGACACCTTGCGCACCGCGGCGACCGGCGAGTGCATCGGGGTGGCGCGGCACGGTTTCACCTTCCACTCCCCCGACCCGCAGCTCAACAAGACCCTCGGGACCATCTACGACCAGAACCGCCGGGCCGAGCAGGCACACCAGGCGGCACCGGCCCGTCCGCTGGTCACACTCGTTCATCTGTCCGCGCTGCTGAGCAGCTCGGGGAAGCCGACCGGGCAGCTCGCCTACGGGCGGGAGGCGCTGCAGGGCGCGGCGAGCGCACAGTCCCGGCAGCTGCGGAGCACGGGCGCCGCGGAGCCGATCCTGCGGATCTTCCCGGCCAACGCCGGATCCGGGATGCGCTTCGGCACGCAGGTGGTGGAGATCCTGGAGGGGCTCAAGCGGCAGGATCCGACCATCGTCGGGGTCACCGGCCTCGACCAGAGCCGGGAGGCGACCAACCGGACGATACGGAAGCTGACCGCGGCGGGGCTGCCGATGGTGGCCACGACCCTGTCCGCGGACTCGCTGGTGCGGCAGTCCCCGATGTATTTCCAGGTGTCGCCGCAGAACACCCGGGAGGCGGATGTGGCCGCGGCCTACGCCGATCACGTCGTCGGGAAGGGCAAGGCGAAGCCGGAGCGGCGGGTCCGGGTCATCGGCTCCGCCGATCCCACCGACACGTACAGCAGGAACCTCAGCGACGATGTCGCCAAGCGCTTCCGCTCGAAGGGGTTCGTGGTGGAGAGGACCTCCTTCGCGCCGCCCCCGGCGCCGGGCGCGGAGCCCTCCTCGGACGCGCCCGGCCCTGGGGCGGTCGGCCAACGGAGCTGTTCCTACCGGGGGTTGGTGTTCTTCGCGGGGCGTTCGGAGGACTTCGAGTCGCTGCTCGGCGGGATCAACGAGTCGTGCAACTCGGCCCCGCCCACGCTCATCGGCGGCGACGATGTGGCGCGGCTGGCCGCCGACGCGGACCGCCGTGCGCACTATCCCGGAATCCCTTACGACTTCCTGGACTTCACCCTGGGCTCGGCGCGCTGCGACGGCACCAGTGAGCTGTACGCGGAGCTGAGCAAGCTGTTCCCCGAGGAGTGCGGGAAGGTCGCGAGTTCCTCGCTCGACGGCCATGCGGCGCTCGGCTTCGACGCCGTCAAGCTCTACATCAACGCGGTCAAGCAACTGCGCGAGGATGCCCCGCAGATGCCGCTGACGCCGCCCGCGGTCTGGCATGCGATCAGCGGCGTGCACGGGGACCAGGCGCTCGACGGCGAGAGCGGCGTCATCAGCTTCGGCGGCGATGTGGAGCGCCAGGTCCCGTTGGACAAGCTGCTGTCCGTGCAGCACATCGACGGTGTGGGCCGGCCCACCCAGGCCGGTTTCTGCGGCCGGGTCGGCGGGCGGGCCCAGTCCTCGTGGTGTCCGCCGCTGGAGCCCGAGAAGGGGAAGTGAAGCGCCCGACCCGCGTTTCTTCTACGGGAGTTGGGTGTGCCGGGTCAGGAGGCCGCCGTGACGGTGAAGATGCCGCCGTCCGGGTCGCGGACGACGGCCTGCCGTCCCTGTCCGCCGCCCGGATCGGGTATCGGTTCCACGGGCGTGACGGTCCCGCCGGCGGCCATCGCGGCCGATGTCACCGCGTCGATGTCCCGGACCGGGAAGTGGACGTGCCACTGGGGGCGGACGCGCGGGTCCGGGGCGGCTTCGACGGCGCCGCCGCGCAGGGTGGCGACCGTGTGCTTGCCGTCGCGCACGATGACCTGCTCGTCCTCGTACGCCACCTCGACGCCGCCCGGCCTCCCGGAGGCCCAGCCGAAGACCTCCGCGTAGAAGATGGCGGCGTCGAACGCGTCGCGGGTACGCAGCTCCAGGCAGGCCGGCGCACTGCCCTGCCCGACCGACCAGGCCAGCGTCTGTCCCTCCCAGAAGCCGAAGGTCGCGCCGTCCCGGTCGGCGGCGAGGGCGGCGCGCCCGGGGCCGATCCGGAGCGGCCCGACGGCGACGGTCGCACCGCGCTCGCGGATACGGGACGCGGTGGCGTCCGCGTCCTCGACGGCGAAGTACGCGGTCCAGGCCACCGCGACCTGGATGCTCGGGGCGAGCGCGCCGATGCCTGCGACGGGCTGGCCGTCGACCACCGCCAAGGCGAATTCGTCCCCCAGGCTGGTCGGCTGGAAGGTCCAGCCGAGGACCGTGGCGTAGAAGTCCTGCGCGGCCTTGAGGTCGCGGGCCAGCAGGCTGACCCAGCACGGAGCACCGGGGACGGGAAGGGTGGGGCGTTCGGCCGACATGGCTGCCTCCTGTGCTCAGCGCCCCTTCCCACTCTGCCAGCGAGGACGCGGGGCCGCACCAAGGGAGGCGGGGGCCCGGTCCTGTGGCAGCGCGGTTGTGCACGTCTTGATCCGGCTCGATGCTGTAGATACTGAACCGGGCTGGAATGAGGCCATGAACGCATGGAACGCGGCGGAGAGCGCCGACTTCCGTGGCCCCCTCGACGTCACCAGGGCGGCCACAGCGGTTCTTGATGCCCACGGCCGGGTCATCGGCTGGAGCCCGGCCGCCGAGCGGCTCCTCGGCTACTCGTCGCGCGACATCATCGGCCGGCATGTCGACACCTTCCTGCCGCCCGGTCCGGTATCCGCCGGACAGCCGCCCCCGGTCCAGATGAGCGGCAGCGAGGCCCGTACGGCGCGGCACCGGGACGGGCGGCTGCTGCGGGTGGCGACGACGACCTGTCCGCTGGCCGCGACCGGCGACGATGCGGACACGGAGCCCGCGCGCGTACTGGTGGCGGCCGAACTCGACGGTCTGCGGGTGTGGGAGGCGCGGCAGTCGATGCTGCACGGGCTGGCCACCCAGTCCCCGCTGGGCCTCGCCATCTACGACACCGATATGCGTCTGACCTGGTTCAACGCCACGTACGGCCGGGAGGTCGGGCTGCCGCTGCGGGCCTTCCTCGGCAAGCGGGCCGACGAGCTGTATCCGACCGGCGAGTTCGTCACGGAGGGGTATCCGACCACGCTCCGCGCGGTGATGCGACACGTCCTGTCCACCGGCGAATCGATCCTCGATCTGCATTTCGTCGGCTATCTGCCCACCGATCCGGGCACCGAGCACGTCTGGTCCTGCTCCTACTACCGGTTGCAGGACGCCGACGGCCGGGTGCTCGGGGTGTGCGAGGACGCGTTTGACATCACCGACCGCTACCGGGCCCAGCGGCGGCTGAACCTCCTGGTGGAGGCCGGTGGCCGGATCGGTACCACGCTCGATATGGCCGTCACCGCGCGGGAGATCACCGAGGTGGCGGTGCCGGACTTCGCGGCCGCGGTCACCGTCGACCTGGTGCAGGCCGTGCTGGAGGGCGAGGAGCCGGATCCGGCCATCGGCACGGTGCCCGCCCTCGTCCGCGTCGCGTCCCGCTCGGCCCCGGAGTCCGGCGACGACGCAGCCGGGAGCGGGGACGACACCGCGCGCTCGGGTGACGAAACGGAGCCCGACGGGCCGCCCCCCACCCCGTACCGCGTCGACTACCCGCCCGGCTCGCTCCAGTACCGCAGCCTGTCCTCCGGCGGCATGGTGCGCGAGGAGAGCACCATGGTCGTGCCGATGCGGGCCGGCGGCACCCTGCTGGGGCTGGTCACCTTCGTCCGCGGCGAGCATCCGTCCGTCTTCGACAGCGGTGAGATCGACCTCGCCGACGAGCTGGTCACCCGCACCGCGGTATGCCTGGACAACGCCCGCCGCTTCACCCGCGAGCACACCGCCGCGCTCACCCTCCAGCGCAATCTGCTGCCGCAGCACCTGCCCACCCAGTCCGCGGTCGACCTGGCCTACCGCTACCTGCCCAGCGACAACCGGGCCGGGGTCGGCGGCGACTGGTTCGACGTCATCGGGCTGTCCGGCACCCGGGTCGGGTTGGTCGTCGGGGACGTGGTCGGCCATGGCCTCCAGGCGGCGGCGACCATGGGGCGGCTGCGTACGACCGTACGCGCCCTTGCCACGCTGGATCTCGCGCCCGATGAACTGCTGAGCCGGCTGGACGACGTGGTGGGGCAGTCGGCGCAGGAACAGGCGATCGCGCTCGGCCCGGACGGCGGACCGGGCGGCGGGCCGAACGAGGATGCCGCCACCGGTGTGACCTGCCTCTACGCCGTCTACGACCCGGTCTCGCGGCGCTGCACCATGGCCCGGGCCGGGCATCTGCCGCCGGCCATCGTCGACCCTGAGGGCGGCCTGTACTTCCCGGATCTGCCGCCGGGACCGCCGCTGGGACTGGGCGGTCTGCCCTTCGAGTCCCTGGAGATCGAGCTGCCGGTCGGCAGCCTGGTGGCGCTGTTCACCGACGGGCTGGTGGAAGCGCGCGACCGTGATATCGACGTCGGGCTGGCGACCCTGGGCCGGGTGCTAGGCGATCACCGCAGACCGCTGGAGGAGCTGTGTGACCACGCGCTGGAGGAGTTGCTGCCCGACGGGACGGCGCCCGACGACTCGGCGCTGCTGCTGGTGCGTACCCGCGAGCTGGACACCCGGCAGGTCGCGGCCTGGGAGCTGCCCGCCGAGCCGGCCGCGGTGGGCAAGGCCCGCGAGCTGGCCACCGGGCAGCTGCGGACGTGGGACCTGGAGGAACTGTCGTATGCGACGGAACTCGCGGTCAGCGAGCTGGTCACCAATGCCGTACGGCATGCCGCCGGGCCGCTGCACCTGCGTCTGCTGCGGGATCTGACCCTGCTGACCGAGGTCTCGGACACCGGCCACACCTCGCCCCACCTGCGCCACAGCGCGAGCGACGACGAGGGCGGGCGCGGGCTGTTCATCGTCGCGCAGCTCGTCCAGCGCTGGGGCACGCGGTACACGCCGTACGGCAAGACGATCTGGACCGAGCAGGCGTTCCCGCCGCACTATCCGGGGGCGCCGCGCCCGGTCGGCTGACCCGCATCCCCGCATCGGCCCGCCGCACGTCGTGCGGGTGTTCGCAGGCAGCCCCATGATGGAACCAAGCGATCGTCCCAGGCGACTCGGCGGCCGCGGACAGAGGAGGATCTGTGACGAGCAACAGCACGGAGAGTTCGGACGAACGAAAGCGGCCGCTTGAGCTGTTCACGGGCAGCGAGCGGCCCTACGACCCTGAGGACCTGGTGAAGGCCTCCGGGCGCGAGCCCACCCCCTCGAACCTCAAATGGGCCAAGCGCCTCATCGACGAGCAGGGGGCCGCCGCCATCGAGCGGTATCTGCCGTGAATGTCCTGACGGCCCACGCCTGAAGGAGGAGGGACGCCCGCTGCCCGGGTGGCCGTGCTGGTGAGCGGTGGCACCTCGGGTGGCGGGCTTCCGCGGTCAGCGGGTGCTGTCGGTGTCCTCGGTGCCCTCGGCGAGCAGGAATGCGGTGTTGACCAGCGCGACATGTGTGAAGGCCTGCGGCGTGTTGCCCAGTTGGCGTCGCTGCGACGGGTCCCACTCCTCCGACAGCAGGCCCACATCGTTGGCGGACGAGAGCACATGTCCGAACAACTCGCGGGCCGCTGCTCTGCGGCCGGTCGCGGCCAGTGCGTCGGCGAGCCAGAACGAGCAGGCCAGGAAGGCGCCTTCGGTGCCGGGAAGTCCGTCGGTCCCGGTGTCGCTCGCGTACCGGCGGACGAAGCCGTCATGGTCCAGCTCGGTCCGTACCGCGTCAACGGTGCGGATCACCCTGGGGTCGTCCGGCGGAAGGAATCCGGTCTTGACGATGAACAGGGTGGCCGCGTCCAGCTCCCGGCCCCCGTAGTGCTGGACGAACACGCCCCGCTCCGGGTCGTAACCGTGCGCGCAGACGTCGGCGTGGATGGTGTCGCGCAGCGCCCGCCAGCGGTCGACCGGTGCCGGGAGACCGGTCGCCTCCGCCATCCGTACGGCGCGGTCCGCGGCGACCCAGGACATGACCTTGGAGTGCACCCAGTGCTTCCGGCCGCCTCGGCCCTCCCACAGTCCTTCGTCGGGTTCCTGCCAGTGGTCACCCAGGAAGGTCATCAACTTCCGTAGCAGAACCCAGACATGACGCTCCATCGGGATACCGGCGATCAGCGCCATGTAGAGGGTGTCGACGACCTCTCCGTAGATGTCGAGCTGGAGCTGGTCGACGGCGGCGTTGCCGAAGCGGACCGGGACGGAGTCCTCGTAGCCCGGCAGCCAGTCCGCCGCGGTCTCCGGCAGCCGGCGTTCGCCCCCGACGCCGTACACGCTCTGCAGGTCCCCGGGGTCGCCGGCGATGGCGCGCACCAGCCACTGCCGCCAGGCCACCGCCTCGTCCCGGAAGCCGCCGCGGAGCAGTGCGGACAGCGTCATGCTGGAATCGCGCAGCCAGCAGAAGCGGTAGTCCCAGTTGCGTTCGCCGCCGATGCGTTCCGGCAGGGAGGCGGTCGCGGCGGCGACGATCCCGCCGGTCGGCTGGTAGGCGAGGGCCTTGAGGATGATCAGCGACCGGACCACGGCGTCGCCCCATTCGCCCTGGTAGCGGCAGCCGGCCGTCCAGCGCTGCCAGGCGTCGACGGTCTCCAGCAGGGCCTTTTCCGGGTCGACGCGGTGACTGTTGTCCAGGTGGGAGGGCTGCCAGCTCAGGACGAAGGGCACCCGGTCACCGGCCGTGACGGTGAATTCGGAGCGGGTGCTGGTGTCATGGCCGAAAGTGTGCACGCCGGGTGCGACGCGCAGCCACGCGGAGTCGGGGCCCGCGACGGCGATCCGGTGCCGGTCGGTGCGCCGCACCCAGGGCGCGGTGCGGCCGTAGTTGAAACGAAGCCTCAGGTCACCGCGCATGTCGACACTGCCGCTCAGCCCTTCCACGATGCGCATGAGGCGGGGCGCGTGGTCGCGCTGCGGCATGAAGTCGCTGACCCGTACGGTGCCGGTGGCGGTCTCCCAGAGCGTTTCCAGCACCAGGGTGTCGCCGCGGTACGCACGGCCGCTGCACCGCCGGGCGTCCACCGGGGCGATCCGCCAGTGGCCATGGCGTTCGTCGCCGAGGAGGGCCGCGAAACAGGTGGGCGAGTCGAAGCGCGGCAGGCAGAGCCAGTCGACCGAGCCGTCCGTGCCGACCAGCGCGGCGGTCTGCAGATCGCCCAGCAGGGCGTAGTCCTCGATTCTTCCGGGCATCGCGACTCCCTCGCCGGCTTCCATTCTCCGGGGCCGGGACGGTCTTCGCGAGCGGCTGGTCCGGCGGACGCCCCGGGGAGTGTCCGGCCGGTTTCCGGTGGTCCGCTTGCATCGGGTATGGGATCGTAGGAGGCTTTTTGTGGGGTGTTCCCTCCTGTTCGGGGCCTCCTGGCGCGAAGGGGTGCTGCATGGCGCGACCGCATTGGGTACCCGAGGGGACGGATCAGGACACGCCGAACGTCGCCCGGGTCTACGACTGTTATCTCGGCGGTTCCCACAACTTCGCGGTGGACCGGGAGTTGGCCCGCAAAGCGATCGCCACGTGGCCGGACCTTCCGCTGATCATGCGCGCCAACCGTGCTTTCCTGCGGCGCGCGGTGCAGTACCTCGCCCAGGAGGGCATCACCCGTTTCCTGGACATCGGCTCGGGGATCCCGACGTTCGGGGCGGTCCACGAAGTCGCCCGGGAGATCCGGCCGGACGCCAGGGTGGTCTATGTCGACATCGACCCGGTGGCCGTACAGCACAGCCGGCTGATCCTGGAGGACGACCCGTTGTGCGAGGTGGTCCAGGCGGACATGCGCGATCCCGAAGCCCTGCTGAAGCAGCCCGCGGTCGCCGAACTGCTGCGCCCGCGCGAGCGGGTGGCGGTGCTGCTGGTGGCCGTTCTGCACTTCGTCCAGGACGAGGAGGACCCCGGGCGGATCGTACGGGTCCTGCATGACGCCGTGCCGCCGGGCAGTGCGCTGGTGCTCTCCCATGCGTCGCGGGAGGCGCGGCCCGACGTGGTCGAAGAGCATCAGGACCTCTACAAGCGGACGCCGATGCCGTTGACCATGCGCTCCAGGGAGGAGATCGTCGCGCTCTTCGAAGGCTTCGAGCCCGTCGAGCCGGGCGTCGTCTATCTGCCCGAATGGCGCCCTGAGCGGCCGGAAGCGGTGGGGCCGCACCCCGAGTTGATGGCGGGCCTCGCGGGAGTGGGGCGCCGGTTGTGAGCACTTCGGCGGCCGGGACCCTGGACGCTCCCTCGGTCCGCTTCCGCGACGCCTGGTCGCGTCTGTTGCGCGAGGACCACGGGGCGGCGATGAGTCCGGGCGTGCTGGGTCCGCTGGTGTCCAGCACCGCGGAACTGCTGCGGCACGCCCATGATGACGATCCGTTCGACGCCGCGCCGGCCGAGCAGGCCGGGGCGCTGCTGGTGGACGCGCACTTCACCGATCCCGCGGTGCTGGCGCGCGCGGTGGGGTTGCTGCAGGAATGGCCGACCGCGGACGACCGCGGACCGGCGCTGACCGGCGCGTTCGCCGCGGGCTGGTCGGCGGCGCTGCGTGAGCGGACACTGCGTGAGCAGGAAGCGATACGGCTCGCCGTCGACTTGGCCCGCAGGGGCGCGGAGAAGGCTCTCTACGCTTCGGAGGCCAGGTTCCGGGCGGTGTTCGAGACGGCCGAGGTCGGTATCGGGATCGGCGACCTGGACGGGAACATTCTCACGGTGAACGCCGCGCTTCAGGAGATGTTCGGCGCTCGCGCCGAGGAGATACGCAACCTCCGCGTCGACATGCTGGTGCATCCCGAGGACGCCCCCGGTGTCTGGGAGACGTACCACGAGCTGGTCGCCGGCAAGCGGAACCACTTCCAGTGCGACAAGCCGTACTACCGGCACGACGGCGAGGTGATCTGGACGCATCTGACCGTGTCGCTGATCCGCGACGAGGACGGCGCGCCCCGCTATCAGGTGGCGATGGTGGAGGACATCACCGACCAGCACCGTATGCAGGAGCGGCTGCGCTATCAGGCCACCCACGATCCGCTGACCGGGCTGCCGAACCGTACGGCGTTCTTCGAGCGGCTGGAGCGGCTCTTCATGAACATCGAGCCGGGTGCCCGCTTCGGTCTGTGCTCGGTGGACCTGGACGGCTTCAAGAGCATCAACGACAGTCTCGGCCATGAAGCCGGCGATCAGCTGCTGGCGGCGGTGGCGGACCGGCTGCAGTCGAGCCTCGCGCCGATGGGCCACCTGGTGGCGCGGCTGGGCGGCGACGAGTTCATTGTGCTGCTGGAGAGCTGCCGGGGCCCGCAGGAGGGGATCGCGGTGGCGCAGACGGTGCTGGGGGCGCTGGCTCCGCCGTTCCTGATCGGTGATCAGCAGCTGGGGGTCCGGGCGAGCATCGGCGTGGTGGAGCAACCGATTTCCGCGACGACTCCCGGGGCAGCGATGCGCAGCGCCGACCTCACGCTGTACCGGGCGAAGAAGGAGGGCCGCGGCTGCTGGACGCTCTTCGACCCCGAGCGCAACGCGGTGGCGGTCAGCCGGTACGCGATGTCGGTACGGATTCCGACGGCGCTGGACCGCGGTGAGTTCTTCATCGAGTACCAGCCGCTGTGCGCACTGTCCGACGGTGCGATGGTGGCGGTCGAGGCGCTGGTGCGCTGGCGCCACCCGGAGCTTGGGGTGCTGGGCCCGGACGAGTTCATCGCCACCGCCGAGGAGAGCGGGCTGATCATCCCGCTGGGCCGCTGGGTGCTGCTGCAGGCGTGCGAGCAGGCGGCGCACTGGGTGGCCCGGTTCGGGCAGGCGGCGCCGCGGATCAACGTCAACCTGGCGGTCCGGCAGGCGCGCAACGCCGGGCTGCTGTCCGACATCGACCGGATTCTGCGGGCGAGCGGTCTGGACCCGGGACATCTCCAGCTGGAGATCACAGAGAGCGCGATGCTGGGCCCGCGGGACCCGGCGCTGCAAGCCCTGCGCGCGCTGGTCGACATGGGTGTCTCGCTCACCGTGGACGACTTCGGTACCGGCTGGTCGAATCTGGCGTATCTGCGGGATCTGCCGGTGTCCGGGTTGAAGATCGCCGGGTCCTTCGTCTCGGACCTGCGGACGCAGGAGGGCGGCGATCCCCTGGGCTGGCGGATCATCGGAGGCATGGTGTCGCTGGCGCATTCGCTGGGGCTGACGGTGACGACCGAGGGCGTGGAGACGGCGGCGGACGCGGAACGGCTGCGGGAGCTGGGCTGCGACTGGGCGCAGGGCTGGTACTACGGCTATCCGGCCAGGCCTGGTGAGATCACCCGCAGGATCGCCGAGGCCATGGGGTCCGGGGCCATGCGGCAACCGGGGTCATGAGGCAACCGGGGCCATGCGATAAATAAGTGTGAATTCAACTATCTCCGGCATATCGGGCAAATGCCCTTGACCGTGGCCCGACGTGCTGTTCATGATGGGGACCTGGCACCGTACCCGCGGACCTCGTTTCCGCATCCCGTACGGACAGCACATTCGCCAGTTGTGGTGGTCGACGCTCACGCGTCCGAGAACGACCCGACGCCTTCGCGTCCGGGGCCGGGCGAACCGGGTGCACATTTCACCCCGCCGCCCCGTGGCTCGTTCTCCTCTGGTCCGTAGGTGTGCGGCGCCCTCTGAACAGGCGCCCCGACGGCCGGACCGTCGGTGAACACCGTCGTCACATCGGGTCTTGCCGCACGGCGACACGCCATGGCCACGCCCGGTGCCTCGCACGGTAGTTAGGCAGTGCCCCATGAGTACATCCCTGCCCGCGGGCATGATCCGACCCACCGTGGACGGCGGCCGGCCCCTTCGCCGGGCCGACGATGCGCCGGTCCGACACACCGTCAGCTTGGTGGTCCCGGCGCACAACGAGGCCCGCAGCATGTGGCCCGGCGAGATCCCGCACGTCCACGGCTTCTGTGCTTTCCGGCGCAGCTTCCTGACAGACCTGGACCCGCATGCGCCCGGGTTCGAAAGCGAGGCCGCGCTGATCGATCACGTACTGGGCCTGGGGCTCCGCGCCGCGGAGGTCCCCAGTCTGGAACTTCCCCGTCGCAGCGGGCGCTCGCATCTGCATGCGGTCTCCGAAGGCCGCCGAGTGCTGCGGACCCTGATCGCCGAACGCCCGCGTGCCCGGCGCTCGACACCCGTGGGTGTGGGGAAGCGATGACCGGCATCGGCCCGCGCACCGCAGCGGCCTGCCCCCGCCTTGCCGTCCGCGAAACGCTCTACACCCCCGCCCATGTCGTCGAGCTGGACCTGGAGGCACCCGGTGAGCTGCGCTCACCCGGCGGTGCCCCGGCCGACGCACCGGACGGCCGCGTGTTGGCGTTGGTGCGGCTGCGCGGACACCCGCTCGGCATGGTCAGCGCTCACGGTGCCCTCGGGGACACCGCAGGCCTGTACCGGACGCTGGCCGACGCCGCACATCGCCGGCTCGACACATCGGCCGCCGCGGAGGCCGCCCGGCCCGGCCCCGGACGCACCGTCCGGGTCCCGGAGCCGGGCGAACCGCCCGCGGTCAGCGTCATCGTCACCACCCACGACCGGCCCGGAATGCTCCGCGAGTGCCTCAACGCCCTGCTGCGCTCCGGCCATCCGTCCTTCGAGATCATCGTGGTGGACAACGCCCCTTCCGATGACGCCGCGGAGAAGCTGATCCGCGAGTGCTACACGTCCCGGGTCAGGTATGTGAGGGAACACATGGTGGGCCTGGCCCGGGCGCACAACCGCGGGCTGTCCGCAGCCCGCGGTTGGATCTGCGCCTTCACGGACGACGACACCCTGGTCGATCCCGGCTGGATCACGGCGCTGGAGCGCGCCTTCGAGGACCGCGGCACCGACCGCACAGTCGGCGAGCGGGTCGGCTGTGTGACCGGGCTGATCGTGCCCGCCGAGCTGGAGACCGCCGCGCAGTGCACGCTCGAAGGGCACGGCGGCTTCGGCAAGGGATTCACCCGGCGCAGCTGGTCGCCGGCGCACCCGCCCACCGACCCGCTGTTCCCGTTCACCGCGGGACAGTTCGGCTCCGGCGCCAATACGGCGTTCCGCACCGACGTCCTGCGGGAGCTCGGCGGCTTCGCCCCGGCGACCCGGACCGGCGCACCGGCGCACGGCGGCGACGATCTGCTGGCGTTCTTCCAGGTGCTCGCGGCCGGCAGCGCCATCGTCTACCAGCCGGACGCGATCGTCTGGCACCGCCACCGACGCGCCACCGATGCCGTAACGGCCCAGGCGTTCGGCCACGGCGCCGGATTCGGCGCCTTCCTGGCCGCCGCCGTCCGACACTGGCCCACCCCGCTGCCCTCCCTGGTGCGCCGGATCCCGGGTGGCATCCGGCATGTCGCCACCAAGTCCCGTACTGGGACGGGCGCCACAGGTGTGTGGCCGGTCCGGCTGACGCTCCGCGAAGTCCGGGGGCTGCTCTACGGTCCGGCCGGCTATCTGCGCAGCCGCTACGCATCCCGCCGCCGCGCCGCCCGGACATGATCGGCATGACCTCGCACGCCGCTCCCCCGCGCCTCGCGCAACCGCAGCGGCTCCGTACACCTCCGTGCTGTGACGGTGCGTCAGGTCCGTGCCCGCCTTTGAGTCTGGGCCTTCTGCGCGGCCCGCTGTTCAGCCCGCTCTTCGCGGCCATGGCCGCCGGCTCTGTGCTGTTCATCGTCCACGGCGGGGCGCCCACCGGACTGCGGCACACCGGCTGGGTGCTGGGCACGGGACAGCAGGCTGGTGAGGGCACCACGGCTGTCGACGCCGGAACCGAGCAGCTCCGCCGCGCACCTCCCGCACCGGCGGCTACCGGTGCGGGCGCCCGGAAGGACCGATCATGAACGCCGTGCCCGTCTTCCTCTACCACTCGGTGACCACCGACCCCGCCCCGTGGATCGCCCCCTACACGGTCACGCCGCGCGTCTTCGCCGAACATCTCGACCGCATCGCCGACGCCGGGCTCACCGTGGTGCCGCTGCGGCGGCTGGTCGCCGCGATGCGGGGCGGCCCGCCCTTGCCGGCCCGCTCCGCCGTGCTCACCTTCGACGACGGGTTCGCCGACTTCTACTGGGCGGTCACTCCCCACCTCACCGACCGCTCCCTGCCCGCCACCGTCTTCGTCACCACCGGCGCCGTCCATCCGCCCGGCGGCCACCCCGAAGGCAGCCTGCTGCCGCCCGCCTCCATGCTGTCCTGGCGCCAGATCGCCACCCTCGACGCCCTGGGCTTCGAAATCGGCGGGCACACCACCACGCATCCGCAGCTGGACACCCTGCCCGCCCAGCGGGCGTGGCACGAGATCGTCGACAACAAGCGGCGCCTGGAGGACGTGCTCAGCCACCCCGTCTACGCCTTCGCCTACCCGCACGGCTATTCCAGCGCCGCCGTCCGCCGCACCGTACAAGAGGCCGGCTGGACCTCGGCATGCGCCGTCCGCAACGCCTTCAGCTCCACCACCGACGAGCCGATGCGTATCGCCCGCCTGATGGTCCGCGCCGACACCTCGCTGGAGCGCTTCACACGGTGGACCCTCGGCATGGGTGCCCCGGCCGCCCCGCTCCCCGAATCCCTCCAGACCAAGGGCTGGCGGCTGTACCGCCGGGCCCGCGCCCTGCTCGGCCACCCGGTCACCGGGGCACCCGGCCCCGGAACGATGCCGTGACCACCCCTGAGCTCCGACGGGTGGCTACGGCCATCCGTCCCGTCGAAGCCATCGACGGGACCTGCCGCCACAGCCCCCGGACGCGCAGTCGGAGCACGCCCGCAGATTCCCAGCGGCCGATTGCCGAGACTGCTCCTGCCCGGCCACCGCCCGAAGTGCACTCTTCGTGCCCGCATGCAACTCTGGTAGCGGCCCATCGTCCGGGATCCCCCACAGGAGGCACGATCGTGGGCAAGAAACAGACCCGGCAGAACCGCGGCGCCCGCACCGGCGGTCATGAACGCAGCACCGCCGTGGAGGCGAAGGAACAGGCGAAGAAATCAACGCCACATGAGACGGAACACCCGATCTCGAAGCACGTCGCCCATAAGCAGGAGCGGAAGTTCGGCCACAACTGATCACCGGTGACCGGCCGCAGCCGAGGCACAGCGGTGGCACCCGGCACAGGGTGTCACGCGTGTCCGGTAGTGAACATGCAGAGCCCCGCACCGAACGGTCACACCTCGGCACCGGGATGGTCCTCCCGGTCGTCGCCGTGGCCGCTTTTCTTCCCCTGGGGTGACTGTTTGAGGGTTACCGGCGGCGTCCCCACGCAGAGATCATCGGGGCGGTGGCCAGGTCGAGGCGCCCGGTGGCGACGTTCAGCAGGTGGCGGTCGATCTCCTCATCGGTGCCCAGCGAACGTCGTCCAGACCCGCCTCACGCAGCGGCCTGGGCAGGGTACGCCCGTACGCGAGGTCCGCGCCGCGGGCCGCCATCAACGCACGAAAGCCCGATCGCAACCGGTTGGCGAGCTGCTGTTCGGGACCCGACTCGTCCGGACACAACAGCGGCTGTAGCCCCGGATCGGCGTCATCCCAAGAGCAGCCAACCGCCGGGCCGACTCGCTCGGCCAACCCGAGAGGTACGGACGGACCACCGGCACCGACCTCCCAGCACCGCATGCCGGCAGCGATCCCGAGCTGATCGACATGCCGGAACGTCACCGGATCGAACAACTCGCTGAGGGCGTCGAAGCGGGCCCCTGCCTCCGATTGCTGATCGTCCAGCAGGTAGCCGTGATCCGCGTCGCGCTCAGCCCGGCCGCCCTCACGGGGCGCAGGCCTCGGCGATCGACAGGCTGTTCTCGTAGAGGTGGTGCCGGGTGATCCGGCCGTTCTCGACGGTGAGGCGCAGCGCGAACGGGCCCTCGAAGGACTTTCCCGTCGCGCGTACGGTCCCCGACAGGTGCCCCATCAGGACGGCGTCGGTGCCGTCGACGAGGAAGGTGTCGACGGAAGCGCGCGAGTCCTCGGGCACGGTGTGCTCCATCAACTCCGTGAACTGGGCGGCACATTCGGCGGCGGCGGACCGCGGGCGGATCCACGGGACGGCGGGGTTCTCGGCGAGCAGCCAGTCGACCTCGTCAGCGAAGAGCGCGACGAGCCGCCCGGTGTCCCCGGCCAGCCGGGCAGTGAGGAAGTCCTGCACAACGGCCCGGGTGGCCACGGCGAGGGAACTCGGTGTGGTGGTTGAACTCGCCGTGGTGGCGACGGACTTGACGGACATGGCGCTCTCCTCGCAACTGCGGCCGGATCCCGGCGGGGTTTTCCCGTCGATGTGCTTGATCCTGCCGGGAGAGGCGGGAGCGGTCGATTACCCAGGAGGTAATGAGCGGCCAATGGTGACAGACCGCCGGGACCGGACGGCGGAGCCGTGCCTGGATGGGGGCCGTGAGCCGGCATGGTGTGCGGCGTCGCCGCCTTGTACGCCCACGCCTCCCCCGTGTTCACATCGTCGTTCGCCAGCACCATCTGACTCGACCGCTTGATCCGGATGAATCATCCAGTTGCGGGGCGTCCCGGCCGGACGGAGGCTCGACCTACCACACCAATTCCGAGGTGAGTGCTGTGTCCAATAGACGTGCGTCGACGCCGGTTGCCGAGCCCTCCACGATGGAGGCACGCGGGCCCGAAAACGTGAAGGTGGGACTCTCCGTCAACGGCGAGTCCCACCTCGTGGAGCTGGAGCCGCGGGTGAGCCTCCTGGACACACTGCGCGAGAAGCTGGCTCTCACCGGCTCCAAAAAGGGCTGTGACCAGGGAACCTGCGGTGCGTGCACGGTCTGGGTCGACGGGCGCCGGGTGCTGTCCTGTCTGACACTGGCGATCACCTGTGAGGGCCAGGAGGTCACCACGATCGAGGGCCTGGCCGACGGCGAGGAGATGCACCCGATGCAGCGGGCCTTCCTCGAACACGATGCCTTCCAGTGCGGGTACTGCACACCCGGCCAGATCATGTCCGCCGTCGCACTGCTCGACGAGGGACACGCCGGAACGGATCCGGAGATCGCCGAGTGGATGAGCGGCAACATCTGCCGGTGCGCGGCCTACCCCAACATCCGCTCCGCCATCCGCGAGGTGCGCGACCGGAAGACGGGGCAGTGACATGCGGACCATCAGCTACACGCGCGCAACGGATGTCCGCAGCGCGGTCACGGCCGTCTCCGGCGATCCCGGCAGCTCGTTCCTGGCCGGCGGCACCACGGAGGTCGACCTGCTGCGGCTCGACGTTCTGCGCCCGAACCATCTTGTGGACATCAATCGTCTGCCGCTGGCCGGCATCGAGGATCTTCCCGGTGGCGGACTGCGCATCGGGGCGCTGGCCCGTATGAGCGAGGTCGCCGAGGCCCGGGGAGTCGTAGAGCGCTTCCCGATGCTCTCCGAGGCGCTCCTGCTCGGAGCCTCCGCCCAGTTGCGGAACATGGCCTCCATGGGCGGAAACCTGATGCAGCGGGTCCGCTGCTCCTACTACCGCGATACCGCATCCGCCTGCAACAAGCGCGTACCGGGCAGCGGTTGCGCTGCCCTGGACGGCGTCAACCGCGGCCACGCCGTCCTCGGGACGAGCGAGCACTGCATCGCCACACACCCGTCGGACATGGCGGTCGCCCTCGTCGCCCTCGACGCCGTGGTGCATGTGGAGGGCACCCACGGCGCCCGCACCCTGCCCATCGACGACTTCTTCCTCCTCCCGGGCAACACACCCGAGCGGGAACACCCGCTCACGCCGGGCGAACTGATCACCGCGATCGAGGTACCGCCCACCCCCATGGCGCGCCGGTCCCACTACCTCAAGGTCCGCGACCGTGAGTCGTACGAGTTCGCCCTCGTCTCGGCGGCAGCCGCACTGGCCCTGGAGGACGGCGTCATCCGGGAAGTACGCCTCGCCCTCGGCGGCGTGGCGACCAAGCCGTGGCGGGCGCGTCGTGCCGAGGAGCTCTTGGCCGGCCGGTCCGCCGATCGTGAGACCTTCGCCAGGGCCGCAGCCGAGGAGCTCGCCCCGGCCGACACTCGCCCGCTCAACGCCTTCAAGGCGGACCTCGCGCAACGGACCATCGTCCGCGCCCTGGAGACCGCCGCCGCGATGGGAGAAGCAACATGACCACGGGCACCACCCTTGAGGCCGTCGGCCGGCCCGCCGATCGCGTCGACGGCCCCGCCAAAGTCACCGGAAGCGGCCGCTATTCGGCCGAGATCACCCTGCCCCGCACCGCGTATGCCGCTCTCGTCGGCGCCCATACGGCCAGCGGGCGCATCACCGCGATCGACATCACGGCCGCGGAGCACGCCGACGGTGTGCTCGCTGTGCTGACCCACCACAACCTGCCCAAGGTCGCGGCGCCACCTCACCTGCTGCCGTCGCTGGCCGGCCAGGCCGCCCCCGGGGAGAGCTTCTTCCCGATGCAGGACGACGTCGTGCACTACTTCGGCCAGCCGGTGGCCATGGTGATCGCCGACTCGCTGGAACGCGCCCATCACGCGGCACACCAGGTCCATGTCGACTACGAGCGGAACGCCTCCATCACCACCCTGGACGAGGGCCGGGACCAGGCATACGAGCCGGACGCGATCTTCGCGGGCTTCATCCCCGCGCGCAGTGTGCGAGGCGATGTCGACGCCGCCCTCAATGCGGCGGCCACCCGTGTCGAGGCCACGTACCACTTCGCCGCCAACCACCACAATCCGATCGAACCCTCGGCCACCACTGCTGTCTGGGACGGCGACCGGCTGACCCTCTACGACGCCACGCAGGGCATCGTGGCCAGCCAGCGCACGGTGGCCGCGCTACTGGGCATTCCCTCCTCGAAGGTGCGGGTCCTCACCCAGTTCGTCGGCGGCGGGTTCGGCTGCAAGGCCATGGTCTGGCCGCACGTCACACTGGCCGCCATGGCCGCGCGACATGTGCGGCGCCCCGTCAAGCTGGCCCTTACCCGCGAGCAGATGTTCACCTCCTGCGGTCACCGCGAGGAGCAGGAGCAGCGCATCGAACTCGGCGCGACAGCCGACGGCCGCCTGACGGCGCTGCGCCACCACAAACTCTCCCTCACCTCACCCTTCGACGAGTGGGCGGAGCCGTCGCTCGGCATCGCGGCCCAGGCATACGCGTGCCCGAACTACGAGGGCGTGTACCGGCTCATCCGCAGCAACACCATGACGCCGACCTTCACCCGCGGCCCCGGCGAGACATCCGGCATGTTCGCTCTTGAGTGCCTGATGGACGACCTGGCCCATGAACTCGGCATCGACCCCCTGGAACTGCGGCTCCGCAACCATGCCGACGTGGATCCCAACACCGGCCACCCGTGGTCGAGCGACGGAGCGGAGGAGTGCTACCGGCGCGCCGCGGCCCGCTTCGGCTGGCAGTCGCGCAATCCGGAACCCCGCTCCCGGCGCGACGGCAACTGGCTCATCGGCAGCGGCATGGCCACCGCCGGATACCCCGTGTACTTCCCCATGCAGCCGCAACGGGCCCGAGCACGTCTCTATGCCGACGGGACCGCTGTGGTGCAGGCGGCCACCCAGGAATTCGGCACCGGTTCGGGCACCGCGATGACTCAGGTGGCCGCCGACGGGCTGGGCGTCTCTCTGGAGAACGTCCGGTTCGACTACGGGGACACCGACCTGCCGAACGTCGCGGCCACGGTCGGGTCGGCGGGCTCCGGCATGATCAGCGCGGCCGTGCACACGGCCGCCACCACCCTGCGCGACCAGATGCTCGCGCAGGCGGTCGCCGATCCGCAGTCCCCGCTGCACGGCGCGGATCCGGCCGCCATCGACGTCCGCGACGGACGCATGGCGCTCCGCGACCGGCCCGAGACGGGCGAGACATACCAAGATCTGATGCAGCGTCACTTCATGACCGACATGGATGCCCTCGGCAGCTGGAACCCACCACAACCGAACCAGCCCTACGGACTCGCCACCTTCGGCGCCCAGTTCGCCGAGGTCGCCGTCGACCCCGACCTCGGCATCGTCCGCGTACGCCGCATGGTCGGCGCCTTCGCCCCGGGCCGTGTGCTCAACGCGAAGACCGCCCGCAGCCAGGTCATGGGCGGCATGCTGTGGGGGCTCGGCCAGGCTCTCCTTGAGTCCACATTCGTCGACACCCGGGACGGCCGCTGGGCGAACGCCAGCCTCGGCGAGTACCTGGTGCCGGTCAACGCGGATGCGCCGGACGTCGAGATCGACTTTGTGGAAGTCCAGGACGAGATCGTCAATCCCCTGGGCGTCAAAGGCCTCGGAGAGGTCGGCATGGTGGGCGCCGCGGCGGCCATCGCCAATGCGGTCTTTCACGCCACGGGGCGACGCGTACGGGAACTGCCGATCAGGATCGAGCACTTGCTGTAGCGGTTCACGGTCCTGCGGGGAGCGGGCGGGAACAAGACGCACGGGGCTGGTGCGGCAGATGCGGCGGGCCGGGTGCCGATGCTCGCTTGTTCATACCCGGGCGGCAACCGCCCCGTATCCGGTGGCCCCGAGGGCCGAGTGTGAGCGTCGACACGGCGGTGAACGCCCACCCGACGCGTTTCGTTCAGCAAATGTTCATAGATCCCGGCCAGTTCACCGTCGGTTTCCGGCCACGCCGGTCGAGGGCTGGTGGACTGCGGGATTGCCGCCGGGGCCTTGATCGGGGTCTTTCACTTCTCGTCCGCAGCCGGAGCCGCCACCTTCACGGATTCCTCACATGCCTGCTGAACTAAGGTCAGGAGGCGTGCGAACGGGATCGTTCAACCGTCATCTGACGTAGCGTCACTTCGGCCTGAAAACGGCTCAAAGACCAACTCTGATTAGCGGATGCTACTTTCCGGAAGCACGTGATCACATGTAGCGTTCGTCTGGACCGGAGCCGTGGCGTCCATCACGTCATGGCTGAGTACGGGCATGACGCGAGCGCCCCACCCTCGGCGCTGGACCGCGTCGCGATCGCCCCGCAGTAGGTCCGCACACCGAACGTCGAGCACCGCCATGTCTGTCCGTACACGCCTGCTTTGCAAGAGGAATGGGCCGAGACCATGTTCATGAACTCCTCGACGACCCTTACGTTGCTACCGGAGGCCGAGCTCGGCCAGCCGGCGGACGCCGGGCCGGGCGGAGGGCCACCTCTGGCAGTCGACCGACTTCCGGACGGCAAGTGGCAACTCACCCTGCACGACCTCGAACCGGTATCGGTCCACCGGCTTCCCTCGGACGAGGTGCACATCATCCTGGCGCCACCAGGTGGTGAGCCGGCTGGGCCGTCGGCCTCCGCCGGCCGCGCGCGGTCCGTCACGGCTCCCGACCCGATACAGATCGATACGGCGGCCAGGACGATTTCCGTCGAGGGGCGCCAGATCTGCCTGCCCAGGCTGGAATTCGATCTGCTCGCCCACCTGGTGCTGCATCCGCAGCGCGCGTTCACCCGCGAGCAGCTGATGGCCGCGGTCTGGCCCACCTGCCATTCCAGCGCCCGGACCGTCGACGTGCACATCGCCCGGCTGCGGCGGCGGCTGGGACCGCACGCGCGGGACGCCATCAGCACCGTGTTCGGCATCGGGTACAAGTACCTGCCGCACCCGTAGAACGAAGGCCGGAATTCCCGTTCCCCTTCCACCGGCCGTCCCCGGTGGAAGGGGAACGGCACGAGCGGTCACTGGAGGGCACGGACCGCCGCGCTGAAGACCGATGGCATCCGGGCCGCCGCCGGAACGATCAGGCGGGCGCCGGCCGCGCTGCCGCTCACCCTCAGCAGCCCCTCCGTCAGGAGGCGGTGCCTGCGTGACAGCCGTCGCCACTCCCCCTCGTACGCCTGCGGCCGGCCCGCCTTCAGACAGCGGACGGCCGCCTGCGCCGAGGCCAGTGCGAGGGCGATGCCTTCGCCGGTGAGCGCGTCGACATAACCCGCTGCGTCGCCGACCAGCAGCACCCGGCCCGCGGTGCGGCGCGCCACCCGTTGCCGGAGGGGACCGGCGCCGCGTACGGCACTGGCCGGCGGGCCGTCCAGCAGCGGAACAAGCTCGGGGAAAGCGGCCAAGTGGGCGTCGAAACCACGGCGTTCGGTGCTGAGCACCGCCACGCCCACCAGCTCCGCGCCGACCGGGGTGATGTACACCTCACCGGCATGGGACCCGGGTACGGAGCCGGGCCCGTCCCCGGGCCAGTGCACCTCTACGAAGTCGGTCCACGGACGTACGCGGTAGTGCCGCCGCAGTCCGTAGCGACGAGGGCGGGGGTCGGGCCGGGCCAGGCCGAGTGCGTGGCGGATCGGCGAGTGCAGGCCGTCCGCGGCGACGAGCCAGCGCGCCCGCAGGCCCGCGGCGGTCACCGAGTCGTCGCTCTGCCGTACCTCGCCGACCTTGCCGGTCAGGATCTTGACGCCGAGTTCCGCGGCCCGCCAGGAGAGCGCGGCGTGCAGGTCGGTGCGGCGCATACCGAGGCCGGACGCCGCGTGGAAGGGCGCCTCGGCATGCCGGCGCCCGTCGACATAGCGGATGCCGCGCAGCGGATATCCGCCGGCGACATCGACACCGAGCGCGTTCAGGGCGCGCACTCCGCCCGGCATGATGCCCTCTCCGCATGCCTTGTCCACCGGGGTGGCGCGCGGTTCGATCACCACCGCTTCCATACCGGTGAGCGCCGCGTGGATGGCGGTGCCGAGCCCGGCCGGGCCGCCGCCGGCCACCAGCAGGTCGATCACCGGCCCGCGCCCGCGGTACCGGACAGCGGGCCGGGGACGTCCGGGGTGCGTCCGGGGACGAGCGCCTGGTTCTCGCAGCGGATGCGTACGGTGAGCAGCCCGGCATTGAGGACACCGAAGAGCAGCGCGGTCAGCCAGGCACCGCGTACGAGGGGCAGGGCGAGCCCTTCCGCCACCACGGCCACGTAGTTGGGGTGGCTCATCCAGCGGTACGGTCCTCCACTCACCAGGGGCAGGCCGGGTACGACGAGGACCCGGGTGTTCCAGCGGGGCCCGAGCGTACGGATGCACCACCAGCGCAGGGCCTGCGCGGCCGCCACCACGCCGGTCATCGTCCACCCCAGTACGGCGTCGAACGGCCGGTCGGCCGCCCAGGACTCCCCCAGGCAGCCGGCGAGCAGTGCGGTGTGCAGGGCCACCATGGCCGGATAGTGCCGGCGTCCCGTCTCGACGGCGCCTCGGGCCAGGCTCCAGCGGGCGTTGCGGCGTGCGACGAGGAGCTCGACGACGCGCTCGGCGGCGACGGCCATGAGCAGCACGGCGTACCAGATCATGTCTCCCCGTCCCTACCAGCGCAGCAGGACCAGCTCGGAGCAGAATCCCGGTCCCATGGCGAGCAGCAGTCCCGGAGTGCCGGCGGGCGGGCGGCGTTCGGCCAGGGTGTCACGCAGGACATGGAGCACGGACGCCGAGGAGAGGTTGCCCACCCGTGCCAGCGAACGCCGGGTGAGGTCCAGCGCGCCGTCCGGCAGGTCCAGGGATTCCGCCACCGCGTCCAGGACCTTCGGTCCGCCGGGGTGGCAGACCCATGCCGTGATGTCCGCGCGGCACAGGCCGTGGTCGGCGAGAAACGCGTCGACGTCACCGGCGAGGTTCTTGCGTACGACGTCGGGGACGCCGGCGTCCAGTACGACGCGGAAGCCGGAGGCGGTGATGTCCCACCCCATCACCCGCTCGGTGTCCGGGTAGAGACGGCTGCGGGTGTCGACCACATACGGCCCGGCAGCCGCCGTCGTCGCGCCCTCGCCTGCCGTCGCGCCCCGGCCCGCCGTACGACGCGCACCGCACGCGACCACTGCGGCGGCCCCGTCCCCGAACAGTGCGGTGGCGATGAGATTGGCGGTTGAGGCGTCGTCACGCTGGAAGGTGAGCGAGCACAGCTCCACGGACAGCAGGACGGCCACATCGTCGGGTCGGCCCAGCAGGTAGTCGTGCAGCCGGGCGATGCCCGCGGCGCCCGCTACGCACCCCAGACCGAAGACGGGCAGCCGCTTGACGTCCCGGCGCATCCCGAGTCGTCCGACGAGCCGGGCGTCGACGGACGGGGTGGCGATGCCCGTCACCGAGGTGAACATCAGCAGGTCGACGTCGCGCGGGGACAGCCCCGCCGCTTCCAGGGCCGCACCGACGGCATCGGTGCCGAGCCGTACCGCACCGTCGATGAATGCGTCGTTGACGGTGCCGAAGTCGTCCAGTGCCGGGTACCGGTCGAGCGGCAGCGCCATATGACGGGTGGTCACCTGCGCACGGTGATGCAGCCGGTCGAGGACCCGGCGGTCGGTCCCGCGGGGCAGACAGGTCCGGGCGACCATGTCCGTGATCTCTCGTTGGGAGTGCCGGTGCGGGGCGAGTACTCCGTGGACGGCTGCGATGCGGGTCATCTGGGTCCGGGGTCGGGAGACGGGGTGACAGGGTGACCCTGCAAGGGATGCCCCGGGGTGCTGCGGCACGACACCGTAGCGCGGCCGAAGTCGCCCGTCCGGCGGCAGACCGGGTGATGGCCCGCCGCGCGCCCGGCCATGCCCCATCGGACAGGCCCTAGCATGATCGCGTGGACGCCATGGAGCGGTCGGACGCCGCCGAACGGGCACCGGCCGTACCGCCGCTGCGTGCGGTGGGCCCGCTGCTGAGGGCATGCCACCCGGGGCCGACCGCGGTGGTGAGCCTCCTCGTGGGCGGGCTGGCGGTGGCCGCCGGGCAGAGCGGGCCGAGATCGCTGCTGGCGGTCACCGCGGTGCTGGCGGGTCAGTTGTCGATCGGCTGGAGCAACGACGCGGTGGACGCCGCGCGCGATGCGGCCGTCGGGCGGCGCACCAAAGCGGTGGTGGCCGGCGCGGTGACCGCGGGAACGGTACGTTCCGCGGCGGTTGTCGCCCTGACGCTGTGTCTGCCGCTGTCCTTCGCCTGCGGGCGGCTCGCGGGGGCGGTCCATCTCCTCGGCGTCGCGGCGGGCTGGGCGTACAACCTGGGTCTCAAGGCCACCGCGCTGTCGTGGCTGCCGTACGCCGTGGGGTTCGCGTCCCTTCCGGCCTTTGTCGCGCTGGGGCTTCCGGGGCGGCCCTGGCCGGGCTGGTGGATCGTCGCCGCCGCCGCGCTGCTCGGGGTCGGCGCGCACCTGGCCAATGTGCTGCCGGACATCGCCGCCGACCTGGCCACGGGGGTGCACGGCTGGCCGCAGCGGCTGGGCGGGCACCGGTCGGGCCTGTTGCTGCCGGTCCCGCTCGTGGGGGCCACGCTGCTGCTTGCGTTCGGTCGGCCGGGCCCTGCGAGCGATTCCGGGGCGCTCGCCGTCGCGGCCTCGGTGACGGTGGCGGTCGGCGGGGCGCTGCTGGGCCGTAACTGGCCGAAGGTGCCGTTCGTCGGGGCGGTCGTCGTTGCGGCGGTCGATGTCGCGCTGCTGCTGCGGCACGGCGCGGCCATCGGGTGAGCCGCGGAATCGGGCTTCGGGCAGCGCACCGCTCTACCCGGACACGATGGGCGTGGTGCCGGTCTGCCGGGACAGGTGGGGCGGGGTACCCGTCGGCGGTTCCTTGCGGACGAAAGCGCGCCGCAGGGCGTGGTAGGGCTGGTCCGGGCCGAAGAAGTTCTCGTGCATTCTGGCCAGTTCGTGCTCCCGGTAGGCGGCCAGTGGTTTCTCCGCTTCGGCGCGTTCGCGGTGCGCCTTCTTCGCGGCGATCCGTGACTGGAGCGCGGGCGCCGACGCCGACCGGAGGGCGAGCCGTGCGGTCTGTGCGGCGAACTCCTCCGGGGCGCAGTCGATGATCCGGTCCACCAGCCCGAGGCGCTGCCCGGCCGCCGCGGTGAGCGGCAGGGCCCGTTCGATGAGCTGCGCGGCCGCCTCGGGACCGGCCCGGCCGGGCAGCGAGTACGTCCAGTACTCCGAGCCGTACAGCCCCATCAGCCGGTAGTGCGGGTTGAGTACGACGGCCGAGCGGCACCAGACCTCGTCGGTGGCGAAGGCCAGCATCGCCCCGCCGGCTGCGGCGTTGCCGCCGAGCGCCGCGATCACCAGCCGGTCGGTCGTCGTCAGGACGGCGTGTACGAGGTCGTCCATGGCGTTGATGTTGGCCCAGGACTCGTCGGCGGGGTCGGCGGCGGCCTCGATGACGTTCAGGTGGATGCCGTTGGAGAAGAAGTCCCGGGCGCCGCCGAGCACCAGCACGGATGTCGGCCGGGAGCAGGCGTGCCGGTAGCCGGCGAGCAGGCGTCGGCAGTGGTCGGTGCTCATCGCCCCGCCGGGGAAGGAGAAACGCAGGAATCCGACCGGGCCGTCCTCGCGGTAGCGGATGTCGGTCCAGGTGCGGGGGCCGTCGCCCCGGGCCGGCGGAGCCGGGATCTCGGGGAGCGGCGGCAGCCGGTCGCCCAGGGCCAGCGTGGCGGGCAGCTTGAAGGTGCGCGGCTCCCCCGGCCGGCGGGGCGGCCGCAGTTCCGGGATCCACACGGCGCCGTCGACGGTCGCGCGGCAGATCGCGCCATGGCGGGTGGCGACGGGCTCGCCCGGCCGGCCCGTCAGGGTGTCGTCGGGATGGCCGCCGTGCAGAAACCATGTTCCGCCGAGCAGTTCGTCCCGTACGCCGGGCTGTGAATCGGCGGCGCGCAGTTTCCGTACGACGGTGTCGGTCGGGTCCGACTGCCAGTCGATGCGGCGCAGGTCCTGGCGGAAGGGCGGCCGGGGGCGGCCGGGTTTCCGGGCGTCGGGAAGGGAATTCTGCGGCTGTGGGCGGTGGCTGCCGGACGCGAAGCGTGCCACGGCCAGCAGGGCCGCCTCGACCGCGGCGTCCGCGATCTCGTTGCGGTACAGATCGCTTTTGCCCACGTCGGGGACAGGGCAGAGGGCGGACGCCCAGACGTCCCCGGCGTCCATCTCGTCGTTGGCCTGGAGGACGGTGACGCCCCATTGGTCCTCGGCCAGGTGCACCGCCCAGTCCACCGAGGACGGCCCGCGGTCGCCGACGGGACCGGGATGCACGATCAGGCAGGTGTACGCGGACCACACCTCCCGGGGAATGGCCGTCTTGAGCATCGGCGCCACGATCAGCTCGGGGGAATGGCGGCGCACCGCCTCAGGGAGTGGTGTCCGGGGGGTGGCCAGTTCCACGATCACGTGGTTGCCTCTGTCGGTGAGTTCGGCGTATAGGCGCTGCGTCAAGCTGTTGAACGCGCCGGCGATGAGCAGAATGCGCACGGCAGACTCCCGTTGACCTGGGACCGATGAAACGGTCGTGATCGTTCCGCATGGTTGGCCGCCGGGCAGCGGACCCGCGCGGCGGGTCACCCGATCGATGGCCGCCCGGTGCCGTGGCAGCGCCGCCATCTGACCCCTCGTCATTTGGTTCCCGGACGTGATCTTCCCGACACGATCACGCCAAATTTGGCGCGCGGAGCGGGATCCGGGCCGCGGCGGCATTGCCTTGCGTTGACATGGGTTTGGTCAGCCTTTTACGTTCGGGGGGTGCGGCATCAGCGCAGGTCATCGCCGCACTCCCCACACTCTTCGGGAGGTCCCACATGGAGCAGCTCATCAAGAAGATGGCCCAGGACGACGTCTGGCAGGGCTGGCTGGCCGCCAACTCGGCGCAGGCGGCGAAGGACGGCTGCATCAGCGCCACGCCCAAGTCCGGCTGCATCAGCGTGGCCAAGAAGACCGGCTGTATCTCCTAACGGTCGCCCGCTGACCGGCCGGATGGCCGGCCGATGAACGCCCGGGAGCGGTCCGGTGGCGGCTCCCCCGCCGCCGGGCCGCTTCCGGGCACAGCGCCCCAACACGCCGTACGGGCCCCGCTCCCGAAGACATACGAGGGATTCCATGGATGGTCAGCCGACCGCCGAGGTCATCGAGCAGATCCGCGATATTCCGATCTACCGCGAGTCGCTGGAGCGCGGGCACTTCCCGATCCTCGACAAACCGGAGATCGCCCGGGGATTTCCCGACAACTGGATGACGCCCCGGCTGGCCGCCGCACTGGAGTCCGGCGAGGCCGAGTTCGTGCTGTCCACGGGCACCAACCACGCCCGTATGCAGATCATCCGGCCCCCGTATTTCCTCCTGAACTCCTACTACCAGTTGTGGCGCGAGCACCCCGATATCGCCGAAACCTGGGAAGCGGGCTGCCGGCGCGTTTCGCTGACCACCGTGCTGGCAACGGAGCATGTCGCCCGGGTGAACGCCAAGAAACGCGGTGTGGACGCGGATCCGGTGCCGAGCCTGGACGACCGGTGGCTCGATGCGCGTACCTGCTATCTCAATCTGCGGCTCGACCCGGCGCTCTGGGAGCGCGACGAGGTGGAGCGGATGCTCACGGAGATCCGGACGGCCGCGCAGGCGCACCCGCGCGGCTGGTACCACCTCGACTGTTCCAGCTATCACCTGGCGCATCTGCTGCGAAAGGTGAGCGAGTGGGGGCTGTGGGATGCGTTCCCGCCGCCCGCCAGCATCATCCACGCCTACGAATACACCCCGGTGAACGTCAGGCGTTTCCTGGAACAGCATTTCGTGTGCCCGATCATCGACCTGTTCGGCAGTACCGAGCTCGGCTATCTCTTCTTCAGCGACCGCCGCGGCCGGTACCGTCCGCATCTGGACAAGATGAGCGTGGAACTCGTCCCGGTCGCCCCGGAAAGCACGATCTACCAGCTCATCGTGTCCAGTGTGCGCAATCCGTACATGCCGCTGATCCGGTACCGCTCGGGGGACTGTGTCCGCACGCTGGACGGTACGCCCGACGCCACCAAGATCTCCCAATTCTGCGGCCGGGAAAAGGAGTTGCTCGCCTCGCCGCACGGTCCTGTCGCCCAGGGCGACCTCGACCGGTGCGTCAGCGAAGTGTCATCGCAGGTCTTTGTGCACCAGTTGCGGCTGTCCGGCACCGCCGAAGCCCGGCTGGCCTATACGACGTTCAACGGTTCGCCCGTCGAACCGGCCGAGGCCGCGGCGCTGGAAAGCGCCATACGGGAGCTGACCGGTCGGCGCTGCCGGGTGGACCACCGTGCGCATATCCCCATCGGGAAGTCGGGGAAATACGCCTGGCTCGCCAACGACGCCTGAGCCACGCGGACCAACACCCCCGGACAGCACCCCCGGGACAGCACCCCCGGACACCATTCCCGGGACCACACACCCAGACCATTCATCCGGACCCTTCACCCGGACAGGAGAAGCATGACCAGTCAGCCGCGGATATCCACCGACGACCTCAAGGCGCTGCTCGGCGATTCGCTGCACTCCGAGGCGGTGGAGCACTTCGCCGAAAAGACCGATGCACCACGGGAGTTCGTGGAGCGCCAGGTCACCGAGTGTCTGCGCTATCTCTATCTCGTCTCCCGGCACCGCGACCGGCTCAGCGGCCTTTTCCTGCCGGTCGAGCAGGACATCGACGAGATCTGGCACTACCTCATACTGCAGACCCGCGAATACCGCACGCTGTGCGAGGAACGGCTGCCGGGCAGGTTCTTCATCGAGCACCGCAGCATCGCCTACGAGGACTACCAGCAGGAACCGGGCCGGGAGCAGGCTCTCGAAGAGGCACTGCGCTGGATCCCGTTGTACTGCCAGGAGTTCGGGCCATTCGACGAGGATGCGCTGCCGCACTGGACGATCGTCCGCTTTCTGCATGCGCAGATGGGCCTGTCACTCACCGATATCGCGGCACTCGAACCGATGGCGGCGTGACCACCGGAAACCGCCCGCCGCATCCACACATCCGACAGAGCTGGGAAAGGAATCATGAGGGCTCGGAACGGCACCCCTCCGCCGCGTGAAGTCCCCGCGCAGCGGCGGACTCTCACCGTGCTGGTGTTTTCCCAGGTCCTCAGTGGTGCGGGTCTGGCAGCCGGGATCACCGTCGGCGCTCTGCTCGCCGAGGAGATGCTCGGCTCGACCGGCCTGGCCGGTGTGCCCAGCGCCCTGTTCACCGCGGGGGCCGCCCTCGGTGCCGTCGCCATCGGCCGTATCTGCCAGCGCTGGGGCCGACGGCCCGGACTCGCGCTCGGATATGGCGTCGGGGCGCTCGGCAGCCTCGGTGTCGTCGCGGCGACCACCATCGGAAACGTTCCGTTGCTGTTCCTGGCCCTGCTCGTCTACGGAGCCGGTACCTCGACCAATCTGATGGCGCGCTATGCGGGAGCGGATCTGGCCTCGCCCGCGCGCCGCGGCCGCGCCGTGAGCACGGTGCTCTTCGCCACCACACTCGGCGCGGTCGTCGGTCCCAACTTGGTGACCGTCACAGGAGAACTGGCGCACGGGTGGGGCATTCCCCGCCTCGCCGGGCCGTTTCTGCTGGCCGTCGTCGCCTTCGGGTCGGCCGCGATCGTCCTGGCCTGCCTGCTGCGCCCCGATCCGCTGCGGCTGGCCCGCGCGCTGGCGGAGGACGCGCCGGCACCGGGCGCTGACAGCGGCACAGCAGAGGCGGCCGACCGGCCGGACCGCCGCGGTCTGGTCACCGGCACCACGGTCATGGTCCTCACCCAGCTCGTCATGATCGCGATCATGACGATGACGCCGGTGCACATGAGCGCGCACGGGCACTCCACACAAGCGGCCGGGCTGGTCATCGCCCTCCACGTCGGAGCGATGTTCCTGCCCTCCCCGCTCACCGGCCTGCTCGTCGACCGGGTCGGCCGGCTGTGGGTCGCCGCCGCGTCCGCGCTGACCCTGCTCGCCGCCGGAATCCTCGCCGCCGTGGCACCGCCGCACTCGATACCCGTCCTCGCCACGGCGCTGGTCCTGCTGGGTCTCGGCTGGAACTTCGGACTGATCAGCGGTACCGCCATGGTCACCGACGCGCTGCCGCCCGACCGCCGCGCCTCGACGCAGGGGCTGGTGGACGTCGGCATCGCGATCTCCGGTGCCGCCGGAGGGATGTCGTCGGGCCTGGTCGTGATGCTGGGTGGCTACCCGGTACTGGCGCTCGCCGGCGGGATCCTCGCGCTGGCCATCGTGCCCGTACTCGCGCTGACCGCCCGGCCCGCGCGCACCACGCCCGCCCTAGCCGACGCGACCGAGCGGGCCGGGCACAAGGAGCAGGGGTGCGCGTCATGACGGCTGACAGGCAATCGCAGTTCAGGCCGGAAATCCCAAAACTTGGCGTCATTTTCCGTTATCACGCCGGAAACCTGGATGCTTCACTGTTGGAGCATCTTTAGTCTTGTCAAAGATTCACTTTGGTCTTGTGGATGATCCGCCTAATCTGGGTGGTCCACCGCGACGAGCCGGCCCCATGGGGCACGACCGGGCCGGCCGTCCCATATCAGGTCACGTCGGGGGGCGAGGATGCGGAAGAACAACGGCACGCAGGGCATAGCGGGCGCACGCCTGTGCCGCATCCCGCTGACCGTGCTCGCCCTGCTGCTGGCGTTTCTGCTGGGCGGTACGGCGATGGCCCCCGATGCGCTTCCGGCCGTCGCCCTGAAGTCCGCCGCCCTCAAGACCACGGGCGGTCCTCCGTCCGTCAGCGCGGCCTATGACGCCGACGAAGAGGACCACAGCAGGAGCAGCGACAAGCGCGAAGGCAGGCGCGCACAGCCGCGCTGCACCGCGCGAACCGCGCTCGGCGCACCGCAGTCCATCGGCCGACTGCTGTACGCGGAC
Source organism: Streptomyces sp. NPDC050636 (assembly GCF_040654775.1). Taxonomy (NCBI): domain Bacteria; kingdom Bacillati; phylum Actinomycetota; class Actinomycetes; order Kitasatosporales; family Streptomycetaceae; genus Streptomyces; species Streptomyces sp. NPDC050636. The sequence goes on from NZ_JBFAIP010000016.1 coordinate 113,487, forward strand.
CGGGGCGATATCGAGCCGTCCTCGGCTCCCCCCTCGGCCCGCAGATCCGCCGCGGCCGCATCAAGACCGCTCCAACTCCCCGTACTGCACTGCGTCTTCCGCTGCTGAGCGCGGCCGTGGGTGTCCTGCCAGCACCCCCCGCACATCGCACGTTCCCGCCATCCCAGAGATGGCACCACTTATCAGGAGGAGACCTCCGCATGGAGACCTTCATCCAGCATGCCCGGGGCCTGACGGCCCGAATCGCTGACCGGCACGAGGAAAGGGAGACGTACGGCCGGCTCGCCGCCGGACAGTCGCCCCTTGCGCTGTTCATCACCTGCTCCGACTCCCGGGTAATCCCGTCCCTGATCACCGGCGCGCAGCCCGGTGAACTGTTCGAGCTGCGGACGGCCGGTAACGCTGTACCCGAGTACCAGGAAGGCATGGCGGCCAGCTCGGAAGCCGCCACCATCGAATACGCGATGCGCGTCCTGCGCGTCGCCGACATAGTCGTGTGCGGTCACTCGCACTGCGGTGCGGTCGGCGCGAAGATCCGCGGCGAGGATCTGACCGGCGTCCCCGCCGTACGCGACTGGCTCGCCCAGCAGCTGTCCGACGGACTGCCGAAGGACGAGGAGCCGGCGGTCTCCGCCGCGGTCCAGCAGCATGTGCGCGAACAGCTGGAGCGGCTGCGCCGCTACCCCTGTGTCCAAGAACGGCTGGACGCCGGCGAAGTGAATCTGCACGGCTGGTTCTACGAGGTGCACACCGGCCTGGTGGCAGCGCATCAGCCTGACTCCGACCTGTTCCTCCCTCTGTAAGGCCGGGGCGCACATCATGAATCGACTCACGTCATTCCGGGCGGACTTCACCGCCTCCATCGTTGTCTTTCTCGTTGCCGTCCCGCTGTGTGTCGGCGTGGCGGTCGCCTCGGGGGTGCCGGCCGAGCTGGGTCTCGTCACCGGCATCGTCGGCGGACTGCTCACCGGTCTGCTCCCGGGCAGCAGCCTTCAGGTCAGCGGCCCGGCCGCCGGTCTGACCGTGCTCGTCTTCGAGGCGGTCAAGGAATACGGCATCGGCACGCTCGGTGCGCTGGTGCTGGCGGCCGGTCTACTGCAACTGGCCATGGGCGCCCTGAAGTTGGGGCGCTGGTTCCGAGCGATTTCGGTCGCCGTCGTCCAGGGCATGCTGGCCGGCATCGGCCTGGTGCTGATCGCCGGACAGCTCTACGCCCTCACGGACACCAAGGCGCCCGGCAGCGGACTCGCCAACATCGGTTCCCTGCCGGGCCTGGTCGCCGACACGATCGGCTCCGAGCGCGCGCTGTCCGCGTTCGCCATCGGTGCCGCCACCATCGCCATCCTGATCCTGTGGCCCCGCTGGAAGAGCGGTGCACGGGTGCTGCCCGCGCCGCTGGTCGCCGTGGCGCTCGCGACCACCGCGGTGTGGGCGCTGGACCTGCCCGTCGCACGCGTCAAGGTCAACGGCCTGCTCGAAGCGATCCAACCGCCCGGCCTGGCCGACATCGGCCGGCTGGCCGACATCGGCGTCATCGGCACGGTCCTCGCCTTCGCGCTGATCGCCTCCGCGGAATCCCTGTTCAGCGCCGCCGCGGTCGACCGGCTGCATGACGGGGCGCGCACCGACTACGACAAGGAGCTGATGGCACAGGGCGCCGGCAACACCGTCTGCGGAGTCCTCGGAGCCCTGCCGATGACCGCGGTCATCGTCCGCAGCGCCGCCAACGTGCAGGCGGGCGCGAAGACCAAGCTCTCCCGTGTGCTGCACGGTGCCTGGATCCTGCTGTTCGCGGCCGCGTTCCCGGCCGCGCTGGGCGTGGTGCCGATCGCCGCGCTGGCCGGCATCCTGGTCTACTCGGGCTGGAAGCTCATCCCGCTGCGCGATCTGCGTCCCCTGTGGCGCGAGCACCGCGGCGAGGCCGTCGTCCTGATGGTCACCGCCGTCGCCATCTTTACGATCAGCATGTTCGAGGGCGTCCTCATCGGTCTCCTGGTGGCCGTCGCGAAGACCGCCTGGGAAACCTCCCATGTCCACCTCGAAGTCCACACCCCGGACGACGAGGAGGAGCCGGTGCAGGTACGCGCCGTCGGCAACGCCACGTTCCTGCGGCTGCCGAAGATCCTCGACCAGTTGGAGGCGCTGCCGGCCGACCGGGATATCGAACTCGACATCAGCGGTCTGCGGCATCTCGACCACGCCTGCACTTCCGCGCTGACGAACTGGGCCGAGCAGCACCGGCGTAGCAGCCGGTCGGCGGAGCTGGTGTCCTGACGGACGGCCTGCCCGCTTGACGGATGAGTCCTATGTCCCCTGCCAGGAGGGACATAGGACTTGTTCGTTTACATGGGCGCCGTGTGTTCCCCATTGATGCCGGTGTCAGCCACGCTCCGCGTCCACCGTGGTGAGCTGGGCGTATTTCCGCGGGTCCCGTTGGCGGATGTGTCGCGCGATCACCAGGCCGGTGCCGAAGGCGAGCGGCAGCGGGGCCAGCAGCGCGACATTGACGGCCGTCGACGCTCCCGTGAGCAGCGCGAAGTTCCGGCAGATCAGCACGATCAGTACGACGAGCCCGGCGCAGGACAGCAGGGGCGCGACCACCACGCGCCAGCCGGACAGCCCCCGGCGGTCGCCGCGGAAGAAGCCGTACACGGCGAGGGCAGCGAGCGCCTGCAGGAGCATGACGCCCAGGATGCCGGTGCCGTTGGTCCAGAGGAAGGTCACGGAGTACGGGTCCTGACCGGCGGTCACCGTGCCGAGCACAACGGCCAGGGCGAGCGCCGACTGGAGAATGACCGCGGCGGCCGGGGACCGGTGCCGCGCTGTGACCGTGCCGAGGCGGCGGGGCAGCAGGCCCTCGCGGCCGAGGGCATAGAAGTAGCGGGTGGCGCCATTGTGGAAGGCGAGAGTGGCGGCGAACGCGCTGGTGATGAGCAGGACATGCATCGCGTCGGCGGCCCAGGCTCCGACGAACCGCTGGGTGGCCGTGAAGACCATGTCGGTGCCGCCGGGGCCGTTCGCGACCGTCTGCGCCCGGTCCGCCCCGTAGGCGTTGAGGATCATCCATACCGTGAAGGTGTAGAAGAGCGCGAGGAATCCGACGGCGACATAGGTCGCGCGGGGTACCGAACGCTCCGGCCGGCGCGCCTCCTCGGCGTAGATCGCGGTCGCCTCGAAGCCGATGAACGCGCCGACGGCGAGCACGAACATGCCACCCACGCCCGCGTTGCCGAGGTGCTCCGGGGACAGCGCGCCGAACTGGGGGCCTCCGGGCCCGCCGCCGTGCGCGGCCACTCCGCCCGCGAGGACCAGCAGGATCAGCACTTCGAGCGCGAGCGCGACGCCGAGCACCTTCGCGCTGAGGGTGACCTTGAGACAGCCGAGGACGCCGATGGCGGCCAGCCCCGCCAGCGCCCAGGCCCACCACGGGACACGGGCCCCGGTCAGGTCCTGGAACCCGGACTCGGTGAACCAGCCGAAGGCGGCCAGCAGACCGACCTCGATGGCGTTGTAGGCAAGGAGCGCCACATAGGCCGCGCCGACGCCGGTGGTGCGGCCGAGCCCGCGGCCGATGTACGCGTAGAACGCGCCGGCGTTGCGGACGTAGCGGCTCATCGCGGTGAAGCCCGCGGCGAAGACGATGAGCAGCAGGCCGGAGACCAGATAGCCGAGGGGCGCCGCCTGACCAGCCATGCCGATCGACACCGGCGCCACGCCGGCCGTCACGGTCAGCGGCGCGGCTGCGGCGACGACGAAGAAGACCAGGTCACCGGTGCCGATGGCGCCGTGTTCGAGGATGTGGTCGGTGCCGGAGGGCGATGCGACTGCGGTCGACTGCACGAAGGGAACCAATTACTCTCCGTAATCGTTGCTTGAGTAGAGCAGGGATGGGCGAGGCCTGGAGGGGCCGGGATGGAGGAGGCATCGTGAGGACATGGCAGCATGCGGCAAAGGCACCCGGACCGATGGGCCCAGGGCGGACAAGTCCAGTTTCCCGACACGGCGTGGATCCGGGAAGATTGCGTCCGCTGCGATCGTTGAGCGATGGTCAGGACGGTCGTGGGCGACGGAGTTGGCGCGTACCGCGATCGACGGGACGCGAGACTTCGACGATGGGATGGGCAGCATGCCTCTTCAGGGTGAGTACGAGCCGAGCCCGGCGCAGTGGGTACGCGATCAGGTCGAGCTGTACGAAAGCTCCGGAGGCACGGAAGGCACGACGATGCGGGGGATGCCCGTCGTCGTCCTCACCACCCGGGGAGCGAAGAGCGGAAAGATCCGCAAGAGCCCGCTGATGAGGGTGGAGCACGACGGGACGTACGCCGTGGTGGCTTCCCTGGGCGGCGCGCCCAAGCACCCGGTCTGGTACCACAATGTCGTGGCCGATCCCCGGGTGGAGCTCCAGGACGGCCCGGTGCGCCAGGACATGACGGCCCGTGAGGTGACGGGCGAGGAGAAGGCCCTGTGGTGGGGGCGCGCGGTCGAGGCGTACCCCGATTACGACGACTACCAGCAGAAGACGTCGCGTCGGATTCCGGTGTTCGTGCTGGAGCCGGCGGCCGCCGAACACCGCTGACCCTCAGAGCGTCACGAGCGAGACCTCGGTGGCCTTGACGCTGGTCCAGACGGGCACGCCGTCGGCCAGGCCGAGTTCGAGGGCGGCCTGCGGGGTGATCTCGGCGACCAGGTCGGGGGCCTCGTACGACGTGATGAGGACGCGCAGCCGGCTGCCGGCGGAGGTGATTTCCCGGACGGTTCCGCGCCAGACGTTGCGGGGGCTGCCCGCGGGCTTGCCGACGTGAACGGACACGGCCTCGGGGGCGATGATCGCCAGCGCCTGGGTGCCGTCGGGGAGACCGTCGGCGACGACGAGATGACCGCCGCCGGTGAGCGCGAGGCCGTCGCCGCGGGCGGTGCCCGGCCAGGCGTTGCGGCCGAGCATCCGCGCGACCCAGGGTGAACGGGGATGGCGGGTGACATCGGCGGGCGGCGCGTCCTGCAGGGTGCGGCCCTCGTCGAGCACCAGCACCCGGTCGGCGAGCGAGACCGCTTCGACCGGGTCGTGGGTGACGATCAGGCAGACGCCGCCGAAGCCGGAGAGGTGGCGGCGCAGGGTGTGGCGGACGTGGGCGCGGGTGGTCTGGTCGAGGGCGGCGAGCGGCTCGTCGAGCAGGAGCAGGCGCGGGCGGGCCGCCAACGCCCTTGCCAGCGCGACGCGTTGGGCCTGGCCGCCGGAGAGCTGGGCGGGTTTGCGGTGCGCGAGATGGCCGACGCCGAGCCGGTCGAGCCACTGTTGCGCCGCGCGGCGGGCGTCGGCGCGCCGGACACCGTGCGCGCGCAGCCCGTACGCGGTGTTGGTCAGCGCGGACAGGTGCGGGAAGAGCGCGCCGTCTTGCGGGACCCAGGCGACGCCGCGGCGGTGCGGGGGCCGGTCGGTGACGTCGGTGCCGCCGAGACGCAGGGTGGCGCGGGCGCGCGGGGTGAGGCCGAGGAGGGCACGCAGCAGGGTGGTCTTGCCGGCGCCGTTGGGGCCGACGACGGCGATGGTGGTACCCGGATCGGCGTCGAGGGTCAGCTGGTTGAAGCCGGTGACCTCGGCGTGCAGCGGCCAGCGCTCCTGCGGGGCGAGGGGCTGCTCGTCGGCGTCATGCGGCTCCACCGCGGGTGGCGCCGGCAGGTCCTTGTCGTCGGCCGGGCGTGCGGAGCGGGCCGTGCGCCCGGTGGTGCCACCCGTCCAGCGGCCGCGCAGGGCCACCAGCACGGCCATGGCGATGGCGAGCAGCAGCAGGGACACGGACGTGGCGGCTTCCGGGGAGTCCTGGAGCAGCAGATAGACCTGGAGCGGCAGGGTCTGGGTGGTGCCGGGCAGGTTGCCGGCGAAGGTGATGGTGGCGCCGAACTCGCCGAGCGCGCGGGCCCAGGTCAGCGCGGCACCGGCGATGAGGCCGGGGGCGACCATGGGGAGGGTGACGGTGCAGAAGACACGTACGGGCGAGGCGCCCAGGGAGGCCGCGGTCTCCTCGTATCTGGGGCGGAGTCCGGCGAGGGCGCCTTCCAGGCTGATGACGAGGAACGGCATCGCGACGAAGGTGGCCGCGACGACCGCGCCCGAGGTGTGGAACGGCAGTGTGAGGCCGAAGGTGTCCTCCAGGCAGGGGCCGAGCAGTCCGCGTCGGCCGAATCCGAGGAGCAGCGCGACACCGCCGACGGTCGGCGGCAGCACCATCGGCAGCAGGACGAGCGAGCGGACCAGCGCCTTGCCGGGGAAGCTGACCCTGGCCAGCAGCCAGGCCAGTGGTACGCCGAGGAGCAGCGAGAGTCCCAGCGCCCAAAAGGAGACGAGCAGCGAGAGGTTGAGCGCTTCGATGACGCCGGGGCTGCTCAGGTGGGTGTCGAGGTCGCTCCAGTTGGTGCGGGCCAGGATGCCGATCAGCGGCATCAGCAGGAACGCGATCGCGACGAGCGCGGGCACGGCCAGGGCGGCGGGCGTGCGGGTGCCGGGCGTATGGGTCGCTCCCGCCGGAGTCCGGACAAGGGAGCGGAGTCGTCGTCTCATCGGGGTCCTGGGATCGGGCGGGCCGGGCCTGCGTGCGTACGGGAGTGCCTGCGTACGGTGGGGCCGCACGGGGCTGTCCACTCCCCCGAGCCGGACAGACCCGTGCGGCACGCGAGGGTGGCTACGGCCTCTGGAAGCCCGCCTTGCGCAGGATCTGCTGTGCCTCCGGCGTGCTCAGCCACTTCACGAACGCGGCCGCGGCCTCGGCGTTCTTGGATGTCTTCAGGGTCGCCGCCGGGTAGGAGGCGACGGCGTTCTGCGCGTCGGGGATGTCGACGGCATCGGCCTTGTCCGGCGCGGTGGCGGCGTCCGTCTTGTAGACGAGTCCGGCGTCGGCCTCGCCCAGCTCGACCTTGCTGAGCACGGCGCGGACGTTGGGCTCCTGCGAGACCGGCTTGACGTCGAGGTCCTGGACGTCCAGGACCTGCTTGCTGTAGCGGCCGACGGGCACCTCGGGGGCGGCGAGGACGACCTTCAGCTTGCTGTCGGCCAGGTCCTTGAGGCTGTGGATCTTCTTGGGGTTGCCTTCGCCGGTCGCGATGACGAGGCGGTTCTTGGCGATGACGGTCGGCGTGCCGGCGTCCGCCGTCAGCCCGTCCATGGTCTTGGTGTCGGCGGTGACCAGGGCGTCGGCGGGGACGCCCGCCTTGACCTGCGCGGCCAGTTCCTGCGACCCGGCGAAGGAGAACTTCACCTTGGTGCCCGGGTGTTCCTTCTCGTACGCGGCACCGGCCTTGGCGAAGACATCGGTCAGCGACGAGGCGGCCAGCACGGTGAGTTGCGCCTTGGGGGTGTCGCCGGACTTCTGCGCACCGCTGTCCTTCTTGTCATCCTTGCCGCCGCAGGCGGCGAGCGGGACGAGGAGGGCGGCGGTCACGATCGCGGCGGCGGCGCGGCGACGGGTGAAGACAAGGGACATGGGCGGGACTCCTTCGAACGCGGGGCGACGGATGCCACCCGAGCGGATGGGGAAAAAGCCGCGCCGGGGACGGCGACGCTGCTGCGTGGGGGGAGGTGATTCCGCGGTGTTCCGGATGCGGTGTTTCGGATGCGGTCTTCAGGTGCGGTCTTCCGGTGTAACCCTCAGATGCGGTCTCTGCGGCGGTCTCAGGTGCGGTCGATGTGCACGCTGGTGGATTTCACGCGGGCGGTGGCCTGCATGCCGACTTCCAGGCCCAGTTCCTCGACCGCTTCCCGGGTCAGCAGCGACACCAGGCGGTGCGGGCCGGCCTGGATCTCGACCTGAGCCGCCACATCGCCGAGCTTCACGGCGGTGACGATGCCCGGGAAGGCGTTGCGTGCGGAGGTGTACGAGGCGTCTTCGTCACCGCCGCTGTTCGCGACCTCGATCGAGAAAGCGGCCAGATCACGACCGTCGATCAGTCGCCGGCCACTGTCGTCGCGGTGGGTCGCGACCCGGCCGGCGTCCGCCCAGCGGCGGGCGGTGTCGGGGCTGACGCCCAGCAGACGCGCTGCCTGGCCGATCGTGTAGGACTGCATGCGCGACAAGATAGGCGGGATCGTCTCGCATTTGCAATTCATAAGGCGAATCTATATGGCAGACGCCAGGGGCATTAGAGGAAGTACCAAAGGGTCGACCGGGCCGGTACTCGTCCCGTATGTCAATGGGAATCCGCGCACCGCCACCCGACTAAAGTGGCGCATATATGACGGGAAAAATCCCGACATTCCATTCCGCAGGTGAGGCGTTCCCATGAGCCTGAGCATCCGCAACCAGATCCCCGGCACCGTCACCGCCGTCACGCCCGGCGAAGTCATGGCGACCGTCAAGGTCCGGTTGGAGGGCGGCCAGGAGATCACCGCCGCCATCACGCGGGAGTCGGCCGAGGAGCTGGGCCTCACGACGGGTTCCGCGGTACGGACACTGATCAAGTCCACCGAGGTGTCCCTCGCCACCGGCGCAGTCGACGGGCTGAGCATCCGTAACCAGCTCCCGGGCACGGTGACCGACGTCGCCACCGGTGGCGCGATGGCCGGCGTCAAGGTCAGCGTCGACGGCGGCGAGCTGACCGCGGCCATCACCAAGGACGCGGTCGCGGACCTGGGCCTGGCCGCCGGTTCCGCGGTCACCGCCCTGATCAAGTCGACGGAGATCGCCCTCGCCGCCGCCTAGGACTTGTTCGGCCGATCAAGTTCGTAGCCAGATGGTGAGGGCTGCCGCTGTCGCGGTGCCGAGGTAGACGTAGCCGCGCTTGTCGTAGCGCGTGGCGACGGCCCGGGACTGTTTCAAGCGGTTGATCGTCCGCTCGACTGTGTTGCGTTGCTTGTAGCGGTCCTCGTCGAAGCCGGGTGGCCGTCCGCCCCGTGTGCCTTTGCGTAGGCGGGCGGCCTGGCTGTCGGTCTTCTCCGGGATCGTGTGCCGGATACCACGGCGCCGCAGGTACTCGCGGCACGGTCCGTTGCTGTAAGCCTTGTCGGCCGCGAGACTGTCCGGCTTCTTGCGGGGCCTTCCTGGCCCGATCCGCGGCACGCGGATCTTCTCCAGGACGGGCTTGAACTGGGTGCAGTCAGCCCGCTGGCCTGCGGTGACGATCAGGGGCAGCGGGCGGCAGAGGCCGTCCGCGCTCAGGTGGAGCTTGCTGGTGAACCCGCCCCGTGAGCGGCCCAGGCCCTCACCTGAAGCACCACCTCCACCAGGCGCGCGACCAGGCTCTGCCACGGCGTTTCGTCCTGGTGTTCCGCCAGTTCGGCCCCCTTTGACGCGGGGGCCGGCGGCGGATCGGTGCGGGCGCCGGCCGCATGCTGATGCGCGCGGACAATGGTGGAGTCCACCAAGATGTCCCAGTCGATCTCACCCGCCGCATCGGCTGCGGCCTGGACCTGCTGGAGCAGTCGCTCCCAAGTACCGTCGGCGGACCACAGGCGATGGCGCTCATAGACGGTCTTCCATGGGCCGAACCGTTCTGGCAGGTCACGCCACTGCACACCGGTTCGCACCCGGTGCAGAATCCCGTCGATCACCTGTCGGTGATCCCGCCACCGCCCACAACGCCGGTTGCTGACCGGCAGGAACGGCCGCAGCCGTTCCCACTCAGCATCGGTCAAATCACCCCGCCCCATGTCCACATCAACGACCTCGACGCGAAGTAGTCACATGATCGGCCGGACAAGTCCTAGTACTGCAACGGTGTTTGTGCTGATGGCTGGGTAGTTCTATGGACTGTGTCCGCGTCGTGTGTAGTGGCTGATGCGGGCCTGGTGTTGTCGCTTTCGGCGCCACTGTGACCAGTGCAGGATGTGGTCGACGGGTGCGGGTTGGCGGTGGGTGAGGCGGGTGATCAGGCGTCTGATCTCGGCGAGGCTGAGGTGGATGATCTGGGAGGATCCGTTTCTGCTTTGTCGGCATCGAGTTCCCGGGCCCGTAGGACGGTCAGGCAGGCGTGTGCGGCCATGGCCAGGGTGATGTGGCGGTGCCAGCCCGGGTAGCGGCGGACTTGGTAGTCGTCCAGGCCGCACTCCTGCTTCGCCGTCTGGAAGCATTCTTCGATGGCCCATCGGCTGCCGGCGATATGGATCAACTCGTCCAGGGTGGTGCCGGCCGGGCAGTAGGCGATGTAGTAGGAGATCTCCTCGGGCCGGCTGACACTGCGGCGGGCGACAACCCAGTGTCGGCGGTCCTCGCGGTGCCAGGGACGGACTTCGACACGCGCCCAGTCGAACACCCGCGGTCCGTGGGCGCCGCGTCCGCAGGAGCGGCGTTTCCACTTCTGTCTGGGCAGGCCGGTGAACAGGTCGTGGACGGGGTGGTCGAGGGCCCAGCGGGTGACGACGGTGTCATGGCGGGTGGTGGCCATGACGTGGAAGACATCGGCTTGCTCCAGTTCATACCGCCAGCCCTTGCTGAAGCCGTAGGCGGCATCAGCGGTCACCCACCGGAACGGGATCTTGTCGGCGATCGCACGGCGGACCATCGCCTTGGCCATGACGACCTTCGTCTTAAAGCCGACCTCGTCGTCGATACCGGCCCGGCGACAGCGTTCGCGGTCATCGGTCCAGGAGGTGGGCAGATACAGCCGGCGGTCGATCAGTGTCCGGCCGGATGAGGTTGCGTAGGCGAGGAAGACGCCGACCTGGCAGTTCTCCGTCCGCCCAGCGGTGCCGGAGTACTGTCGCTGTACCCCTGCCGAACGGGTTCCCTTCTTCAGGAAGCC